>NZ_JBEXHC010000001.1:0-92726 GCF_040607655.1 Streptomyces sp. NPDC005266
CGACGCGCCGATCATCGTCACCGACGCCCGCCACCGCAGCGAGGCCAAGAGCGCACTCATCACCCTGGTCGAGCACGCCCTGATGGCCCGGCTGAGGTAGCCGAGTCGCCCGAGAAGCCAAAATCCCCTGCTCTCCGAGGAGAACAGGGGATTTGTGCGTGGTGCGGGCAGTGTGTCCAGCCGGTGCGCCCGGGCGGTGTGCGGCCGTCCGGAGGCGATGGCGGCGGGCTCAGCCCCCGTCCGGAGGCCATGACGGCGGGCTCAGCCCCCGTCCGGAGGCCATGGCGGCGGGCTCAGCCCGAAGAAGCCAAAATCCCCTGCTCTCCGAGGAGAACAGGGGATCTGTGCGTGGTGCGGGCAGTGTGTCCAGCCGGTGCGCCCGGGCGGTGTGCGGCCGTCCGGAGGCGATGGCGGCGGGCTCAGCCCTGCCAGCTGTGCGGGGCTCGGAACGCAGGCCGGCGCTCCAGCCGACGCCAGCGCGCGGCGCTGCGGGGCGGGCGGACCGTACCGCCGGCGCGGTGGTGGCCCGCGGTGGCGGCCGCGCGGGCGAGCAGCACCGCGGTGACCGCGGCCAGCTCCTCGGCGTCGGCGTGGCCCTTCTCGACGCGGACCAGGGCGGCCGCCGAACCGGCGGTGACGGTATCGGCGATATCGCTGGGCGTGCTCACGGTTGTCTCGTCTCCCTTGTCACAACTACTGCGGCGGGTTGCCGTGCTTACGGGACGGCAGATCGGCGTGCTTGTCGCGCAGCATCGCCAGGGACCGGATGAGGACCTCACGGGTGTCGGCCGGGTCGATGACGTCGTCGACCAGGCCCCGCTCGGCCGCGTAGTAGGGGTGCATCAGCTCGGACTTGTACTCCTTGACCATGCGGGCGCGCATGGCCTCGGGGTCGTCGGCCTCGGCGATCTGACGGCGGAAGATCACGTTGGCGGCGCCCTCGGCACCCATCACCGCGATCTCGTTGGTCGGCCAGGCGAAGGTCAGGTCGGCGCCGATGGACTGGGAGTCCATGACGATGTAGGCACCGCCGTACGCCTTGCGCAGGATGACCGAGATCCGCGGCACGGTGGCGTTGCAGTAGGCGTAGAGCATCTTGGCGCCGTGCCGGATGATCCCGCCGTGCTCCTGGTCGACACCGGGCAGGAAGCCGGGCACGTCGAGGAGCGTGATCAGCGGGATGTTGAAGGCGTCGCACATCTGGATGAAGCGCGCGGACTTCTCCGACGCCTCGATGTCCAGCACCCCGGCGAGTGACTGCGGCTGGTTGGCGATGATGCCCACCACCGCGCCGTCCAGCCGGGTCAGTGCACAGATGATGTTGGTCGCCCAGCGCTCGTGGACCTCGAGGTAGTCGCCGTCGTCGACGATCTCCTCGATGACCTTGCGCATGTCGTACGGGCGGTTGCCGTCGGCCGGGACGAGGTCGAGCAGCGCGTCGCCGCGCCGGGTCGCCGGGTCGTCGGACGGGGCGGCCGGCGGGTTCTCCCGGTTGTTCTGCGGCAGCAGCGACAGCAGGTAGCGCACCTCCTCCAGGCAGGTCTCCTCGTCGTCGTAGGCGAAGTGGCACACACCGGAGGTCTCGGCGTGCACATCCGCGCCGCCCAGCCCGTTCTGCGAGACCTTCTCACCGGTCACCGCCTGGACCACATCGGGTCCGGTGATGAACATCTGGGAGGTCTCACGGACCATGAAGACGAAGTCCGTCAGCGCCGGGGAGTAGGCCGCCCCGCCCGCGCACGGGCCGAGCATCACGCTGATCTGCGGGATGACGCCGGACGCCTTGGTGTTCCGCTGGAAAATGCCGCCGTAGCCCGCGAGCGCCGAGACACCCTCCTGGATGCGGGCGCCGGCGCCGTCGTTGAGGGACACCAGCGGTGCCCCGGCCGAGATGGCCATGTCCATGATTTTGTGGATCTTCGTCGCGTGGGCCTCCCCCAGCGCCCCACCGAAGATCCGGAAGTCGTGTGCGTAGACGAACACCGTCCGTCCGTGGACGGTCCCCCAGCCGGTGACGACCCCATCGGTGTAGGGCTTCTTCGCCTCCAGCCCGAACCCGCTCGCGCGGTGCCGCCGCAGCGGCTCCACCTCGGTGAAGGAACCCTCGTCCAGCAGCAGATCGATCCGCTCGCGAGCCGTCAGCTTCCCCTTGGCCTTCTGAGCCTCGGTCGCCCGCTCGCTCGGGCCGCGCCGAGCCTGCTCGCGGATCGCGTGCAGCTCGGCGACGCGCCCGCGAACGTCACTCGCCTCAGCGGGCGCACCTTCGAGACTCGCCTCAGCGGGCGCACCTTCGAGATTGGTCATGCATCGACGGTACGTTCCCGGACCCCCGGAAACGCATGTCAATTTCATACAACGTCGGGCGCGATTTGGTGGGCAGGCAGAACAGAACTGGGCAGCGGATTTCGCGCCACCTGGCGCTCTCAAGGACAATCGACGCTGTCGGCACTCCACAAACTTCCGCAGCCCGACCGGTCATCTCGCGGCTTGACCACCCGGATGGGCGGCGCCCGCCGGAGCGGAAGGACCGCCGGACGGGGTACTTCCGCCCCGCCCCACCCCCTTGCGTCGCCGGGCCCCTGCTACCCTCATAGTTGTTCAAACTTAAACGAGCTTGGGCGAGCGAGACCGCTCGCGTATCCCGCCCCCTCATACTCCGCGGCCCCGGCAGGGCTACACCCCCCTCGTGCCCTGCCGGGGCCGCGGACTCCCACACGGTCCGCTACTCCTGCGGCTCCACCCCGGCCCGCAGCAGTCCGTAGGCGTAGGCGTCGTCCAGCGCCTGCCAGGATGCCGCGATCACGTTCTCCGCGACGCCGACGGTCGACCACTCCCCCTGGCCGTCCGTCGTCGAGACGAGCACCCGGGTCGTGGACTCGGTGCCGTGCTTGCCTTCCAGGATGCGGACCTTGTAGTCCACCAGCTCCATCTTCGCGAGCTGCGGATAGATCCGCTCCAGGCCGACCCGCAGCGCCCGGTCCAGGGCGTTGACCGGGCCGTTGCCCTCCGCCGTGGCGACGATGCGCTCGCCCTTCGCCCACAGCTTGACGGTCGCCTCATTGGCGTGGGTGCCGTCCGGGCGGTCCTCGACGATCGCCCGCCAGGACTCGACACGGAAGTAGCGGCGGGCCCGACCCTCGACCTCGGTGCGCAGCAGCAGTTCGAAGGAGGCGTCGGCGGCCTCGTAGGTGTAGCCCGCGAGTTCGCGTTCCTTGACCCGCTCGACCACCCGGCCCACCAGGGCCCGGTCGCCGCCGAGGTCGATGCCCAGTTCCTTGCCCTTGAGCTCGATCGACGCGCGGCCCGCCATGTCCGAGACGAGCATCCGCATGGTGTTGCCGACGCGTTCGGGGTCGATGTGCTGGTACAGGTCCGGGTCGACCTTGATGGCGGAGGCATGCAGCCCGGCCTTGTGGGCGAAGGCGGAAACACCCACATAGGGCTGGTGAGTGGACGGCGTCAGGTTGACGACCTCGGCGATCGCGTGTGAGATCCGGGTCATCTCCTCCAGCGCGCCCTTGGGCAGCACCCGTCGGCCGTACTTGATCTCCAGGGCCGCGACCACCGGGAAGAGGTTGGCGTTTCCGACCCGCTCCCCGTACCCGTTGGCCGTGCACTGGACATGCGTGGCGCCCGCGTCGACCGCGGCGAGGGTGTTGGCGACAGCGCAGCCGGTGTCGTCCTGGGCATGGATGCCCAGCCGCGCGCCGGTGTCGGCCAGGACGGTACGGACCACCGCGTCGATCTGCCCGGGGAGCATGCCGCCGTTCGTGTCGCAGAGGATGACGACGTCGGCGCCCGCCTCGTGCGCGGCGGAAACGACCTGCTTGGCGTAACCGGGATTGGCCCGGTAGCCGTCGAAGAAGTGCTCGCAGTCCAGGAAGACCCGGCGGCCCTGGGAGCGCAGATACGCGACCGTGTCCCGGACCATCTCCAGGTTCTCCTCCAGCGTGGTGCGCAGGGCCAGCTCCACATGGCGGTCGTGGGACTTGGCCACCAGCGTGATGACCGGCGCCTGGGAGTCGAGCAGCGCCCTGACCTGGGCGTCGTCCTCGGCGCGTACGCCCGCCTTGCGGGTGGCGCCGAACGCGACGAGCTGTGCGTGCTTGAAGTCGATCTCTTCGCGGGCCCGCGCGAAGAACTCCGTGTCGCGCGGGTTGGCGCCGGGCCAGCCGCCCTCGATGAAGCCCACGCCGAAGTCGTCCAGGTGCCGGGCGATGGTCAGCTTGTCCGCGACCGTCAGGTTGATGCCCTCGCGCTGCGCGCCGTCGCGCAACGTGGTGTCGAAGACATGGAAACTGTCGTCGGGCAGATCCTTCATGGTGGTCTGGCACTCCTGTCGGATGGATCTCGGTCTAACCGGAATAACCGGTTCCGCGCTCCTCCTATGATCCCTCACGCTTCGCATCCGGTGGGATGGTCCGGAAAACGAAAAGACCCCTCGCGGGTGCGAGAGGTCTGCGCGCGGGTCTGGGGCACGGTGGCCGCGCCGTACCGGGTCGTACGGGGCGGTCACTGCGGACCGGCGCGCCTGCTGCCAATAATCATGGCGAACGAGAGCACGGGGGCAGTCTGGCACATTCCGCCCCCGCGCTCCCATCCGTCTCAGGATGCGAACCGCGGCCGTCAACCCCGGAGCTGCGATCAGCCCAGGGGGTGCATCCAGCCGTGGGTATCCGGGGCGGCGCCGGTCTGGATGTCCAGCAGGGCCGTGCGCAGCTTCATCGTCACCTCGCCGGGCTGCCCGTCGGCCACCGTCCAGTTCCCGCGGGCGGACTTCACCGAGCCGACCGGGGTGATCACGGCCGCCGTGCCGCAGGCGAAGACCTCGGTCAGGCTCCCGTCCTCGGTGGCCGCACGCCAGTCCTCGACGGAGATCCGGCCCTCGGAGACCTCGTAGCCGAGGTCCTCGGCGATCCGCAGCAGCGAAGCGCGGGTGATGCCCGGCAGCAGCGAACCGGACAGCTCGGGGGTCACGATGCGGTTCCCGTACACGAAGTACAGGTTCATCCCGCCCATTTCCTCGATCCAGCGGCGCTCGATGGCGTCCAGCCACACCACCTGGTCGCAGCCCTGCTCGGCGGCCTGGGCCTGGGCCACCAGCGAGGCGGCGTAGTTGCCGCCCGCCTTGGCGGCGCCGGTGCCGCCGGGCGCGGCACGGACGTACTCCTCCGACAGCCACACCGAGACCGGCTGCACCCCACGGGAGAAGTACGCGCCGGCCGGGGAGGCGATGACGACGAACAGATACTCATTGGAGGGCCGGACGCCGAGCCCGACCTCGGTGGCGAACATGAACGGCCGCAGGTAGAGGGACTGCTCCCCGTTGCCCGGCACCCAGGCCCTGTCCTGAGTGATCAGCGCGTCACAGGCCGCGATGAAGGTCTCGACGGGCAGCTCGGGCATGGCCATGCGGCGGGCCGAGGCCTGGAAGCGCTCGGCGTTCTGCTCGGGGCGGAAGCTCGCCACGGTGCCGTCGGGCTGCCGGTAGGCCTTGAGTCCCTCGAAGATGGTCTGCGCGTAGTGCAGGGTCATGTTCGCCGGGTCGAACGAGAGCGGGGCGTACGGCACGAGCTGGGCCTCGTGCCAGCCGCGGCCCTCCGTCCACTTGATGGTCACCATGTGGTCGGTGAAGTGGCGGCCGAATCCGGGGTTGGCCAGGATCTTCTCACGCTCCGCGTCGGACAGCGGATGGGAAGAGGGCTTGAGCTCGATCGTGGGCGTCGTCATGAGTGGTAGTCCTTCACCGTTTCGGTTGTCGCGGACCGCGCGCTCACACCATCCTGCCCCGATCGGGTACTAGGACGTCCGAGCTTCCCCTCCCACAGCGGCCCCACGAGCGATTATCTCTGATCGTTTACGTGGGGCCGAGGGTGAAGGACGACGCGTGCGCGTGCGCGGCCCAGGTCGATGGTCGCACCCAGCCGCGCACGGGCACAGGCTGGGTCAGCCCGATACGCGGGCGGCGAGCGCGTCGCCGATCTCGTCGGTGGTGCGCGGCGTGGCCGCGTCCCGCTCCGCGAGGTCCTCCGCGACGGCCGTCTCGATACGGGCCGCCTCGCTCTCGTAGCCGAGGTGCTGGAGGAGCAGGGCCACCGAGAGGACGGTCGCCGTCGGGTCGGCCTTGCCGGTGCCCGCGATGTCCGGCGCGGAGCCGTGGACCGGCTCGAACATCGACGGGAAGGCGCCGGAGGGGTTGATGTTGCCGCTCGCGGCGAGCCCGATGCCGCCGGTGACGGCGGCGGCGAGGTCGGTCAGGATGTCGCCGAAGAGGTTGTCGGTCACGATGACGTCGAACCGCTCGGGCTGGGTGACGAAGAAGATCGTCGCGGCGTCGACATGCAGATAGTCGGTGGTGACCTCGGGGTACTCCGCGCCGACCTTGTCGAAGATGTTCTTCCACAGGTGACCGGCGTGCACCAGGACGTTGTTCTTGTGCACCAGGGTCAGCTTCTTGCGCGGGCGCGCGGCGGCACGGGCGTACGCGTCGCGGACCACCCGCTCGACGCCGTAGGCCGTGTTGAGGCTGACCTCCGTGGCGACCTCGGCCGGGGTTCCGGTGCGCAGGGAGCCGCCATTGCCGACGTACGGGCCCTCGGTGCCCTCGCGCACGACCACGAAGTCGATGTCGGGGCGGCCGGCCAGCGGGGTCGCGGTGTTCGGGAAGAGCTTCGAGGGACGCAGATTGACGTAGTGGTCGAAGGCGAAGCGCAGCTTGAGCAGCAGCCCGCGCTCCAGCACGCCCGAGGGCACCGACGGGTCGCCGATCGCGCCGAGCAGGATCGCGTCGTGGTCCTTCAGCGTCTCCAGATCGGAGTCCGGCAGGGTCTCGCCGGTCGCGTGCCAGCGCTGGGCGCCGAGGTCATAATTCCGCGTCTCCAGCTTCACGTCCTGAGGGAGGGCGGCGGAGAGGACCTTCAGGCCCTGGGCGACGACCTCCTGGCCGATACCGTCACCGGGGATCACTGCGAGGCGAAGGGAGCGAGACATACCCGGACCTTACCGCTCGTCCCATTGGCTGACACAAGGTGTCCGCCATTCGGACATACCGCTGGCCCGAAAGCCTGCGTTCACCCCACGTACGGTAGGCGGTTGCCCGCCGGGGGGACATTGCGTCCCATGGATACACCACGGTTCGGCATCCCGGAGCCGCTCGCCGGCCGCATGACCATGGCCGAGCAGCATGAATACCTGCGGGCCCGGTTCTCCCGCCGCCGCGTGCTGCGCGGCGGCGGGGCGGCGGGCGCGGTCGCGAGCGCCGGACTGCTGAGCGGCTCGGCGTGCGCCGCCGACCCCAAGCCGTCCCGCGCGGCGGCCGTCAGCCCGGGAGTCGTGACCGTCGACGGCTCGCACGTCGCCCCCTTCGGCCGCCATCTCGCCTTCGGTGCCGACCCGAGGACGCAGATGCGGATCTCCTGGCAGGTGCCGTTCGCCGTGCGCAAGCCGTATGTGCGGATCGGCCCCGGGCCGCTGGATCTGAGCCGCGGGATCGAGGCCGAGGTGCGCCATCTGCACACCCCGTCGCTCGGCGACAAGCTCCCGGCGGTCGACCAGTACTACGTGCACGCCGACGTGGCCGGGCTGAGCCCCGGCACCACGTATTACTACGGCGTCGGCCACCAGGGCTACGACCCGGCCGACCCCCGCCGCTTCTCCTCCGTCGGCACCTTCCGCACCGCGCCCGACAAGCCCGGGACGTTCGTCTTCACCGCTTTCGGCGACCAGGGCGTCAGCTATGACGCGCTCGCCAACGACCAGTTGATCCTGGGCCAGAACCCCTCGTTCCATCTGCACGCCGGGGACCTGTGCTACGCGGACACCACCGGCCACGGCGAGAAGTCGGACCTCTACGACGCCCGCGTGTGGGACAACTTCCTCGCCCAGACCGACTCGGTGGCGTCGAGCGTGCCGTGGATGGTGACGACCGGCAACCACGACATGGAGGCCTGGTACTCCCCCGACGGCTACGGCGGTCAACTGGCCCGCTGGTCGCTCCCCGGCAACGGACCGGATCCGCGGAAGGCACCGGGCATCTACTCGTTCGTCCACGGGAACGTGGGCGTGATCGCACTCGACGCCAATGACGTCTCGTACGAGATCCCCGCCAACAAGGGCTATACGCACGGCGCGCAGACCCGGTGGCTGGACCGGCGGCTGGAACAGCTGCGCAAGCGGCCCGGCATCGACTTCCTGGTCGTCTTCTTCCACCACTGCGCCTTCTCGACGACCAGCGCCCACGCCTCCGACGGCGGGGTGCGCGACGCATGGGTGCCGCTGTTCGACAAGCACCAGGTGGATCTGGTGATCAACGGCCACAACCATGTCTACGAGCGGACCGACGCCATCCGGGGCGGCAAGGTCGCCCGCCGGGTCCCGATCGGCGGGAACGCCGACGCGGTGCGCGACGGGACCGTCTATGTGACGGCCGGCGGGGCGGGCGCGAAGCTCTACGAGTTCCCGGTGCCCGACAGCTATGAGGGGCACGTCAAGGATCTCGAAGAGGTGAAGACCTACCACTGGACCAAGGACGGGGAGAAGAACCGGGACACCGTGGAGTGGTCCCGGGTCCGCTACACCGGCTTCTCCTTCATCGCGGTGAAGGTGGAGCCGGGCCCCCGGCCGAAGCTCACGGTCACGACGCTGGCGGAGTCGGGCGAGCGCGTGGACCACTTCGAGATCACGCGCACCCGCCGCTCCTGACGTCGCTCCCAGAGATGGCCGGCCGGTGGCGCTGCCGCCCTCAGTGGCCGGTGGCGCCGCCGTTGTCGCGGCGGTCGAGCGCGCGCTGGAGGGCGGCGGCCGCCTTCTTGCGGTCGGTGTTGTCGATCTTGCGGCGAGTCCTGCGGACAGTCGTCTCGGCCATGATCACATCTCCTCTGCTGAACCCCGATGGACCGGGAGGAATCCCCGAGAAGGTGGCTGCCGGAAGGGGCGGGGGCCTGAGTGCGGCAGGGGTCACCTGCGCATATGCACCGGCCGCAGCCGCCATCGCTGGATGGAGCGAGACGTTCGGCTCCCACAAAAATAAGGCAGCGGAGCGTCAGTGTCTGCACAATTAGTCGGACGTCCTACTATCTGAGACGCGCGCAGGCCGAGGCCGACCCCCGTCCGACCTCGACCGCCTTGATCAATCCGGCCGCGCGTGGGCGACATCCGCTCTTGGGTAACCCACGTTAACCACAGTAAATAGTGCCTACTTGATTGCCAGACGCTAGCACCGCCACGCCGGAAACGTCCACAGCTTTGCGGCGTTCGCGCCCCGCACACCACAGCGCCCCCGACCCGCGCGGAGGCGGTTCGGGGGCGGGGAACAAGGGCGCGGGCGCGCCCCGGGGGGATCAGCCCATGTGCGGGTAGCGGTAGTCCGTCGGCGGGACCAGGGTCTCCTTGATGGAGCGGGTGGACGTCCAGCGCATCAGGTTCTGCTTGGCGCCCGCCTTGTCGTTGGTGCCGGAGGCGCGGCCGCCACCGAAGGGCTGCTGGCCGACGACGGCGCCGGTCGGCTTGTCGTTGATGTAGAAGTTGCCGGCCGCGAAGCGCAGCGCCTCACAGGTGGCGGCGGCCGCGGCGCGGTCCTGGGCGATGACGGCGCCGGTCAGCCCGTACGGGGAGGCCGACTCCATCTGCTGGAGCATCACGTCGTACTCGTCGTCCTCGTAGACGAGCACACCCAGGATCGGGCCGAAGTACTCGTCCTTGAAGATCTCGTTGTCGGCGTCGGTGGAGACCAGCACGGTCGGGCGGACGAACCAGCCCTCGCTGTCGTCGTAGGTACCGCCCGCGAGGACCTCGATCGTCGGGTCGGACTTCGCCCGGTCGATCGCCGCCTTGTTCTTGGCGAAGGCACGCTCGTCGATGACCGCGCCCATGAAGTTCTCGAGGTCGGTCACATCACCCATGGTCAGGCCGTTGACTTCGGTGGCGAACTGCTCCTTGAGACCGTTCTCCCACAGCGAGCGCGGCACGTAGGCACGCGAGGCGGCCGAACACTTCTGGCCCTGGAACTCGAAGGCGCCGCGGGTCATCGCCGTCTTCAGCACCGCCGGGTCGGCGGAGGGATGGGCGACGATGAAGTCCTTGCCGCCGGTCTCGCCGACCAGCCGCGGATAGGTCTTGTAGTTCTCGACGTTGTTGCCGACCGTCTTCCACAGGTACTGGAAGGTGCGGGTCGAGCCGGTGAAGTGGATGCCCGCGAGGTCGGGGTGGGCCAGCGCCACCTCGGAGACGTCCTTGCCGTCACCCGTGACCAGGTTGATGACGCCCTTGGGCAGCCCCGCCTCCTCCAGCAGCTCCATCAGCAGCACGGCGGCGTGCGTCTGGGTCGGGGACGGCTTCCAGACCACCACATTGCCCATCAGGGCGGGGGCGGTGGGCAGGTTGCCCGCGATGGCGGTGAAGTTGAAGGGCGTGATCGCGTAGACGAACCCCTCCAGCGGCCGGTGGTCGGTGCGGTTCCAGACGCCGGGCGAGTTGGTCACCGGCTGTTCGGCCAGGATCTGGCGGGCGAAGTGGACGTTGAAGCGCCAGAAGTCGATCAGCTCACAGGGCGTGTCGATCTCCGCCTGCTGCGCGGTCTTGGACTGGCCCAGCATGGTGGAGGCGGCGAGAGTCTCCCGCCACGGGCCGGAGAGCAGATCGGCCGCCTTGAGGATGATCGCGGCACGGTCGTCGAAGCTGAGCGCGCGCCAGGCCGGGGCGGCGGCGAGCGCCGCGTCGATCGCGTCCTGCGCGTCCGCCTGAGTGGCGTTCGCATAGGTGCCCAGGCGAGCCGAGTGATTGTGCGGCTGTACGACGTCGAAGCGCTCGCCGCCGCCCATCCGCTTCACGCCGCCGATGGTCATCGGCAGGTCGATCGGGTTCTCGGTGAGCTCCTTGAGCTTGGTCTCGAGGCGGGCGCGCTCCGGAGTGCCGGGGGCGTAGGTGTGCACCGGCTCGTTCACCGGCACGGGGACCTGGGTCACAGCGTCCATGGTGGCCGTTGTCTCCTTCGATCGTCGGGTTACGAGTTCCACTAGGCGGAGGGGGTTCACTAAGCGGTTACGGCGAAGTCAAGTGCTGATCCTTCTCGGCGTCCAAGCCTCGGCCAGGCCGAACCGCGAGGGATCAGCGACGAACTTCACCGCATCCGCTCAGGCGGAGGGGGAGGCTCGCTGTCAGCCGCGGCTGACCAGCGAGCGCAGGAAGAACGCGAGGTTCGCGGGGCGCTCCGCGAGGCGGCGCATGAAGTACCCATACCAGTCTGTTCCATACGGGACGTAAACCCGCATACGGTGACCTTCCGCTACCAGCCGCTCCTGCTCGGCCTCGCGGATCCCGTACAGCATCTGGAATTCGTACTCGTCGAGCTTGCGCCCGAGGCGGTGCGCCAGGTCCTGCGCGATGGCGACCATCCGCGGATCGTGCGAGCCGATCATGGGATAGCCCTTGCCTGCCATCAGGATTCTCAGACAGCGCACATACGCCCGGTCCACCTCGCGCTTGCCCTGGTAGGCGACGCTCGCGGGCTCCTTGTAGGCGCCCTTGACCAGTCGCACCCGCGAGCCTTCCCCAGCGAGCGCGCGGCAGTCGTCCTCGGTCCGGAAGAGATACGACTGGACGACCGCACCGGTCTGCGGGAACCGGGAGCGCAGCTCGCCCAGGATCGCGAGGGTGGAGCCCACGGTGGTGTGGTCCTCCATGTCGAGGGTGACCGTCGTGCCCGCCTCGGCCGCCGCCTCCACCACCGGGGTGACGTTGGCCAGCGCGATGTCATGGCCGCCGGGCAGCGCCTGCCCGAAGGCGGACAGTTTCACCGACATCTCCGCCCGCCCGCCGAGCCCCTCGGCGGCCAGCGCCTCGGTCAGCGCGAGATAGGCGTCACGGCTGCGCAGCGCCTCGGCCCGGTCGGTGACATCCTCACCCAGATGGTCCAGGGTGACCTCAAGGCCGCGGCCCGTCAGCGAGCGCACCGCCGCCAGCGAATCGGCCAGCCGCTCCCCCGCGACGAACCGGTCCACCATCTGGCGGGTGACCGGCGCGGCGGAGACGAGACGGCGGATGGCGGCACTGCGGGATGCGGCGAGCAGCACGGGTCCCAGCACGGGAACACCTCCACGATGACGGCCGACGAACGGCAACCTCAACTCACCGTGAAATCTAAGGATCTCTCGGAACCCCGGCCATCGACAGCTGTCACGCATCGGTGTCCGGGATCTCAGACATCTGTATGAGAGGCTGAAGACCGGATCGGGAAGGAGGCGAGAGCCCGGTGCGAGACGACTACCAGCAGCTCGTGGACGAGATCACGGCGGCGCTCGGCGCGCCCGCGACCCTGGAGAACCGCGACTTCGCCCTGATCGCCTTCGGCGCCCACGACAGCGACGACGCCGAGGAGCCGGCGCTGGACCCCGTCCGTACCCGCTCCATCCTCCAGCGCCGCTCGACCGCGGCGGTCCGGGCCTGGTTCGAGGCGTTCGGGATCGCACGGGCACAGGCCCCGCTGCGCATCCCGCCCGACCCGGCGGCCGGGGTCTTCATGGGCCGTATCTGCCTGCCGGTGCGCCACCGCGGGGTGGTGCACGGCTATGTCTGGCTCCTGGACGACGGCCACCTCTCCGATCTGGAGCTCGGCGGTCCCACCGCCGCACCGGATCCGCGGCTGGCCCGGGCCATGGAGACCGCGACACGCATCGGCGCCCTGCTGGCGGCCGAGGCGCGGGCCGGCGAGGAGCTCGGCGAGCTGCTGCACGACGCCCTCACCGGATCGCCGGCCGGCCGGGACGCAGCCCGCGCCGGGCTGCGCGCCGCGCTGCGCGGGGCGGCCGACGGGCCGCTGGCGCTGGTGGCGGTCGTGCCCTGGACCCCGGGGACGGGCGAAGACGCCGACCACCCCGGGCTCCCCCATCTGCCGGGCATCGCGGCCGCCTGCGTGCTCCCCGACGACGGGGCGGCGGAGGCGGGGCTCGCCGCCCTGATCCGGCTGCGCGCGGCCACCGCCCTGGACCCGGCCCGGGTGACGGCCGAACAGCTGCTGCGCTCCCCCCGCGCCACGGCCACGCCCAAGGGCCGAGGGCCCCGGACGGCCGCCGGGGTCAGCGGGCCCCGGCGCGGGCTGGACGATCTGCCCGCCACCTGGCGCGAGGCCCTGGCCGCGGCGCGGGCCGCGCGGGCGGACGCACGGCTCGGGCCGGTCGCTCAGTGGTCGGCCATCGGCCCGTACCGGCTGCTGGCCAGCCTGCCCTGGGCCGAGCCCGACGCGGCCGTACGCCCCCTGCTGGAGCGCTCGCACGCCGAACTCGCCCGCACCGCCGAAACCTTCCTCGACTGCGCGGGCCAGGCAAGCCGCACCGCCGAGCGGCTCGGCATCCACCGGCAGACGCTCTACTACCGCCTCTCCCGGGTCAAGCAGCTGACCGGCCTCGACCTGGACGCGGGCGAGGACCGCCTCCTCCTCCACATGGCCCTCAAGGCCGCCCGCCTCGGCCCGCCGTAGGCCGCCCGGCTCGGGCCGCCATAGGCCGTCCCCGCCCCGGTGACACCGAGCCGGCCTGCGACGCGCTGCCTCGCGGCCCGGCTCGGCTGCCAGGTTTCCGACACGGTCCAGCACGCGCCCCGCGCCGTCGTCACGCCGGGTGGGGGCCCGTCGGTGGACGGGCCGCGCCCTGAGTCACTCCACCGGGAACGCCACGTCGCACACCTCGTCCTCGGGGCCGGCCGCCTCCCAGTCGGCGAAGTAGACCTCGCGGCAGGGGCCGGTGACGGTCAGGCCCTTATCGGCGGTCCAGCGCTCGACCGCGTCGTAGGCGGAGTCGATCTGCGGATGGGCGACCTGCGCCTTGGCGAGACGAGTGCGGGCCTCCCGGTGAGCGGGCTCATGGCTGACGGCGACGGTGCGGTGGGCGGCCGCGTAGCGCTCGGCCGCGGCGGGGTCGGCCACTGGGACGCAGGCCTCGGCCGGGCCGTCGCTCTCGTCGCTCACCTCGGCGTAGTAGCGGACGATCGGCGAGCCGGCGATGCCACCGCACTCGCGGGCGGCCGCCTCCAGCCGGCCGAGGGTGGCGCCGATCCACGCGGGGAGATCGGCCACGAGAAGATGCCTGCGCTCGGTGAGGAAGGTCTGCTCGCCGACCTCGCGGATGGTGACGTCGTACATGTCGGGTCTCCTGCCTGACAGTCGGTCACGGAGGTGCGCCGCGAGGGCGCGCTGCTGGGCGGTGCGTTCCTCGACGGCGGCCCAGTAGGCCGCCACCTCCCGCGCCGCCTGCTCTCCGGAGAGCTCCAGCACCCGGCCGATCCGCGCGAGCGGCATGTCCAGCCTCCGCAACAGCGCCACCAGACGCGCCCGCTCGACCTGGTCGACGCGGTACCAGCGGTAGCCGGTGGTCTCCTCGACGCGGTCGGGGGCCAGCAGGCCCAGCCGGTCGTAGAGCCGGAGCGCCTTGGGCGACAGCCGCGTCCGGCGCGAGAACGCGCCGATGCTCAGCAGGCTCGGGGCCACGGGCTCCCCCCTTCCTCCGTGCCGGGCACCGCGCCCGGTGACACCGGACGCTGGGGCCTGACCAATGGTCAAGGTCAAGCGGAGTCGGAGGGGGCCGGAAGACCGCCCCCCATGATCCGGCGCATCGCTTCCATGAGGTCCTGCGCGCTGGGCGTGAGATCCGGGTCGATGGCCATCTGGACGACCATTCCGCTCACCAGCGTCATATAGAACGAGCCCATGATCCGGGAGGTCTCCTCGTCGACGTCGCGTTCGTCGATGCCGTGGAGGAGCCCCACCAGCCCCTGGCGCCCCTCCGGCTGGGCCCGGCCGAAGGCCGCGCGCAGCTCGGGGTCGCTCTGGACCTGCAGGATGGCCTCCAACTGGGCCCGCCAGACGGCCTGATGCTTGCCGAAGAGCTCCAGCACCCGGGTCCAGCCGGTCTCGAAGCGCTGCTGCAGGCCGGTGTCGGGGTCGGCGCCGTCTGCCGCGGCGTCTTCCTCGAGGGATCGCTGGACGTCATCCGCCCAGTCGCCCATGGCGGAGAAGAGCGCTTCCCTCATGAGGGCGTCCTTGGACCCGTAGTGGTAGCCGATGGACGCCAGGTTGGCGCCCGAGGCCGCCACGATGTCCCGCGCGGTCGTGCGGGACCAGCCCTTGTCCAGCAGGCAGCGCTTGGCACCGGCCAGCAGATCCTCTCGATGTCCCATGGCCCCAGCCTATCCCGAGCCCATACGACCGTCCTAGACCACTGTCTTATACGCTCGTACTAGACAAGCGTTTAAGACGCTCGTATATTCACCGGCATGACTTCGACTCCCCCCGGCACTCGCGCCGGACGCAAGGAATGGACCGCGTTCGCGGTCCTGATGCTTCCGCTCCTCCTGGTCTCCATGGACGTGTCGGTGCTGTACTTCGCGGTGCCGGCCATCAGCCGGGAGTTGCACCCCACCTCCACCCAGCAGCTGTGGATCTTCGACATCTACGCCTTCGCCCTCGCCGGGCTGCTCATCACGATGGGGTCGCTCGGCGACCGGTTCGGGCGCCGGAAGCTGCTGATGTTCGGGGCCGTGGCCTTCGGCACCGCCTCGGTCGCGGCGGCGTACGCACAGAGCGCCGAGATGCTCATCGCCGCGCGGGCGGTGCTCGGGGTCGGCGGCGCCACCCTGATGCCGTCGACGATGGCGCTGATCCGCAACATGTTCCGCGACGAGAAGCAGCGCGGTCAGGCGATCGCGATCTGGTCGTCGGCCATGGCGGGCGGCGTCGCGCTCGGCTCGGTGATGAGCGGAGTGATGCTGAATCACTTCTGGTGGGGCTCGGTCTTCCTGGTCAACGTCCCGGCGATGGTGCTGCTGCTGGCGCTGGTGCCGATCCTGGTGCCGGAGTTCAAGGACCCCCAGCCCGGTGGCTTCGATCTGCTCAGCGTCCCGCTGTCGATGGGCGCCGTACTCCCGGTGATCTACGGGCTGAAGAAGATGGCGGCCGACAACGCCTTCAGCGCCCCGCCGGCCCTGTCCATCGCGGCCGGTCTCGTCATCGGCGCCGCCTTCGTACGCCGCCAGCTCACCCGGCGCGATGCGATGATCGGTCCCGAGCTGTTCCGCAACCGCGGCTTCGGCCCGTCGATCGCCATCAACTCCCTGGCCGGCTTCGCCATGATGGGCTCGGCCTACTTCACCACCCAGTATCTGCAGTCGGTGCTCGGCAAGGGCCCGCTGGAGGCCGCGCTGTGGAGCCTGCTCCCGTCCGTATGCGTCGGCTTCGCCGCACCGATCGCGAGCGCGGTCGTCCAGCGCGGCGCGAACCGCGCCTATGTCATCAGCACCGGCTTTCTGATCGGCGCCATCGGCTACGGGGTGCTGGCACTGGCCGGTACGGACTCGCTGTGGACCGTCCTGATCGGCGCCGCCGTCCTCGCCAGCGGCATCGTCATGGTGATCGCGCTGGTCACCGACATGGCGATCGGCACCGTCCCGACCGAGCGGGCGGGCTCGGCCGCCGCCCTGCTGGAGACCGGCCAGGAGTTCGGCGGGGCGATGGGCATGGCGGTGCTCGGCAGCGTCGGCACCGCCGTCTACCGCGGCGACGTCAAGGACGCGGTGCCCGCCGGGCTGCCCGTCGACGCACTCGACGCGGTGCGCGAGACGCTGGGCACCGCCATCGCGGTGGCCGGGCAGCTGAAGGGACGGACCGGAGAGCAGGTGCTCGGCACGGCCCGCGAGGCGTTCACCAACGGCATGCAGCTCGCGTCCCTGGCCGGGGCGGCGGTCCTGGTGGCGGCGGCGGTCCTGGCGGCCGTGACGCTGCGCCGGGTACCGGTCGCCACCCCCGAGGACGAGGCGGCGCCCCCGCCGGACGGCGGTACCTCGCCGGACCGTGGCGACATGGCGCCGATGACGGTGTCCGGCGCCTGACGTCGCGGAAGCGAGCAGGGAACCCCGCCCCGCGATGAAAAACCGTTCGCGGTACAAAAGAAGCCGTACCAAAGAACATGGGCCCGGCCTCCGCTCTCAGCGGAGGCCGGGCCCAGTGGGGCCGTAGGACGGCCGGGTCAGACCAGGTTGACCGACCGGGCCGAGGTGGCGCCGATCTCCTCGGCGATCTCGGTGAGCACAGGCTGCGGAATCGTGTCGTCCACGGTCAGCGCGACCAGGGCCGCGCCGCCCGCCGCCGCACGCGAGACCTGCATGCCCGCGATGTTGATGCCCGCCTCGCCCAGGATCCGGCCGAGCGTGCCGACCACGCCCGGGCGGTCGGTGTAGCGGAAGAAGGCCATGTGGTCGGCGAGCGCCAGATCGACGTCGTACTCGCCCACCGCGACGATCTTCTGAAGGTGCTTGGGACCGGCCAGGGTGCCGGAGATCGAGACCTCTTCGCCGTCGGCCAGGGTGCCGCGCACCGTCACCACATTGCGGTGCTCCGAGGACTCCGAGCTGGTGGTCAGCCGCACCTCGACACCGCGCTCCTGGGCGAACAGCGGAGCGTTCACATACGACACGGTCTCGGCGACGACGTCCTCGAAGACGCCCTTGAGCGCCGAGAGCTCCAGCACCTTGACATCGTGCTGGGTGATCTCGCCGTACACCTCGACGTCGAGCCGGACCGCCACCTCGCCCGCGAGCGCGGTGAAGATCCGGCCGAGCCGCTCGGCCAGCGGCAGCCCGGGCCGTACGTCCTCGGCGATGACACCGCCCTGCACATTCACCGCGTCCGGCACCAGCTCGCCGGCCAGGGCCAGCCGCACCGAGCGGGCGACCGCGATGCCCGCCTTCTCCTGGGCCTCACCGGTGGAGGCGCCCAGGTGCGGGGTGACGACGACATTGTCGAACTCGAACAGCGGGGAGTCGGTGCACGGCTCCTTGGAGAAGACGTCCAGACCGGCGGCGGCGATCCGGCCCTCCTTGAGGGCGGCGGCCAGCGCCTGCTCGTCCACGATCCCGCCACGGGCCGCGTTGACGATCCGGACCTCCGGCTTGACCTTGCGCAGCGCCTCGTCGCCGATCAGGCCGACCGTCTCGGGGGTCTTGGGGAGGTGGACCGTGATGAAGTCCGAGACCTCGAGCAGCTCGTCCAGCGAGAGCAGCTTGACGCCCATCTGCGCGGCGCGCGCGGGCTGCACATAGGGGTCGTACGCGACGACCTTCATCCCGAACGCGGACATGCGCTGGGCCACCAGGACACCGATGCGGCCGAGGCCGACGACGCCGAGGGTCTTCTCGCTGAGCTCCACGCCGGTGTACTTGCTGCGCTTCCACTCGCCGTTCTTCAGCGCGGCGTTGGCCTGCGGGATGTTGCGGGCCGTGGCCACCAGCAGACCGCAGGCGAGCTCGGCGGCGGTGACGATGTTGGACGTCGGCGCGTTGACGACCATGACGCCCGCCTTGGTGGCGGCGGAGACGTCCACGTTGTCCAGGCCGACGCCCGCGCGAGCGACCACCTTCAGCTTCTTCGCCGCGGCGATGGCCTCGGCGTCGACCTTGGTCGCGCTGCGGACGAGGATGGCGTCCACATCGGCGAGGGCGGGCAGCAGCTCGGCCCGGTCCGCGCCGTTGCAGCTCCGGATCTCGAAGTCCGGGCCCAGGGCGTCGACGGTGGCCGGCGACAGCTCTTCGGCGATGAGTACGACGGGTTTACCGGTGGAAGCAGTGCTCACGTGGTCTTCAGTCCTCACTAGTCCTCAGCGGACGGCCGTCCCGACGGCCGCTGGCGGTGAAGGGGTCAGCCGCGTTGAAGACGCACGACGCTGTGAGCCTGACGCGCTTGTTGCAAATGAGTGTAGTGGCGGTCGGGCGAGCGTATTGCGCCAATGCGGCAGGATCACCCGCACGTGGTGTGACACGGTGGACACCGCGAACCGGGTGTGGCGGGGGTTTCGGGGACCCCCGCCACACCCGGGGCACGGCCGCCCGTGCCACCAGGCTCTTACGCCTCGTCGTCGACCCAGCTCATGAGCTTGCGCAGCTCCTTGCCGGTGGTCTCCAGCAGGTGGTTCTCGTCCGCCTTCTTCAGCTCGTTGTACTTCGGCAGACCGGCGTTGTACTCCGCCATCCAGTTCCTGGCGAAGGTGCCGTCCTGGATCTCGCCGAGGATCTTCTTCATCTCGGCCTTGGTGGAGTCGTTGATGATCCGCGGACCGGAGACGTAGTCGCCCCACTCGGCGGTCTCGGAGATCGACCAGCGCATCTTCTCCAGGCCGCCCTCGTACATCAGGTCCACGATCAGCTTCAGCTCGTGGAGGCACTCGAAGTACGCGATCTCCGGCTGGTAGCCCGCCTCGACCAGGGTCTCGAACCCGGCCTTGACCAGCGCCGCGGTGCCGCCGCACAGGACCGCCTGCTCACCGAAGAGGTCGGTCTCGGTCTCCTCGGTGAAGGTGGTCTTGATGACGCCGGCCCGGGTGCCGCCGATGCCCTTGGCGTACGACAGGGCCAGCGCGAAGGCGTTGCCGGTGGCGTCCTGCTCGACGGCCGCGATGCACGGCACGCCACGGCCCTCCTCGTACTGGCGGCGGACCAGGTGGCCCGGGCCCTTGGGGGCGACCATGCAGACGTCCACATTGGCCGGGGGCTTGATGAAGTCGAAGCGGATGTTGAGGCCGTGGCCGAAGAACAGCGCGTCGCCGTCCTTCAGGTTGTCCTTCACGGACTCCTCGTAGACCTTGGCCTGGATCGGGTCCGGGACCAGGATCATGACCACGTCGGCCTCGGCGGCCGCCTCGGCCGGGGTGACCACGCGCAGGCCCTGCTCCTCGGCCTTGGCCTTGGACTTCGAGCCCTCGTGCAGACCGACCCGGACGTCGACGCCCGAGTCGCGCAGCGACAGCGCATGGGCGTGGCCCTGGCTGCCGTAGCCGAGGATTGCGACCTTACGGCCCTGGATGATGGACAGGTCGGCGTCGTCGTCGTAGAACAGCTCGGCCACTTCGGGTTTCTCCTAGCGTGTGGGTTGTGCGTCCCACCGTATGACGGGCGGGCGGGGGAAGGGTTCGGGGTCTCGCCATGCGGTCCGGCGCGTGTCCGGCGCCCCCGCTGGTCAGGCGGACCGGTCGAGTGCGCGCAGGCTCCGGTCCGTGATGGAACGGGCACCGCGCCCTATGGCGATGGTGCCGGACTGCACGAGCTCCTTGATGCCATACGGTTCCAGCATCTTGAGCATGGCTTCGAGCTTGTCGCTGCCGCCGGTGGCCTCGATGGTCACGGCCTCCGGGGAGACGTCCACGGTCTTGGCGCGGAACAGCTGGACGATCTCGACGACCTGGGAGCGGGTCTCGTTGTCGGCGCGGACCTTCACCAGGACGAGCTCACGCTGGATCGCCGCGCCGTCCTCCAGCTCGACGATCTTCAGGACGTTGACGAGCTTGTTGAGCTGCTTGGTCACCTGCTCCAGCGGCAGCTCCTCGACATTGACCACGATAGTGATCCGGGAGATGTCCGGGTGCTCGGTGACGCCCACGGCGAGCGAGTCGATGTTGAAGCCGCGGCGGGAGAACAGGGCGGCGATCCGGGCGAGGATGCCGGGGGTGTTCTCCACCAGGACGGAGAGCGTGTGCTTGGACATGGGCTCGATCTCTCTTCTCTCTCGGTCCTGGCCTCAGTCGTCTTCGCTGTCGCCGAAGTCCGGGCGGGTGTCGCGCGCCGCCAGGATCTCGTCGTTGGAGGTGCCGGCCGCGACCATCGGCCAGACCATGGCGTCCTCATGGACGATGAAGTCCACGACCACCGGCCGGTCGTTGATCGAGTTGGCCTTCTCGATGATCGCGTCGAGGTCGGCCGGGTCCTCGCAGCGCAGCCCCACGCAGCCCATGGCCTCCGAGAGCTTCACGAAGTCGGGGACACGGGTGCCCGCGCTCTGCTGGGTCCCGTCCGCATCGGGGCCCGAGTGCAGCACGGTGTTGGAGTAGCGCTGGTTGTAGAAGAGGGTCTGCCACTGGCGGACCATGCCCAGCGCGCCGTTGTTGATGATCGCGACCTTGATCGGGATGTTGTTCAGCGCGCAGGTGACCAGCTCCTGATTGGTCATCTGGAAGCAGCCGTCGCCGTCGATCGCCCAGACCGTCCGGCCGGCCGCACCGGCCTTGGCGCCCATGGCCGCCGGAACGGCGTAGCCCATGGTGCCGGCGCCGCCCGAGTTCAGCCACGTCGCGGGCTTCTCGTACTCGATGAAGTGGGCCGCCCACATCTGGTGCTGGCCGACGCCCGCGGCGAAAATCGTGTCCTCCGGGGCCAGCTGCCCGATCCGCTGGATGACCTGCTGCGGGGCGAGGCTGCCGTCCTCAGGCTGGTCGTAGCCGAGCGGGTAGGTCTCGCGCCACCGGTTCAGGTCCTCCCACCAGCGGGTGTAGTCGCCGGCGCGGCCCGCCTCGTGCTCGGCCTGGATCGCGACGACCAGGTCGGCGATGACCTCGCGGGCGTCACCGACGATCGGCACGTCGGCCGCGCGGTTCTTGCCGATCTCGGCCGGGTCGATGTCAGCGTGCACGATCTTGGCGTGCGGAGCGAAGGAGTCCAGCTTGCCGGTGACACGGTCGTCGAAGCGTGCGCCGAGCGCGATGATCAGGTCGGCCTTCTGCAGACCGGTGACGGCGGCGACGGTGCCGTGCATGCCGGGCATCCCGAGGTGGAGGTGGTGGCTGTCCGGGAACGCGCCGAGCCCCATCAGGGTGGTGGTGACCGGCGCCCCGGTCAGCTCGGCCAGGACCTTCAGCTCGGCGGTGGCCTGCGCCTTGAGGACGCCGCCGCCCACGTACAGCATGGGGCGCTTGGCCTGGGTGATCAGCCGGGCGGCCTCACGGATCTGCTTGGCGTGCGGCTTGGTGACCGGGCGGTAGCCGGGGAGATCGGTCTGCGGCGGCCAGGAGAAGGTGGTCTTGGCCTGCAGAGCGTCCTTGGCGATGTCGACCAGGACCGGGCCGGGGCGGCCGGTGGAGGCGATGTGGAACGCCTCGGCGATCGTCCGGGGGATGTCCTCGGCCTTGGTGACCAGGAAGTTGTGCTTGGTGATCGGCATGGTGATGCCGCAGATGTCCGCCTCCTGGAAGGCGTCCGTGCCGATCGCCTTGGAGGCCACCTGGCCGGTGATCGCGACGATCGGGACCGAGTCCATATGGGCGTCGGCGATCGGGGTGACCAGGTTGGTGGCGCCCGGACCCGAGGTCGCCATGCAGACCCCGACCTTGCCCGTGGCCTGTGCGTAACCGGTGGCGGCGTGGCCCGCGCCCTGCTCATGGCGGACGAGCACATGCCGGACCTTCGAGGAGTCCATCATCGGGTCGTACGCGGGGAGGATCGCGCCGCCGGGAATGCCGAACACGGTGTCGGCGCCGACCTCCTCGAGCGAGCGGATGAGGGACTGCGCGCCCGTGACGTGCTCGACGGGGGCGGACTGCGGTCCGCCGTTACGGGGCCGAGGCTGGGGATGGTGGGCCCCGGTGGCCTGCTCGGTCATCGGCATTCTCTTCTCGAAGATGAGGTTCGGTGCGGGAGGGAGGGCGGTGCACAAGGCGTCAGTGCAACAAAAAACCCCTCGTGCCGTAAGGCAAGCGAGGGGAGCGCGCCGGTGAGGGTCCGCAGGGCTTCATGGAGCACCTGCTCAGCCGACGCGCTGTCCAAGTACGAGAATTCGGGTGCGCATGACACAGACCCTCCCCCCGGCGCATATCGGGTGTCAAGTGGGTGGGACGGGCGTCTCAGTATTTGAACGGGTTGGGGGATGGGTGTGCGGCTCCGTACGGCGCGGTCCATGGGTGCCTCCGTGCCCGCCGTGCCCGCCGTGGCGGGCCGGGAGCGCACCCCCGACGAGCACCGGTGCGTCCGAGCGCGGCACCGGATAACCGCCGCGGGCCAGGGCCCGGCGCAACCGGTGCTCGTCCAGCGGCCCGCTGAAGGCCGTCCCCTGGGCATGGGTGCATCCCATACCGCGCAGGGTGACGATCTGCTCGGGGAGGTCGACCCCCTCCGCGATGGACTGCATACCGAGATCGCCCGCGATCCGCAGCAGCCCGGCGGTGATCTTGTGGAGCCGGGACGACTCGACGACCCCCTCGACCAGACCGGGGTCCAGCTTCAGCACATCGATGGGAAGCCTGCGCAGCGACCTGATCGCGGCATAGCCGCTGCCGAAGCCGTCGAGGGCGATCCGCACCCCCAGCCGGCGCAGCGCGCCGAGCCGGTGCTCCAGCTCGTCGAGCGGCACCCGTGGGTCACTGTCGGTCAGCTCCAGGATCAGCGCGCCGGACGGCAGCCCGTGCCGGGCGAGCAGGGTCTCGACCGCCTTGGGCGGCATGAACTTGTCCACCAGACGGCTGGCGGGCAGCCGTACGCATACGGGCACGGGGAGCCCGTCCCGGCGGCGCTGGGCGGCCTGTTCGACGGCCGCCTCCAGCATCCAGCGCGCCAGCTCGGTGGTGCGGGCCGAATCCTCGCCGCCGCCACGGCCGTTGTCGGCGACCCGGAGGAACTCGGCGGGGGTGAACAGGATGCCCTGGGCCGAGCGCCAGCGGGCCTGCGCCGCGACCGTCGTAATACGGCCGCTGGCAAGCTCCACGACGGGCTGGTGCAGCAGCACGAACTCACCGTCGTGCAGGGCGGCGCGCAGCCTCGTCGCGACCTCGGCGCGACGGGCCACCTCCGCCTGCATCTGCGGGGCGTAGAGCTCGACCCGGTTCTTGCCCGCGGCCTTGGCGCGGTACATCGCCAGATCCGCGTTGCGCATCAGGGTGCCGGGGCTGACGCCGGGCTCGGCGAAGGCGACGCCGATGCTGGCGGCCACCCGCACCTCGGTGCCGCCCTCGACCCGGTAGGGCTGGGAGAGCCTGACCCGCAGCCGGTCGGCGATCTCCATGATGCGGCACTCCCGGGCGCCCAAGTCCCCGTCGCCGTCGCCGACGATCAGGGCGGCGAACTCATCGCCCCCGAGCCGGGCCGCGCAGTCGCCGGATCCGGACCGCACGGACTCCTGGAGCCGGCGGGCGGCCTGCACCAGCAGCTCGTCGCCCGCGTGGTGGCCGACCGTGTCATTGACGGCCTTGAAACCGTCGAGGTCGATGAAGAGCACGGCGGTGCCCATGTCGGTACGGCGCCGGCCGCCGACCGCGTGCCGCACCCGCTTGGTGAACAGGGCCCGGTTGGGCAGGTCGGTGAGCGGGTCGTGCTCGGCGTTGTGCTGGAGCTGGGCCTGAAGCCGGACCCGCTCGGTGACATCGCGGCTGTTGAAGATCAGCCCGCCGTGGTGGCGGTTGATCGTCGACTCCACGTTGAGCCAGTCGCCGGAGCCGGAGCGGAACCGGCACTCGATGCGCGTGGTGGGCTCCTCCCCGGGCGAGGCCGCCAGGAACCGGCGGACCTCGTGGACGACCGGCCCCAGGTCCTCGGGGTGGATCAGGGAGGCCAGCTCGGAGCCTTCCAGCTCGTCCGCGTCACGGCCGTAGACGCCGGAGGCGGCCGGGCTGACATACCGCAGGATCCCGGTGGGCGCGGCGATCATGATCACATCGCTGGAGCTCTGCACCAGGGAGCGGAAGTGGTTCTCCTTCTCCGCCAGCTTCTGGGTGAGCGCGATGTTGTCCATCAGCATGATGGCCTGGCGGACGACGAGGGCGAGCACGACCGCGCAGGCGGTGAAGAGCACCACGCCGTCGATCGGCCGGCCGTCCATGACATTGAACAGGATCCCCAGCGTGCAGACGGCGGCGGCGAGATACGGCGCGAGCGCGGCGAGCGACCCCGCGATGGGGCGGCTCGGCTGGGTGGAACGGCGCACCGGCGGCGGGGTCTCGGCGGCCTCGCGCCGGGCCACCCACGGGGCGTACGCCAGCAGCATCGAACCGGCAAACCACCCGGCGTCCAGGATCTGCCCCGAGCGGTAGTGCTCACGCAGCATCGGCGAGGTGAACAGCGCGTCGCACAGCACGGTCAGCGCGAAGGCGCCGATCGCCGTGTTGATCGCGGAGCGGTTGGCCGACGAGCGCCGGAAGTGCAGCACGATCACCATGCTGACCAGCACGATGTCCAGCAGCGGATAGGCGAGCGAGAAGGCCCTGCGGGCCACGGACTCGCCGTCGCCGCCGAACTGGCCGGTGTGCGCGAGCGCGAGACTCCACGACAGGGTCACCAGCGAGCCGGCGATCAGCCAGGCGTCCAGCCCCAGACAGATCCAGCGCGCCCGGGTCGTCGGGCGCTTGGCGAGCACCAGCATGCCGACGATGGCGGGCGGGGCGAAGAGCAGGAAGCAGAAGTCGGCGGGCGAGGGGGACGGAACGGCAGTGCCGAGCACCACCTCGTACCAGCCCCACACGCCGTTCCCCAGCGCCGCCATGGCGGAGGAGGCCGCGAACAGCAGCCAGGCCGGGCGCATCCGCCCCGCGTGCCGGCGGCCGTGCCACAGACAGGACGCGGCGGCGGCGAGGGCCGCGGCGCTCAGACCGAAGTCACCCATGAACACGGCCAGTTCGGACGAGCCCCAGCCGAGGACCGCGCCCGCCGCATAGCCGCCACAGGCCAGCGCGAGGACCACTTGCGGCAGCAGCCCCGCTCCGCCGCCGGACACCGACGGCCGGGCGAGCACCGCCCCGGTGGCGCTCACTGGACGTCCGTCCTGTGCGCGGAGGACCGCTTCGGCCACGGGTGCCGTATCCCCGAGGGCCTCATCGAGTTCGAGAGCCGCGCGGCAGCGCGGAAATGTCGCGGTCGACGCCTGCGCTGCGTCGGGTCGTTGGTCCATCGGCCATACATCGCCCGTCGCCCCCCTCGAGTTCCGGTCCATCGCTGACGCCGTCAGGTCAGTGGCGCAGCCCCCGCTCGGGACGATACACCAGACTGGTCACTCAGGGACATAGGCCATCTACGGTCCGTAACCGACTACGGTGTTGTATATACGGAGTGGAGTCATTCGGTGCCTGTATGTGCTGCCAGAGGCATGTCTACCCCGTCGTCGCGACGAGATGTCGCAGCGACTCGCCGTTCGCGAAACGGGTCAGCTGGTCGCGCAACAGCCGCTTGGCGCGCGGCAGGAAGGCCGACGAGGGGCCGCCCACATGCGGGGTGATGAGCACCCCTGGAGCGTGCCACAGCGGATGCCCGGCGGGCAGTGGTTCCGGCTCGGTCACGTCCAGCGCCGCGCGCAGCCGGCCCCTCTCCACCTCGGCGAGCAGCGCATCGGTGTCCACCACGGGGCCGCGCGCGACGTTCACCAGCAGGGCCCCGTCCTTCATGCTCGCGAGGAAATCAGCCCCGGCCAGCCCGCGGGTGGCCTCGGTGAGCGGGGTGACGAGCACCACCACATCCGCTTCCGGAAGCAGTCGGGGCAATTGGTCGATCGGATGCACCGGACCGCGCTCGGTCGTGCGCGGGGAGCGCGCCACGCGCGCCACCCGCTCGCACTCAAATGGCACAAGCCGGTCCTCGACCGCGCTGCCGATGGCCCCGTACCCGACGATCAGGACGGACTTGTCGGCGAGCGCCGGACGGAAGCCTGAGCGCCACTCCTCGGCGTCCTGGCCGCGGACGAAGTCCGGGATGCCGCGCAGCGAGGCCAGGATGAGGGTCAGGGCCAGCTCGGCGGTGCTCGCGTCGTGCACCCCGCGCGCGTTGCACAGCCGCACGCCGGGCCTGAGGTCGGCCATCGCCGGCTTGATGTGGTCTATCCCGGCGGTGAGTGTCTGTACCACGCGCAGATTGGCCATGGCGGGCAGCGGCCGGACGCACACCTCCACGCTCTTCATGTACGGGACGCAGTAGAAGGTGCAGCGGGCCGGGTCGGTGGGGAAGTCGGGGCCGCCGTCCCAGTGGGCGTAGTCGAGGCTGCCGGGAAGACCGTCGATCTCGTCGGGCGGTATGGGCAGCCACACCAGGTCACATGCGCTCATACCTGGAGGCTAAGCGATCACTGGCGTTCGGCAGAGGTTAGTTTGGTGCGAGGGAACGGGAGGGTCAGGCCAGGTGGAGCGCAGGACAATCGGAGCGGCGGCGCTCGAGGTGGGCGCGATCGGCCTCGGATGCATGCCCATGAGCTGGGCGTACACCGCTTCGCAGCGCAGTGGCGAGAGCTCGGTACGCGCCGTGCACGCCGCGCTCGACTCGGGCGCGAGCCTGCTGGACACCGCCGACATGTACGGGCCCTTCACCAATGAGCTGCTGGTGGGGCGGGTGCTCAAGGAGCGGCGGGCCGACGCCTTCGTGTCCACCAAGTGCGGGCTGCTGGTCGGTGAGCAGCACATCGTGGCCAATGGGCGGCCGGGATATGTGAAGCGGGCGTGCGACGCCTCGCTGCGGCGGCTGCAGACCGATGTGATCGATCTCTACCAGCTGCACCGGGCCGATCCGGAGGTGCCCATAGAGGAGACCTGGGGCGCGATGGCCGAGCTGGTGGCGGCCGGGAAGGTACGGGCGCTGGGGCTGTGCGCCGTGGGCGCGCGCGCACAGCGGCGGGCCGGCGCCGGAATGCACGACGCGACCGTGCGCCAGTTGGAGCGGGTGCAGCAGGTGTTCCCGGTCAGCTGTGTGCAGGCGGAGCTGTCGGTGTGGTCGCCCGAGGCGCTGGAGGCGCTGGTGCCGTGGTGTGCCTCGCGCGGGGTCGGCTTCCTGGCGGCGATGCCGCTCGGCAACGGCTTTCTGAGTGGGACGCTGACTCCGGGGCAGGGCTTCGAACCGGAGGACATGCGGGCCCGGCATCCGCGCTTCACGGCCGAGATGATGGCCGCCAACCAGCCGATCGTGGCCGGTCTGCGGCGGGTGGCCCGGCGGCACGGGGAGCGGGTGACGGCGGCGCAGGTGGCCCTGGCGTGGCTGCTGGCACAGGGGCCGCATGTGGTGCCGGTGCCGGGGACGAAGCGGGAGCGGTGGGCGGTGGAGAACTCCGCGGCGGCCGAGGTGATGCTGACGCGCGAGGACCTCGCGGAGATCGCGGAGCTGCCGCCGGCGCGGGGGTCGTGGGACTAAGCGGTTACGGCGAAGTCAAGTGCTGATCCTTCTCGGCGTCCAAGCCCTCGGCCAGGCCGAACGGCGAGGGATCAGCGGCGAACTTCACCGCATCCGTGTCGGGCCGCGAACGGCGGTGCGACGGGAACCGGGCGCGGGGCAGCGGTGTATAAGAATCAGTGCCGTGCCGCGGCACACGTGCCCAGGGAGAGGAATCCGACCGTGCGACGTCCTCGCGTCACCCCCATTCTCGCCGCCGCTGCCGCGCTCATGCTCGTCGCGGGGTGTTCGTCCGACGACGACAGCCTCATGAACCCCGGCGCCCGGACGTCCGGTTCCGCGAAGCCGGGGAGCCCCGCCACCGCGTCGGGCGCACCCTCTCCGAGCGAGTCCGCGGCGCCCAAGGAGGGCTCGGTGAAGGTGGTGCGCACGCTCACCACGAAGCTGAACTCGCCGTGGGGGCTGGCTCCGCTGCCCGGCGGGGATCTGCTGGTGTCCTCGCGGGACACCGGGAAGATCTTCAGGATTTCGGCGAAGACCGGGAAGAAGACCGAGCTGGGGTCCGTCCCCGGGGTCTCCGCCGCGGGTGAGGGCGGTCTGCTGGGGCTGGCGGTCTCCTCCGACTTCGGCTCGGACCACATGGTGTACGCCTACTTCACCACGGATTCCGACAATCGCATCGCCCGGATGATGTACGACGACAAGCGCCCGGCGGGCGATCAGTTGGGCGCGCCGGACACGATCTTCAAGGGCATCCCCAAGGGCACGATCCACAACGGTGGCCGGATCGCCTTCGGTCCGGACAAGATGCTCTATGTGGGCACGGGCGAGAGTGGTGACCGCGGGCTCGCCCAGGACATGGACTCCTTCGGCGGCAAGATTCTGCGGATGACCCCGGACGGTGAGCCCGCGCACGGCAATCCGGAGGCCGATTCGGTGATCTATTCCTATGGCCACCGCAATGTGCAGGGTCTGGCCTGGGACACGAACAAGCGGCTGTGGGCATCCGAATTCGGCCAGGACACCTGGGATGAGCTCAATCTGATCGAGCCGGGGAAGAACTACGGCTGGCCGGAAGTCGAGGGCAAGGCCGGCAAGAAGGGCTTTGTCGATCCTGTCGAGCAGTGGAGGCCCAAGGACGCCTCGCCGAGCGGCATCGCGTTCGCCAAGGGCTCGATCTGGACGGCGGGGCTGCGCGGGAAGCGGCTGTGGCGCATTCCGCTGAAGGGCGAGCGGCCGGTGGCGAAGCCGCAGTCCTTCCTGACCGGGAAGTACGGGCGGCTGCGCAGTGTGGTGCCGGCGGACGGCGGGGGGCTGTGGCTGACGACGAGCAATACGGACGGGCGCGGTGAGCCGGGGAAGGAGGACGATCGGATTCTGCGGCTGGACATCCGCTGACGGCCCGACGGTTCGGCCTCCGGGCGGTTTCGCGCCGCCACGTTCGCCGCACTTGTCCTGGCGCGCCCGTTCTGCGAGTGGTCTGCCTACACTGGCACCAGCCACACGCCCCAGGGGGTCGCCATGTTCAACCTCATCGAGGAACTGTTCTCGCCCAGCCGCAAGCACACCGACGAAGAGCGCAACCGGCTGGAGGTCACGCTGGACGAGGTGGGCAGCAACGATCCGGGGAAGGGCCCCATAGACCTGGAATCCGGCCGTGTGGTGATCCGCCCCCGCGACGAGGGTTGATCGGGCTCCGGGCGCCGTCAGCGCACCACCGCGCCATCGGCCAAGCCATCCACCAGCCGCAACCGATGCGCCATGGCCGCCGCCTCCACCCGACCCGAGACACCCAACTTGGCCAAGATATTGGAGACATGGACGCTCGCCGTCTTCGGCGCGATACCGCGACCGCCCGGGGGATAACCCCCGCACCCCCAGCCGCGCCCCCACCCCCGGGCCGACCGCTCAGCGCACCACCACTCCATCAGCCAAGCCATCCACCAGCCGCAACCGATGCGCCATGGCCGCCGCCTCCACCCGACCCGAGACACCCAACTTGGCCAAGATATTAGAGACATGGACGCTCGCCGTCTTCGGCGCGATGAAGAGCTCCTCGGCGATCTGCCGATTGCTGCGGCCCGCGGCGACCAGCCGCAGCACATCGCGCTCCCGGGGGGTCAGCCCCAGCTCATCGGCCGGGTCGGCGGCTTCGGGGGCCGGGACCGGGGAGCCGGGCGCCATGGGGAGCGCGGGGGCGCCGGGTGCGGAGGCGGTCAGCGCGGCGCGGGTCCCGGCGGGGGCCAGGGGCAGCCGGGCGCGCCGGGCCAGCAGCTCGATCTCCTCGCGCAGCGGGCGCGCTCTCAGCCGCTCCGCCACGGTGTGTGCCTGGATCACCAGCTCGGCTGCCCGCTCGCGCCCGGCGGGGTCCGCCGCGCCGGGCCCCGAGGCCAGCAGCGCCTCGGCCCAGCGGTGGCGGGCGCGGGCCAGCGGGTAGGGGCGGTCAAGTGCCGCGAAGGCGGCCGTGGCCTCGGCCCAGCGGTCGGGCCGGTTCTGCCCCTCGGCGCGCTCCAGCTCGGCGTGGAGCAGCGCGGCGTAGGCCCGCCAGACCGGCACGGGCTGCGGCAGCCGCTTGGCGGCGGCCCGGATGCTCTCCAGCACCTCGCCCCGGCCGGGCTCGGCCGTGGGCAGACCGCGGGCGGCCGATTCGGCCGCGGCCGCCGCGTAGAGCAGCGGCCAGACGTAGCGCTGCATCCCGGGCGGGAATCCGGCATCCAGGGCCTGGTCCAGCACGGCCCGGACGTCCAGGATCCGGCCGCGCGCGGCCGCGAGCTCGATGGCGTACCCAGCGATCGGGAGGGTGTACTGCGGCTCGGTGTTATGGATGCCGTAGTGCTCCCGGGCCGCGGCCAGTTCGCGCTCCGCGGCGTCCCAGTCGCCGCGCGCCAGCGCGAGCTCGGTGAGCCGCTTGGACGCGGTGCCGCGCGGCTTGGTGCCGAGGGCGAGCCGCCGGGTCTTCAGCGCCGCCTCCTCCGCCTCGTCCCAGCGGCCCAGGGCGAACAGCGACTCGCACTGGTTCCCGTGCACCCACGCCCGGGAGTCGACCAGCCCGAACCGGTCCAGCACCCGGGAGCCCTCCTCGGCGACGTCGACCGCCTCGGCCGACCGGCCCACCCCCTCCAGCGCGGAAGCGAGATTGACATAGCAACGGCCCAGCACGCTGATGTCGCCGAGTGCCACGGCCCGCGCGCAGACCTCCCGCATCTCGGCCAGCCCGCGCTCGATGTCGCCGGAGTCACCGGTGAAGTAGCCCAGGGTCAGCCGGGCGTGCAGCTCCGTGCTCTCGGCGCCGACCATCCGGGCCAACTCCACCGCCCGCTCGGCGACTTCGAGCCCCGCCGGGCCGGGCCGGTGGGTCATCGTCCAGCCCGCCACCTGCGCCAGGACCTCCGCGTGCACGGCGGACGGGGGCAGCCCGCGCACCAGCTCCTGGGCGCGCGCCAGCTCCTTCCAGCCGTCGCCCCGCGCCAGGCCCTCCACCAGCTTGGCCTTCTGGGTCCAGAACCAGGCGGCCCGCAGCGGGTCGTCGCCGCTCTCGCCCAGCGTCCGCAGCGCCCGCTTGCTGACGGCCAGCGCCCGCTCCCGCTGCCCGGACATATGCGCGGCCACCACCACCTCGGCGAGCAGGTCGAGATGGCGCAGCGCCTCGTCGTCGCAGCCGCACGCGGGGTACACCTCGGCGTAGTCGACGGGGCGCTGCGCCTCGCGTATCTCCTTGGGCACGTCCTCCCACAGCTCCATGGCGCGCTCGAGCAGCCGCAGCTGCTCGGCGTGGGCGTACCGCCGCCGCGCCTCCACGGACGCCTGGAGCACGGCGGGCAGAGCCTTGACGGGGTCATGGGCGTGGTACCAGTAGCTGGCCAGCCGGGCGGCCCGCTCATCGGCCCGCACCGGCCCGGGCTCGGCCTCCAGCGCCTCGGCGAAGCGCCGGTTGATCCGGGAGCGCTCACCGGGCAGCAGATCGTCATCGACGGCCTCGCGCACCAGGGCGTGCCGGAAGCGGTAGCCGCTGTCGTCGGCCGTGGGGCGCAGGATGTTGGCGCCGACGGCGGAGCGCAGCGCGTCGATCAGCTCGTCCTCGCCGAGCCGGGCGACCGCGCGTAGCAGTTCGTACTCCACCGCGGAGCCGCCCTCGGCCAGGATCCGCACCACCCGCTGGGCCTCCTCGGGCAGCGCCTCGACCCGCACCAGCAGCAGATCGCGCAGTGATTCGCTGAGGCCGCTGCTGCAGCCCTCGTTGATCGAGCGGGCGATCTCCTCGACGAAGAAGGCGTTGCCGTCGCTGCGCTTGAAGATCCGGTCGACCAGTTCGCGCTCGGGCTCGGCCCCGTTGATCCCGGCGATCTGCGCCCGCACTTCGCCCCGGGTGAAGCGGGACAGCTCGATGCGGGAGACCTCGCGCATCCGGTCGATCTCGGCGAGGAAGGGGCGCAGCGGATGGCGGCGGTGGATGTCGTCGGAGCGGTAGGTGGCGACGACCAGCAGCCGGGCGCTGAGCAGGGAGCGGAAGAGATAGCCGAGCAGCTCGCGGGTGGAGCGGTCGGCCCAGTGCAGATCCTCGATGACGACGACGAGGGTGCGTGCCTGGGCCAGGCGCTCCAGCAGCCGGACGGTGAGCTCGAAGAGCCGGGCCCGGCCGTCCTCGTCGTGAGAGGCGCGGGCGGTCTCGCCCAGCTCGGGCAGCAGCCGGGCCAGTTCGCCCTCCTGCCCGGCGGCAGCCCCGTCCAGCTCGGGGCCGAGCTTGCGGCGCAGGGAGCGCAGCACGGTGGAGACGGGTGCGAACGGCAGCCCGTCGGCGCCGATTTCCACACAGCCGCCGACGGCGGTGACGGCCCCGCCGGCGACCGCCCCGGCCAGGAATTCGTCGACGAGGCGGGTCTTGCCGACCCCGGCCTCCCCGCCCACCAGCAGCACCTGGGGCTCGCCCGCGGTGGCGCGGGCGAGCGCGTCGGTGAGGGTGGCCAGTTCCTCGGCGCGGCCGACGAACACCGGGCTGACAGACGTGGTGTGCACGAGGTTGAGCATCGCACAGCAGTCCGACAACCGGGCACCGCTCGCGGAGAGCGGAGCGGGCAGCACGGCGCCGCCTCCGTCAGGCGGCCGTATCGTACGACCGCCGTGCGCGATGGCTGCCGCGCCACCGCATCGGCTTCACCCGCCCTCCGGGCGCGTGCTCCGTGGACCGGCCGTCGTCGTCGCCCCGTGCCGCGCGGACCAGCCGGTGGTGGGCGGCCCGACGCTGCAGTTCGGCCTCGCGGATGCGGTGCAGCTCGTAGTGGAACATCGTGATCTCCCTGGTGACGGTGGGTTCGTCGATGCGTCCACTGTCGTCGCCAAGAGGGGTCCGGCACATCGGGAGGCTGCCTGATCTCCGCTCGTCCCAGGGCCTTAGGCCGCGGGACCGGGCGGCTGAGGGGCCTTGCGGCCGCTCGTCCCAGGGCCTTAGGCCGTGGGACCGGGCGGCTGAGGAGCCTTGCGGAGATGCCTTAGGGCACGGGCGAGTGTGCCGTAGCCAGCTCGCGGTCCGGGCTCGTCACGGGCCCGGATCCGGCCATGCGGCCTCCCTGCGGGGGCAGCGGCATCGGCTGCGCCTCGATGCTGATCCGCGGCAGCCGGCGCTCCAGCCAGCCCGGCAGCCACCAGTTGGCGCGGCCGAGCAGATGCATGAGGGCGGGGACCAGCAGCGTACGGAGGACGAAGGCGTCCAAGGCGACGGCGGCGGCCAGTCCGATGCCGAACATCGCGATGATCCGGTCGCCGCTGAGCACGAACGCCGAGAAGACAGCGATCATGATGACGGCGGCGGAGTTGATGACGCGGCTGGTCTCGGCGAGGCCGACCCGGACCGCGGTCCGGTTGTCGCCGGTGCGCTGCCACTCCTCGTACATCCGGCTGACCAGGAAGACCTGGTAGTCCATGGAGAGTCCGAAGAGCACCGACACCATGATCACCGGCAGGAAGGGTTCGATCGGGCCCGCCCTGCCCAGGCCCAGCAGCTCGCTCCCCCACCCCCATTGGAAGATCGCGACGACCACGCCGAATGACGACGCGACAGCGGCCACGTTCATGGCCGCGGCCTTGACCGGGATGCCGATGGAGCGGAACGCGAGCAGCAGCAGGACACAGCCGAGGGCCACCACCACGCCCACGAACAGCGGCAACTTGCCGACGATCACGGCGGCGAAGTCGTCGTAGCCCGCGGTCAGCCCGCCGACGTACACCCGCAGCGAGCTGCCCTGCTCGGCCGTGGGCAGGACATCGGCGCGCAGCCGCCCGACGAGTTCGGAGGTGGCCCGCGACTGCGGGGCGGTCGTGGGGACGAGCGTGATGACGCCGGTGTCGCCACCGCCGCCGATCTCCGCGGCGCTCACCGAGGCGACGCCCTCGGTGGTGCGCAGGGTCTGGGGCAGCTTGGTGAAGGCCATACGGTCGTCGGCTCCGTCGATGCTGCCCATCAGCGTCAGCGGGCCGTTGAAACCTGGTCCGAACCCCTCGGCGAGCAGGTCGTACGCCTGTCTGGTGGTCGAGGTTGAGGGGTTGTTGCCCTGGTCGGAGGTGCCCAGCCGGAGCGAGAGGGTGGGCACGGCGAGGGCCATGACGAGGGCGGTCGCCATGGCGGCCAGCAGCCTGGGCCGTCGCTCGACGAGGGCCGCCCAGCGGGCGGCGGGACCGCGGGCCGCCTTGGGGCGCGGGCCGTGCTCGGCGAGCCGTCCGCGCTCGCGCCGGCTCAGGGCCTTCATCCCGATCAGGCCGAGCAGCGCGGGGAGCAGGGTGAGGGAGGCGGCGACGGTGAGGGAGACCGTGAGCGCCGCCGCGACCGCCACACCGTTGAGGAAGCTCAGCCGCAGCACGAGCATGCCGAGCAGCGCGAGACATACGGTCGCACCCGCGAAGACCACCGCACGCCCCGAGGTGGCCACCGCCCGCTGGGCGGCCTGGGCGACCGACAGCCCCTGCCGCAGCCCCGTGCGGTGCCGGGTGACGATGAACAGCGCGTAGTCGATGCCGACGCCGAGGCCGATCAGCATGCCGAGCATGGGGGCGAAGTCGGCGACGGTCATGACGTGGCCGAGCAGCCCGATGCCCGCGTAGGCGGTGCCGACGGCGACGAGCGCCGTGGCGATCGGCAGCAGGGTCGCCGCGAGCGATCCGAAGGCGAGGAAGAGGACGACGGCGGCCACGGCGACGCCGATGGCCTCGCTGAGATGGGCCGAGCCGGCCTTCTCGGTGAGCCCGGCGCCCGCGCCGCCCATCTCGACCTGGAGTCCGTGGGTCCCGGTGGTGGCCGAGCGCGCGGTGTCCAGGACCTGGCGCACCTCGGTCTCGCCCAGGTCGGTGGCCGGTTTACGGAAGACGACGGTGGCGTAGGCGGTGTGCCGGTCCGCGCTGATCCGGCTGGTGTCGTCGGTGCCGTACGGGCCGGTCACAGAGGCGACGCCGGGCAGCTGCGCGACCTGCCGAAGCGCCGCCGTCATCCGGTGCTCGACGTCTGCGGAGTGGACCGTTCCGGCGTCGTCCGCGGTGTGCCAGACGAGGGTGTCGCTGTCACCCGCCCGATGGGGAAAACGCTCCTGCTGCAGGGCCGAGACCTTCGAGGAGTCCGTGCCCGGGATGTCGTAGTCGTTGGAGTACGCCGAGCCGGTCACGGACGCCGCGGTGGCGACCCCGGCGAAGACGGCAAGCCACAGCGCGATGACGGCGAAGCGGCGCCTGAGACACCACCGGGCGAGTGCGGCCATGGCGCATTTTCGGGTAGTGCCTTTTCGGGTATTGCGCGGGGCCGGGATCTTGACGGAGTCGGCGCCCGGAATGCCGTAGGTGCGCGAGCGCGCCGAGCCGGTCACCTTCGCTGCGGCGGAGGCCCCGGCAAAGGTGGCAAGCCACAGCACGGCGACGGCGAGGCGGCGCCTGAGTCGCCGACGGGCGGGTACGGCCATAGCTGCTTTCCGGATATCGCGCCGGCCTCGCGTGGACCCTGGTGGGGCCCACGGTGGCGAGCGCGTGACGTGCTTGTGACCCATGCACTCTGTCACCCCAAAATGATCCTTTGTCCACTTTGTGGCGTTCCCCACATTCGCCGCATACTGAGGACGGAACCGAACCGCCGCCACGTCCCAGGAAGGGCGCCGCCGGTATGGCCCCCACCGCATCCCGCCCCTTCGACGGTCCGGCCGGCCGGAGCCCGGACGGCGGGGCGGCGTCCCGGGGGCGGCGTCTGCGGATCGGGGTCGGTGGCATGGCCATCGAGTCCAGCACCTTCTGTCCGCATCGCACGACGTACGACGACTTCCGCGTCACGCGCGGCGACGCGTTGCTGAGCCGCTACGCCTGGACGGAGGCCGGGGGCGGGCTCGGCGGCCGTGTCGAGTGGGTGCCCCTCGTCCACGCCGACGCCCTCCCCGGCGGGCCGGTCGAGCGCGCCGGGTACGACCGGATCAAGGGCGAGTTCATCGAGCGGCTACGGCAGGCCGGTCCCCTCGACGGGCTCGTGTACGACATCCACGGCGCGATGAGCGTCGTCGGCATGGCGGACGCCGAGGGCGATCTGACCGAGGCCGCGAGGGCGGCGATCGGGCCCGACGCGCTGATCTCCGCCGCCATGGATCCGCACGGCAATGTCTCCCGCCGGTTCGCCGGCCGGCTCGATCTGATCACCGCCCACCGGCTCTCCCCGCACAAGGACGCCTGGGAGACCCGCGAGCGCGCCGCCCGCAAGCTCGTGGAGCGGCTCGCCTCCGGCAAGGGGCGTCCGCATGTCGCCTGGGCCCAGATCCCGGTGCTGCTGCCCGGCGAGCGGACCAGCACCCGCCTGGAGCCCGCCAGGTCGCTGTACGGGCGGCTGTCCGCCGTGGAGGCGATGGCCGGCGTCGTGGACGCGGGGATCTGGGCCGGCTGCGCGTGGGCGGACGAGCCGCGCAGCCGTGCGGCGGTGGTCGTGACCGCCGACGACCCCGTCCTCGCGGTCGAGCAGGCCCGCTCCCTCGCCCGCGAGTACTGGGAGATGCGCCGCGACTTCGGCTTCGCCGGCCCCACCGGCAGCGCCGACGCGTGCATCGCCGAGGCCGTGGCCTCCTCCGCCCGACCGTTCCTGATCAGCGACTCCGGCGACAATCCGACGGCCGGCGGCGCCGGTGACCTCGCCCATGTGCTCGGTCGGCTGCTGGCCGACGACGATCTGGCCGCCGGCCGCACCACCGCCCTGCACCCCGGCATCACCGACCCCTCGGCGGTCGCGGAGTGCTTCGCCGCCGGGCCGGGCTCGACCGTGGACCTGCGTGTCGGCGGGCACTTCAGCGGGCCGGACCACGGCGGTCCGTACGACCTCACCGGCGAGGTGGTCGCCCTGCGCCGGGACGACCCGGTCGGCGGCGACCTCGCCGCCGTGCGGCGCGGCGGGGTCACGGTGGTCCTGGTCAGCCGCCGCAAGCCGTTCCATACGTTGGCCGACTTCGGAGAGCTTGACCCGCGGACCTACGACCTGGTCGTCGTCAAGATCGGCCATCCTGAGCCGGAGCTGCACGAGATCGCGGCGGACTGGCGGCTGGCCCTGACGCCGGGCGGAGTGGACCAGGATCTGCCGCGGCTCGGCCACCACCGGGTGGAGCGGCCGCTGTACCCCTTCGACGACGAGGGGTTCGAGGTCCCGCACCTGGATCCGCTGTTGCTCTGACCAGGGCTTTGGCCATAACGACGGCGGCGGGGCGTGCCGTAGGACACGCCCCGCCGCCGTACCGGGAAACCGGTCAGCCCTCGACGCCCAGCTTCTCCAGGATCAGCTCACGCACCCGCGCCGCGTCCGCCTGGCCGCGCGTGGCCTTCATGACCGCGCCGACGAGCGCACCCGCCGCCGCGACCTTGCCACCGCGGATCTTGTCCGCGATGGCGGCGTTGGCGGCGATCGCCTCGTCGACTGCGGTGCCGAGCGCACCCTCGTCCGAGACGACCTTGAGCCCACGGGCGGCGACGACCGCGTCCGGGTCGCCCTCGCCCGCCAGCACGCCCTCGATGGTCTGGCGCGCCAGCTTGTCGTTGAGCGAGCCCTCCTTCACCAGCGCGGTGACCCGCGCGACCTGCTCCGGAGTGATCGGCAGGGTTGCGAGGTCCACGCCCTCCTCGTTGGCGCGGCGGGCCAGCTCGCCCATCCACCACTTCCGCGCGGACGCCGCGTCCGCCCCCGCGTCGATGGTGGCGGTGATCAGGTCGATCGCGCCCGCGTTGAGGACGGACTGCATCTCGTGCCCGGAGATGCCCCACTCCTCGCGCAGCCGGTTGCGCCGCACCCGCGGCAGCTCCGGAAGCCCGGCCCGCAGCTCCTCCACCCAGTCCCGGGACGGGGCGACCGGCACCAGGTCCGGCTCGGGGAAGTAGCGGTAGTCCTCGGCCTCTTCCTTGACCCGGCCGGCCGTCGTGGAGCCGTCCTCCTCGTGGAAGTGCCGGGTCTCCTGGATGATCGTCCCGCCGTCGAGCAGCACCGCGGCGTGGCGCTGGACCTCGAAGCGCGCCGCCCGCTCCACCGACCGCAGCGAGTTGACGTTCTTCGTCTCGGAGCGGGTGCCGAACTTGTCGGCGCCGTGCGGGCGCAGCGACAGGTTCACATCGCAGCGCATCTGGCCCATCTCCATGCGCGCCTCGGAGACCCCGAGCGCCCTGATGAGCTCGCGCAGCTCGGTGACGTACGCCTTGGCGATCTCCGGGGCCTTCTCACCGGCCCCGACGATCGGCTTGGTGACGATCTCGATGAGCGGGATGCCGGCCCGGTTGTAGTCCAGGAGGGAGTGCGATGCGCCCTGGATACGGCCCGTAGCGCCACCCACATGGGTGGACTTGCCGGTGTCCTCCTCCATATGCGCGCGCTCGATCTCGACCCGGAAGATCTCGCCGTCGACCTCGACGTCCAGATAGCCGTTGAAGGCGATCGGCTCGTCGTACTGCGAGGTCTGGAAGTTCTTCGGCATGTCCGGATAGAAGTAGTTCTTCCGGGCGAAGCGGCACCACTCGGCGATCTCGCAGTTCAGCGCGAGCCCGATCTTGATGGCGGACTCGACGCCGGTCGCGTTCACAACGGGCAGCGAGCCGGGCATGCCGAGGCAGGTGGGGCAGGTCTGCGAGTTGGGCTCGGCGCCCAGCGCCGTCGAGCACCCGCAGAACATCTTGGTCTTGGTGCCGAGCTCGACATGCACCTCGAGCCCCATCACGGGCTCATAGGCGGCCAGGGCGTCCTCGTACGACACCAGTTCAGTGACGGTCACGGAAAACTAACCTCTCAGTCCGCGAGGACGTCGTTGTCGCCCTGACGCTTGAGCTCGCGGACGAGCAGGGCGACGCCGGTGACGATGGCGGCGGCCGAGACCACCGCGTCGGCGAGCTGCAGCTTGTCGTTCTCGGTACGGGCCTTCCTGGCCTGCTTCAACACGCTGACCGCGCCGAAGAGCGAGGTCGCGATGGACAGGTAGGTGCCGGGCTTGGACTTCTTGAAGCCCTTCGCCTTCTTGATCGCGCTCATAGTGACGGTGCCTCCTCAAGCAGCGGGTGGCCCCACTTGGCGGTGAGCGCGGCCTCGACCGCGGCACCGACCTTGTAGAGCCGGTCGTCGGCCATGGCGGGAGCGATGATCTGCAGACCGACCGGCAGACCGTCCTCCGGCGCCAGGCCGCAGGGCAGTGACATTGCCGCGTTCCCCGCCAGGTTCGCCGGAATCGTGCACAGGTCGGCAAGGTACATCGCCATCGGGTCGTCCGCGCGCTCGCCGATCGGGAAGGCGGTGGTCGGAGTGGTCGGCGAGACCAGCACATCGACCTGCTCGAACGCCTTCTCGAAGTCCCTGGTGATCAGCGTACGGACCTTCTGCGCGGAGCCGTAGTACGCGTCGTAGTAGCCGGAGCTCAGCGCGTACGTGCCGAGGATGATGCGGCGCTTGACCTCCGGGCCGAAGCCCTCCGCACGGGTGAGGGCGGTGACCTCCTCGGCCGACTTCGTACCGTCGTCACCCACCCGCAGGCCGTAGCGCATCGCGTCGAAGCGGGCCAGGTTGGACGAGCACTCCGACGGCGCGATCAGGTAGTACGCGGCCAGCGCCTTGTCGAACGACGGGCAGGAGATCTCCACGATCTCGGCGCCCAGCTCGCGCAGCAGCTCCACCGACTCGTTGAAGCGCTGCATGACGCCGGCCTGGTAGCCCTCGCCCGCGAACTCCTTCACCACGCCGACGCGCATGCCCTTCACGTCGCCGTTGCGGGCCGCCTCGACGACCGGCGGGACCGGGGCGTCGATCGAGGTCGAGTCGAGCGGGTCGTGCCCGGCGATGGCCTCGTGCAGCAGCGCGGCGTCCAGCACCGTACGGGCGCACGGGCCGCCCTGGTCCAGCGAGGACGAGAACGCGACCATGCCGTAGCGGGACACCGCCCCGTACGTCGGCTTGACCCCGACCGTGCCGGTCACGGCGGCCGGCTGGCGGATCGAGCCGCCGGTGTCGGTGCCGATCGCGAGGGGGGCCTGGAAGGAGGCGAGGGAGGCGGAGGAGCCACCGCCCGAGCCACCTGGGATGCGGGTCAGGTCCCACGGGTTACCGGTCGGCCCGAACGCGCTGTTCTCGGTCGAGGACCCCATGGCGAACTCGTCCATGTTGGTCTTGCCGAGCACGATCACGTCCGCGTCCCGCAGCCGCTTGGTCAGCGTCGCGTCGTACGGCGGGATCCACCCTTCGAGGATCTTGGAACCGACGGTGGTCGGAATCCCCTTGGTGGTGAAGATGTCCTTGAGCGCGAGCGGCACCCCGGCCAGCGGGCCCAGCTCCTCGCCGCGCTCCCGCTTCTCGTCGACCTTGCGCGCCTGCGCGAGCGCGCCCTCGCGGTCCACGTGGAGGAAAGCGTGCACCTTCTCGTCCACTGCCTCGATACGGGCCAGATGAGCCTCGGTGACCTCGACGGCGGTGACCTCGCCGGAAGCGATCTTCGCGGCGATCTCGGCCGCGGTGAGCCTGGTCGGATCGGTCATGGCGGTCACTCCTCCCCCAGGATCTGCGGCACCTTGAAACGCTGCTGCTCCTGCGCGGGGGCGCAGGCCAGCGCCTCCTGCGGGGTCAGCGACGGACGGACCTCATCCGCGCGCATGACATTGGTCAGCGGCAGCGGGTGAGAGGTCGGCGGAACGTCTTGGTCGGCGACCTCGGAGACGCGGGCGACCGCGCCGATGATGTCGTCCAGCTGTCCGGCGAAGTGGTCGAGCTCTTCGTCCTTCAGCTCCAGACGCGCCAGCCGGGCGAGGTGGGCGACCTCCTCGCGCGTGATGCCAGGCATGCAGCGATCCTCAGGGTGAGTGTGGAGTGTTTTCCCGGCCAATCCTATGGCTCCGGCCACGCCGGGTGCGAAACGCTTTCTCCTCCGGGGGTTCGCGCACGTCCCGGGCCGGGGGCCCGGGCCCCCGGCCGGCGGAAACCCACCAGCGCCCGGCCCCCGGGCCGCGCCCCAGCGAGGGCCGGTGACGAAGCCCCCACGGGCCCCGACGGGGCCTGGGCGGTACCCGGGCCCCGACGGGGCCCGGGCGGTGCCCCGTGGGGTCCGGGGCGGAGCCTGCGGCCGGTTCGGCCGTCGGGGGGCCGCTAAGCGGTTACGGCGAACTCAAGTGCTGATCCTTCTCGGCGTCCAAGCCCTCGGCCAGGCCGAACGGCGAGGGAGCAGCGGCGAACTTCACCGCATCCGCTTAGGTGACCGGTTGGTCCGCGTCTTGCCCGGCCGGGGCCGTGGCCTCCGCCGGCTGGGTCTCCTCCTCGCGGCGCCAGCCGCTTTCCCCCCGGGCCCGCAGCCACGCCGTCGTCTCCTCCGGCGGCATCGCGGCGGCCACCAGCCAGCCCTGGACCGCGTCGCAGCCCAGGTCCCGCAGCCGCTCCCAGGTCTCGTCGTCCTCGACGCCTTCGGCCACGACCAGCAGCCCCAGCGAGTGTGCGAGGTCGACCGTGCAGCGGACGATCTCCGCGTCCTCGTTGTCCACGGCCAGCCGGGCCACGAAGGAGCGGTCGATCTTGAGCTCGCTCACGGGGAGCCGCCGCAGATGCACCAGGGAGGAATATCCCGTGCCGAAGTCGTCCAGGGACATCTTCACGCCGTGCCCGGCCAGCCCCGCCAGGGTGTCGGCGGCTCGCTGGGGGTCCTCGAGCAGGACGTGCTCGGTTATCTCCAGTTGCAGGGCGCCCGCGGGGACCCCGTGCCGGGCCAGCCGGCCGGCGACCGCGCCGGCGAAGCCGGGGGTGTGGACGTCACGCGGGGAGACATTGACGGCGACCGGCACTTCCAGACCGTCGGCGCGCCACCGCGCGACCTGGCCGAGCGCCGTCTCCAGCACGTATTCGGTCAGCCGCGGCATCAGTCCGGAGCTCTCGGCCATGGCGATGAACTCGTCCGGCGGGACCCGGCCCCGGTCCGGGTGGTCCCACCGCACGAGTGCCTCCAGGCCGGAGACATGGCCGTCGAAGCCGACTTTGGGCTGGTAGTGCAGCTCCACGTCGCCCGCGTCCAGCGCCCGCCGCAGATCGCCGAGCAGGCCGAGCCGGTCGGGGGTGTTGCCGTCGCGCCGCGCCTCGTAGAGCTCGACGCCGCTGCGGTCCCGCTTCGCCTGGTACATGGCGACGTCGGCGCGGCGCAGCAGCCCCTCGGCGTCCAGGGCGTGGTCGGGATAGACGGCGACCCCGGCGCTGGCCTCCAGCACCAGGGTCAGCCCGTCCAGGTCGAGGGGCGAGCCGAGATCGCCGACGAGGACGCGGGCGGTGCGCTGGGCGCTGGTGAGCGAGTCGGTGGTGGGCAGCAGCACCGCGAACTCGTCGCCGCCGAGCCGCGCCACCTCCGCCCCGCCGGGCAGCGCCAGCCGCAGTCGTTCGGCGATCTGGAGGAGCAGCCGGTCGCCCGCCAGATGGCCCAGGGTGTCGTTGACCGAACGGAAGCGGTCGAGGTCGAGGAGGACGAGCGCGGTACGGGTGCCGCCCCGCTCGGCCTCGTCCAGCGCGGTCCAGGTGCGCTCCAGCAGCCACTGGCGGTTGGGCAGCCCGGTGAGCGGATCGCGCAGTTGCTCCTCGGCGCGCACCCGGGCGATCCACAGCGTGGAGTCGAGGGCGACCAGCGGCACCGCGAAGAGCGGGAGCAGCAGCGGGGTGTCTCCGGCGACGACGACGACGAGCGGGGCGATGCCGAGCAGCGCGATGCCGACGAGGGCCTGCCGGAAGAGGGCGGTGCGGGCGACGGTGGGCAGTCCGGCGCCGGGCGGCGCGAGGGAGTACCACAGCATGGCGCGGGTCATCGCGAGGTAGGCGAAGGCGGCCAGGACCGTCTGGGGGATGGCCGAGACGTCCCAGGTGGCGCTGCGCCAGGGATGTTCGACGGAGGGGGTGGTGCCGAAGGCGGCGAGGGTGAGGGCGGCGGCGCCGACCCCGAGGATGTCGACGGCGCCGTGCAGCACCGCTTGCCGCCAGCGATGCCGGCGGGCGGCGCCGACGAGCACGACCACGGCGAGGCTGACGAGCATGGCCGGCATCCAGCCGTACAGCAGCAGGGCGGCCAGGGTTAACGCGGCGCCGGATCCGGTCCCGCCCCACCAGCGGTCACGGCCCAGGGCGACCAGGTGCCCGACGATGATTCCGGTGAGCACGGCGAGCGACCAGCCCTCGGTGCCGTCGGGAAAGAGCGCATGGCCCGCGTCGAGCACTCGGAACACCCCGATGCCGAGTGCGAAAGCGGCCATGGCGACCGCCGCGGCGGGCAGCGCGGGCAGCACTGCCCGGCGCAGCCGCGACGCCGGGGCGGCGCTTTCGGTCGGTTTCATACCCGTCCCTCTCACAGCCGGCGGTGCCAGCGCCACGGCAGGCGCACACCTCAACAGTAGGCGGCAGAAGGCGATGGCGGGCGGCGATCGGCGGCGGTTGCCCGAATGCCACCCGACGATCCGTAACCTTCTGGTATGCGCTGTAAGGGTGATGCCCGTCGGCTGTGAGAGGGAAGTGCTCCCAGTCGTAATCCGGCCAGCTTTGAACCGCTGAACGGACAAGATGGCCGGACTACTCCGCAAGTTGGCAGGACCCGACTACTCCAATGGGCTGAGTCCAGGGCTACTTGGCTGTCTCTTCCTCCGGTTCGCCGGGCTCCTCCGAAGGCGTCACCGCGACCTCTCGCGCCGCGTCGGGCCCCTGTTCGAGCAGAACGGCAAAGCCGTCCTCATCGAGCACGGGAACCTTCAACTGCATCGCCTTGTCGTACTTCGAACCGGGATTGTCGCCCACAACGACGAAATCGGTCTTTTTCGAAACTGATCCGGTGACTTTCGCCCCGCGACTCTGCAGTGCCTCCTTCGCACCGTCCCGCGTATATGAGGTCAGCGTGCCGGTGACCACGACGGTGAGTCCCTCCAGCGGGCGCGGCCCCTCGGCCTCGCCCCCTTCCTCCTCCAGCCGCGCCCCGGCCCGCCGCCACTTCTCCACGATCTCGCGGTGCCAGTCCACGGTGAACCACTGCTTCACCGAGGCGGCGATGGTCGGCCCCACGCCTTCGACGGCCGCCAGCTCCTCCTCGCTCGCCTCGGCGATCCGGTCCAGCGAACGGAATTCGCGGGCCAGCGCCGTGGCCGCCACCGGCCCGACATGACGGATCGAAAGGCCGGTGATGAAGCGGGCCAGCGGGCGCTGCTTGGCCGCCTCGATATTGGCCAGCATGACCAGGGTGTTCTTCTTGGGCTCGCCCTTTTGGTTGGCGAAGAAGGTGACGACCTTCTCCTCGCCCGTCTCGGGGTCGCGCTTGGGCAGTCCGCTGTCCGGGTCCAGGACGTACGACCTGATGGGCAGCAGCTGTTCGACCTTCAGATCGAACAGATCCCCCTCGTCCTTCATCGGCGGCTCGGCGGGCTCCAGCGGCTGGGTCAGGGCGGTGGCGGCGACATAGCCGAGGCCCTCGATGTCCAGGCATTTGCGGCCCGCGAGGTAGTAGACCCGCTCACGCAGCTGTGCCGGGCAGGAACGCGCGTTGGGGCAGCGCAGATCGACGTCGCCCTCCTTGGCGGGCTGCAGCGGCGTACCGCACTCCGGGCACTCGGACGGCATCACGAACTCGCGCTCGGTGCCGTCCCTGAGGTCGACGACCGGCCCCACGATCTCCGGAATGACATCGCCGGCCTTGCGCAGCACCACGGTGTCGCCGATCAGCACACCCTTGACCTTGACCACGTCCTGGTTGTGCAGCGTCGCGAACTCGACCTCCGAGCCCGCCACCGTGACCGGCTCGACCACCGCGTACGGCGTCACCCGCCCGGTGCGCCCCACGCCGACCCGGATGTCGACCAGCTTGGTGGTGACCTCCTCGGGCGGGAACTTCCAGGCGATCGCCCAGCGCGGCGCCCGCGAGGTGGAGCCCAGCCGCCCCTGCAGCGGGATCTCGTCGACCTTGACGACCACACCGTCGATCTCGTGCTCCAGCGAGTGCCGGTGCTCGCTGTCCTGGTAGTACTCGATGTACTCGCGGACGCCCTTCAGGGACTCCACGACCTTGTAGTGGGCCGCGGTCGGCAGCCCCCACTGGTGCAGCCGCTCGTAGGCCTGCGACAGGCGGTCGACGTCGAAGCCCTCGCGCGCGCCGATGCCGTGCACCACCATGCTCAGTGGGCGGCTCGCGGTGACCTTGGGGTCCTTCTGGCGCACCGAACCGGCCGCCGCGTTCCGCGGGTTGGCGAAGGGCGGCTTTCCAGCCTCCACCAGGCGGGCGTTGAGCTCCTCGAAGCGGTCCCGGGGGAAGTAGATCTCGCCGCGGACCTCCACCAGCTCCGGAATCCCCTCGCCCTTCAGCCGGTTGGGGATCACCGCGATGGTGCGCACATTGGGGGTGATGTCCTCCCCCGTGCGCCCGTCGCCCCGCGTCGCGGCGCGGGTCAGCCGCCCCCGCTCATAGGTCAGATTGACCGCGAGGCCGTCCACCTTGAGCTCGCACAGGAAGTGGTACGTGGTGTCGCCGAGCTCCCTGGCGATGCGGTCGGCCCAGGCCTCCAACTCCTCGTCGTCGAAGGCGTTGTCCAGACTGAGCATCCGCTCGCGGTGCTTGACCTCGGTGAACTCCGTCTCGTACGCGCCCGCGACCTTCTGGGTGGGCGAGTCGGGCGTCCGCAGCTCGGGGTACTTCTCCTCCAGGGCCTCCAGCTCGCGCATCAGCTTGTCGAACTCCGCGTCGCTGATGACCGGGGCGTCCTTGACGTAGTACCGGAAGCGGTGCTCCTCGATCTGCTCAGCGAGCTTGGCGTGCTGGTCCCGCACCTCAGCGGGCACTGTCGACTGCTGTTCGCCGGCCACCGTATGGTCCTCCCGTTACTCAGGGTTGTCCGCGAGCGATCTCGCCGCCCGGACACAGTGGGCCAGCGCGGCGCGCGCGTACGCGGGCGAAGCGCCCGCCAGCCCGCACGACGGAGTGATCACCACGGACTCCGCGAGAGTCCCCGGCGCCAGCCCCAGCCTGCGCCACAGCGTCCTGACACCCCCGACGCTACTCGCAGGGTCTGACAACGTGGAGTCCGTGCCGGGCACCGCGCCGACGAGCAGCGCCGTACCGCCCTCCACGGCTTCCCCGATCGCCTCCTCCTCACTCTCCGTGAGCAGCGACAGATCGAACGAAATCCCGCTGACGCCCGCGCGCCGCAGCAGAGCGAACGGCACGGCGGGCGCGCACGAGTGCACCACCACGGGCCCGTCCGCGGCCTCCACCAGATTCCGCAGCGCGCCCTCGACCACACCCCGGTCCACGGCGCCGTGCGTGCGGTACCCGCTGGCCGTACGGACGCTCCCGCGCAGCACCGACGTCAGCGACGGCTCGTCCAGCTGCAGCACCACCTCGGCGCCGGGCACCCTCCGGCGGACCTCCTCCAGATGGACGCGCACCCCCTCCACCAGCGAGGACGTCAGATCGCGACAGGCCCCCGGGTCGCTCAGCGCGACCTCCCCGTTGCGCAGCTCCAGGGAGGCGGCCAGGGTCCACGGCCCAACGGCCGACACCTTGAGCGCGCCCTGGTACCCCTGGGTGAACTCCTCCAGCGCGTCGAGATCCTCGCCCATCCAGGACCGGGCCCGCCGGGTGTCCCGCCCCGGCCGGTCGCTGATCCGCCAGCCGCTCGGCTCCACATGCGCGTACAGCTCGACGAGCATCCCGGCGGTCCGCCCGATCATGTCCGCGCCGGGCCCCCGCGCGGGCAGCTCCGGAAGGTAGGGCAGGGCCTCCAGCGACCCGGTGACGGTCTTCGCGGCCTCCCGCGCGTCGCCGCCCGGCATCGATCCGACGCCGCTCGCGGCCCCCGCGCCCCAGCTGTGCCTGTTCGTGGTCTTCTCGTTCACCTGGGAAGGGTACGAGCCGGGGCGGGTACCGCGTGAACCGGTGGCGACGGGCGGCCCGGTCCGTCAACCGCGCGGCCGCACCTGAAGGTCGGTGATCTCCGCGTCACGCGGCAGATCGAGCGCCGTGAGGATGGTCGTCGCGACCGTCTCCGGGGCGATCCAGCGCTCGGCCTCGTACTCCTTGCCCTCCTGCTGGTGCACCTTCACCTGCATCGGGGTGGCCGTGCGGCCCGGGTAGACGGTCGTCACCCGTACGCCGTTGCCGCTCTCTTCCCAGCGCAGCGCGTCGGCCAGCGCCTTCAACCCGTGCTTGCTGGCGGCGTACGCGCCCCACTGGGCGTTGGCGCGCAGCCCGGCACCGGAGTTGACGAAGACGACATGCCCCTGCGCCAGCCGCAGCTGCGGCAGCAGCAGCCGGGTCAGCTCGGCGGGGGCCACGAGGTTGGCGGCGAGCTGCCGGTTCCATGCCTTCGGGGTCAGCTCACCGATCTCCCCCAGATCGACCACCCCGGCGCTGTGCACCAGCGAGTCCAGCCGCTCGGGCAGCGACTGGTGGCTCAGCGCCCAGGACAGCTTCTCCGGATCCGCCAGATCGCCGACGACCGTACGAGCCCCCGGAAACCGCCCCGCCAGCTCCTTCGCCCGCCCGGCGTCCCGCGCCAGCAGCCACAGCTCGTCGCCGCGCCCGGCGAGCCGCTCGGTGAGCGCCGTGCCGATGCCCGAGCCTGCCCCAGTGATCAGATGCGTTCGCATGCCCCCCAGCTTGCCTCACCGGTGGCTGCGGCCCCGCCCACCCTCGTGATCTTGCGGGCTTGGCGCGATCCCGTACCTCGAAGCGGGCGCGGGCTTCCCGCCGGTCGCCCCCATCCTGTAACGGCGGGCCGGGCTGTCCGAGCCGGTGGGGGCTAAGCGGTTACGGCGAAGTCAAGTGCTGATCCTTCTCGGCGTCCAAGCCCTCGGCCAGGCCGAACGGCGAGGGATCAGCGGCGAACTTGACCGCATCCGCTTAGCCGTCCGAGTCGCCGTTTTGACCCACGGTCCGACTCCGGCTCCTATGCCCCGACCGGCGCACCAGCTCGCCCGCCCCCAGTGTCACGGCGGCCACCGCACGCACCCAGCGCGGGCCGCCCCGCGCCGCCCACACGACGCAGACGCACCCTCCGACGGCCAGCACAAGGACGCCGGACAAAACGAGCACGGCCATGCTCATCCCCCATTCTTCTGTTGAGCTCCCCGCGATCCTCTCAGTCCGCGAACCAAGCCGTCGCACTGACCCTCCGCGCCGACCGGACCGCTCGTCCCGGTCCTCCCGGCGCCCCCACGCCGGACACGCCCCTACACCGCCTCCAGATACGCCATCGCCTCGGCCCCGTTCTCCGCGAAGAAGACCAGCTCGCTCAGCGGCCGGGGCAGGAACCCCTCCTCCTCCATCCGCTGGAACTGCTGCTTCAGGCCGTCGTAGAACCCCGCCGCGTTGAGCAGCACCACCGGCTTGATGTGCAGCCCGTGCTTCTTCAGCTCCAGAATCTCGGTCGCCTCGTCCAGCGTCCCGGTCCCGCCCACCATGATCACCACCGCGTCGGCACGGGCGAGCAGCGCTGCCTTGCGCTCCGCGAGGTCCTTGGCGATCACCATCTCGTCGGCGTTCTCCCGAGCCTTCGCGGCCAGGAACTCCACCGAGACCCCGACCAGCCGCCCGCCGTGCTCCTGCGCCCCGTCCGCCATGATCTTCATCAGCCCGACGTCCGACCCGCCCCAGACGAGCGTGTGCCCGCCCTTGCCGATCAGCTCGGCGAACTCACGGGCGGGGTCGGTGTAGCGCGTGTCGAGGTCGGCGGCGGAGCAGAAGACGCAGATGTTCATGCGGGTCACTCTACGAGCCGGGTCCGACACCCTCACGGCTCCGCGCCACGCGCAGCGCGTCTTGCAGCGCCTCGGCCAGACGGGCGGAGAGAAACCGGAACTCGCCGCGCGGGACCTTCGGGTCGGCGAGCATCAGGCGGGCATGGCGCAGCACGTTGGTCGGCCTTCGTCGGCTTCGCCGCCCGCCAGCTTATTGCCGCCGACAACTGAGCGCGCAGCCAGAGGCTACAAGGCCCATGCAGTTGCGTCAGCTGTTCGCTTCGCCGTCTGGAGCTGTGCCACTGAACGTCAGCCCAGGCGGCGGGTGAGTCGCGCGAGCACCGTCAGGGGCCACCCGAGCCTTCCCGGCACTCACGCCGCCGCAGGCACCTTCTCGGCCGCGCGACGGCGCTTCCAGTACGCGACGGTCAGCACGGCCAGCAGCGGCCCCCACATGATCAGCGGCGCGTAGCAGAAAGAGAACCAGGCAGCCTCCCAGCCGCTGGCCTGGCTCGGGGCGTCGGTCGGCAGGTCATCACCTCGGATCGTGGTGCCCCTGATCTCTGAGGCAATGAACAGGAGGGTGAACAGGAGGGTGAGAACTGTGGCCCCGATGGCGGCCGGGACGACCGCCACCTTCGTCGGGACCCGGCGGCCACGCAGCAACGGGATCCAGCCCGGGAACACCTCGCCCCAGCGGGCGACCAGGCCGATCGCGGTGAACGCCAAAACTTCGGACAGGATCGACAGGAAGACGACGTACGCTCGCTCGCCGGCCCCGATGCCGTCGTCGAACGCGACCGGGAGCCGCCAGATGCTGGAGGGCAGGACGGTCAACGGCACCGCGTAGGCCACGAGTTTCATCTGCCGAGACACTCCGGCAACGGGCTCGTGGGCCGCCCGCCATGCGGCGCGGAGTCGTCCGGGACGGGCGGCGGTGGGTTCTTCAACGTGCGGGAGCGGCTGCATGTGCGGTCCTCGGCTTCGGCGGTGGGCGGTGGCTGGGCCTTCGGTAATGAAGATCCCAGTCAGAGGGGTCGCCGAGGATCGCTCTGCGGGCTGAACTCGGCTCAGCCCGACGGCCGATGACGCGGTGAGACCGAAGGATGACGGCAGGGCGCCGCGGTAACCAGAGGTCGGACTGCGCAAGCCCCTGCACGGCCTCCCGCAGAGCTTCCCGCGTCATCGCGGGCATGGGCACCCGTCGGTGTCTGTCGGTCGGGCGTGCGGTCGTTCGAGCCTCCTGATAACGCTGGGACGGTACGCGCCGCAGGTCAGACCGGATGTCGGACGGCCGTAAGCCGGTGGGGTGGGGCCAGGTGTCGGGGGGCCGACAGGCGGTGGGGCGGGGCCCTACCTAAGGACCCTGGTAGAGAAATCCCACCCACCCCACCCAACTCCTCACCCCATCGGGTGACTTGGGCGCGAATATGCCAGCGATCGGGTTACGCTCGCCGCGACAACCTCACACAGACGACGGCCCCCGGCCGGGACTGCCATCCCGAACGAGGGCCTCACCACCCAGGAAGAGAACAGCTTCCCGATGGCTGAGCCGCAGTCTAGTGCGCCCATGCGCACTTCCGCCGACGCTCCGACGTCCGGCGTCATCCACATCCGCACCCGGCACACCGCCAACTTCACCGTGCTCTCGAACAAACTCGCCCAGCGGGCGGGCAGTGCGGTGACCGTCGGCGTCGCGGCGTACATCCTGTCCTTACCCGATGGCGCCTCCATCCGTATCGACGCGCTCTGCGCACACTTCAAGGAGGGCCGGGCCCGCATCTCCGCCGCGCTCAGGGAGCTGGAGGCGGAGGGCTGGCTGGAGCGGAGGGTCGAGCGGGGGCCGGACGGGCGGATCGTCACCCGGACGTTTATGTACGACGCGCCTGGTGGGGTGGGGCGCGACGTCCCCGAGGCCAAGCCGCCCGCCCCCGTCCGGACTGCCACAGAACCGGCGCCGGCGCCGGGCCCGGATGTCCCGCCCGACGCCCGCGCCGCCGCCGTCCTCGGCTCCCTGCGTCACCGGGATCCGCGCCTCGTCCTGTCTGAGCGGGAGACGGCGGCGCTGGCCCCCGCCGTCGCGGAGTGGCTGGATCGCGGGGTGCGCCCCTACGAGATCGCCGAGGCGCTGACGTCCGGGCTCCCGGAGCGTATCGACCGCCGCCCCGCCCGGCTGCTCGCATACCGCCTGACCGCCCTGCGCCCGCCCACGTCCCTCCCGGCCACTGGACCGCCCCGTCGGCCCGTCGCCCCACTGCGGACCTGCAAGGGCTGCGACCGCGCCTTCCGCTCACCTCACCCAGGGCGCTGCCGAGACTGCCGGACGCGAACAGAGGCCGCCGCACCACTCGCCGCATGACGGTGGATGAACCAACCGCCCTCGCCCTCTTCGGGGCTCAGGGCCTCTAGCCTGGAAGGAGTAGCAATGCAAACCGCACGCATAGCAGCAGAGGGGTTGATCATGACATCTTCGCCCGACGGCGCCCCGCGCTCGACCGCTGCGAACGAGGGCAAGCATCCGCTGCGCACCATTCGCGAGATCCGCGAATCCCTGCCCGAGGATCAGCTACACCACTTCGACAGGGAACTCGCGGAGACCGATATCGACGAACTTCCCGCACTGCTGAACCGGTGGGCGACGCTGGGGACTGATGGGTTCTTGGATTTTCTGCTCTCGACTCCGTTCGAGGGGCTGGAGTTCGGAGCCCGCTCCTACGATCAACAGGCGGACAACGAGTGATCTACTTGCTCGACACCAACGTCATCGCCGAAATAAGCGTCAGACCCAAGCCTGAACCGGCCGTCGTGGCATGGGCGCGGTCGATGGAGGCGCACAGCCTTTATCTCAGTGTCATCACGTTGGGTGAAGTCCAGATAGGCGTCGACACGGCTTCCGATCCAGCTCGCCGTGGCGTGTACGCGAGGGCTTTGGAGCATCTCCGGGACGAATACCGAGGGCGGGTTGCCGAGATCGGCGAGCGGGAAGCGGCGACTTACCTCACCTTGCACAAAGCGCTTAAGAGCGCCGGAACGTGCATCGATCCGCCGGATGCTCTCATCGCCGCCACGGCGTTAGCCAATGGCTGGACCGTAGCCAGCCGCAACACCAAGCACCTGCTCCGCACCGGTGCCCGGGTCTTCAACCCCTGGGAGGCACCGTGACGACACCGAGGGAGAGCCGGGCGCGGACCACGGAGGTGCGGCGCTTCGATCATCTCCACGCGGCGTTTCCGGAACTCCACGCCGAGATGATCGATGGCGAGGTCCACGTCAGCACCATGGCCCCCAGCCCTCACGGGCAGATGGTCATGGCCATCGGAGCCCAGCTCATGTCCAAGTGGTGTGTCATGACCGAGGTCGACACCGTCCACGACGGGTGGCACGGAACGACGTTGCTCCGGCCGGACATCTCCATCGCCGACTCCTCCTACCGGGCCGCGCGGCTCGCCAAATTCCCCGCCGACGAGATCATCCTCGTCGTCGAGGTCGTCTCGGAGTCCAATCCCGAGAACGGCACCGTGAAGAAGGTCAAGAAGTACGCCCTCGCCGACATCCCGTACTACCTGGTCGTCAACCCCATCGACGGAAAGTGCCTGCTCTACTCGCTGCCCAGCGGGGACCACTACAAGGCGTCGCTGGAGACCGACTTCGGTGAGCCGGTGCCGATCGGCGAGCCGATCGACACCGCGCTCGACACCACGGCGCTCTACACCTACTGAGCGACCGTCCCTCGACTCACGGCTCCTCAGCGCGGTCGCTGCGTGCCGGGAAATAGTTCCATGCGCACGCTGTCGTCATCCCATGTCCGACGCCCTCATGGCAGCTCGCCCGGGGTCTGTTGCGGCGCTGGCTCGGTGGACGGCGCCAGCTGGGTGGGGTCCACCGATGGGAGGGGCGATCCGGGCTCCGTGGGCTCCACCAGGGGGCCCGTCGGCTCGGGGCTGGGGCTCGCGGTGGCGACCGCGATGACGAGGGTGACGGTGGCGCCCGGCTTGAGCGTGGTGGCCGGGTCCGGGCTCTGGGAGATGACCGTGCCGGGGCCGGCCGTGTCCGAGGGCTGCTCGGTGAACTCGGCGGTCAGACCCGCCTCCGTCAGCTTACGGGTCGCCTCGTCCCGGGACGCGCCCCGAAGGTCGGGGACGAGGACTTCCTCACCGTCGCCGCCGTGCGAGTCGTCGTCGCCGGTGTCCTTGCGGCTGGTGTCGCCGGTGGCGGGGCCGACCGGGCGGTCGATGACCCTGCCGGGCCGGTCGACGTCCCGGAGCACGAATTTCCCGACCTTCTTCTTGCCTGGGCGGACGATCACGTCCTTGTCCTTGTCGTGCTTCCATCGCTTGCTCAGATCGTCCGGGATTTCCACCTTGATGTCGCCCAGGTCGTGCTTGGGCTCCTTGAGCGGGTTCCCGCAATTGCACTTGACGACGGGCACGCCCCGCGCGTCGATGAGAACCGCGATACCGGCCTGGAGAAGGGCGTCGTAACCCTCCGCCTTGCCGTTCTTGAAGCGGTGGTTGCGCACGAGCGTGTCGTTTCCCAGCAGCACGGGCGTCAGCTCGGCGATGAATTTCTTGATGTCGCTCACGTCGATGCCCAGCGCCTCGGCCCAGGCCAGCGCCTTCTTCCTGTTCTTCGGGTCGAGAAGGAAGCTGATCAATGCGCCTGTCTTGCACCGCTTTTTGCTGAGGCTGCCGCCGAACAGCCCCTTCTTCGCCCCGGATTGCTCCCCGCCGCCCGCCGCGGGCCCGACCCCGTCGTGGTCACCGCCGCCCAGCCGTGCGAAGAACGGTGACTCGGCGACCACACCGACTGCCTCCGCCGCGACGGCGGCCTTCTTCACGCAGCCGCCGGCCAGCAGGCCCATCCCGACGACCAACGCCACCACGGCGGATATCGCCCGCCCGACCCTGCCCCGACGGCGACATACCGCACGAACCCTCATGGTGCTCTCCCCCCGATTTCCTGAAAGCCAGATTCCCCGTGGGAGAGGTGACCACAAACCGCCTGGTGAGGACGTATCGATTCAGCTTTATCCGAATACGCCTCGCTGGTCCCAGCGGCCTCCCGCCGCACCAGCGGTTTGGCATTGGCGCAGGTGCACACCCCTTCGCGCGCCCCCGCGCCCCCGGGGCTTCTCTGAGCGCCCCCCACGTTTGAGATCTTGAAGGCGCGGAAGGTGCGCCAGGGAAGTTGATCTTCGACAACGACAGGAGTGCGAGATGCCCGAGCCCTGGCTGAAAAGATCACGTGCAGAGAACAGGAGGACTGGACCGCGTACGACGACATCGTGCTCAAGGTCAACGGCGAAACCGTGGACTTCCGCTCCATGAAGGAAGGCACCACGGACACGCTCGACGAGTACGTGACCTTCACCGGCAAAGCCGTGATCAAGCTCTACGAGGCCGACTACGGGCCCGGGGACAGCGACGATCTGCTGGGCGAGCACACCGTGACGGGCGGCAGCGGGGTGCTGGAGTTCACTCGGGACGACGCCCACTACCACCTGTCGTACGAGGTGAACCAGGCGCGGGAATCGGGACCCACCTGCCGCGGTGGCGGGTGGGGCCGAGGTTATGCCTGCTGGGCGGCAGCCGGTGCGCGCTCCGTCGTGGCGATCGTGGCGGAGCCGACGACGCGGGTGCCGTCGTAGAGGACGATCGCCTGGCCGGGGGCCACGCCCCGGACCGGGGCGGTGAAGGTGACCTGGAGCTCGGCGCCGTCCGGGGTGTCCACCAGCTCGGCCGTCACCTCGGTCTCGCCGCCGTGGGCGCGCAGCTGGGCGGTGTAGGTGCCGGGGCCCGTCGGTGCGGCTCCGCACCAGCGGGGCTTGATGGCGATCAGGGCGGCGACGTCCAGGGCCTCGGCGGGGCCGACGGTGACCGTGTTGTTCACCGGGGAGATGTCCAGGACGTAGCGCGGCTTGCCGTCGGGCGCGGGGTGGCCGATGCGCAGGCCCTTGCGCTGGCCGATGGTGAAGCCGTACGCGCCCTCGTGGGTGCCGAGCTTGCGGCCGTCCTCGTCGACGATGTCGCCATCGGCCGTGCCGAGGTGGCCCGCGAGGAAGCCCTGGGTGTCGCCGTCCGCGATGAAGCAGATGTCATGGCTGTCGGGCTTCTTGGCGACGGCGAGGCCCCGCCGCTCGGCCTCCGCGCGGATCTCGTCCTTGGTGGTCAGGGTGTCACCGAGGGGGAACATCGCATGGGCGAGCTGACGCTCGTCGAGGACGCCGAGGACGTATGACTGGTCCTTGGCCATGTCGCTGGCGCGGTGCAGCTCACGGGTGCCGTCCTCGCGCTGTACGACCGTGGCGTAGTGACCGGTGCAGACGGCGTCGAAGCCGAGGGCCAGCGCCTTGTCCAGCAGCGCCGCGAACTTGATCTTCTCATTGCAGCGCAGGCACGGATTCGGCGTGCGGCCCGCCTCGTACTCGGCGATGAAGTCCTCGACCACATCCTCGCGGAAGCGCTCGGCGAGATCCCAGACGTAGAAGGGGATGCCGATCACATCGGCGGCGCGCCGGGCGTCGCGCGAGTCCTCGATGGTGCAGCAGCCCCGGGCGCCGGTACGGAAGGACTGCGGGTTGGCGGAGAGCGCGAGGTGGACGCCGGTCACATCGTGGCCCGCCTCGGCCGCGCGGGCGGCGGCGACCGCGGAGTCCACGCCGCCGGACATGGCGGCGAGGACACGCAGCCGACGGCCGTCGCGGGGACCTGTGGGCGCACCGGGGAAGTCAGTCATAACCCAGCCAGCATAAGTCGCCGCATGTGCATCGACTAATGAGATGGGGTCCGGCCCCCGCTCAGCTCGCCCGCGCCCGCTCCAGCACCCGCTGTGCGATGTCCAGCGCCTGGTCGGTCTCCTTCGCGAGATAGAGAAGATCCACGAAGGCGTGCTCGATGCCCGCTTCCCGCTCGGCCCGGACGAGGGTGGTCACGATGTCCTCGACGGAGGCGGTGGTGTCCGTGTTGATCCGCAGGATCGCGTCGAACCGCGCCGGATCACGCCCCTCCCGCTCGACCGCCTCGCGCACCCCGCCCAGGCGCTCGGTGAGGGGGCCAAGGGGTCGGGTCCGCCGGGCTTCGCGGTGACGAGCGCGGAGGGCAGCCAGCCATCGGCGCGCCGGGCCACCCGGCGCAGGGCGACGGGGGCGAAGCCGCCGAGGTAGATCGGCGGGTGGGGGCGGGAGGCCGGCTTGATGTCGACATGGGCGGCGGGCACGGTCCAGTGCTCACCGCGGTACTCGACCGGGTTCTCGGTCCACCAGGCGGTCAGGACGTCGATGCATTCGTCGAGGCGGCGGCCGCGTTCCGCCATGGGCACGTTCACCGCCTCATACTCCTCCGGTGACCAGCCGGTGCCGAGCCCGACCAGCAGCCGGCCCGCGCTCAGCCGGTCGATGGTGGTGAAGGAGCGGGCGAGCACCGCGGGCGGATACCAGGGCGCGTTGATCACATTGGTGCCGAGCTGGACCCGCTCGGTGGCGGCCGCGGCGGTGGCCAGCACGGTGAAGGGGTCCAGGGCGCTACGGAATTCCGGCGGTATCACATTGGTGCCCCGGTAGCCGACGGTCGGATGGACGGGGGTGAGCAGCCGGTCTCCCACCCACAGGCTGTCCGCGCCGAGCTCCTCGGCCCGGCGCGCGAACCGCGCGATGTCCTCCGGGTGATGGCTCAGCTCACCGAACTGGGGAAGGGCGAACCCGATGCGCATAACGTCGGCTCCTCATTACGTCGAGAGACATGGGCCATGGTTACAGACGTTGACTTCAACCTCGGCCTTCCCGGAGTGGCGCGACGCGTCCCATACGAAGGGTTCCCGCCATGATCCGCGAAAACCGGAACGGGATGGCCTCCCCCACGCGTTGAGCGGTCCGTGAGCGAGACGACGACCGGCGGTGGGCGCCGCGTGAGCAGACGCACCCTGGTGCTCGGCGGCACCGCTGCCGGGCTCGGCGCGGCCGGGGGCGCCGGGTACGCCGCGCGGGATGAGCTGAAGCGGATGTGGTGGCGGCTGCCCGGGGTGGACCAGCCGCGCGAGAAGGGGGCGGTCGACCAGCCGGGCGCGGAGTGGATCGCCGCCTCGGAGGCGAACTGGCGGCAGGCGGACCGGCCGTACGACTACACCGTCGACCGGGTGGTGATCCATGTCGTCCAGGGCAGCTTCGAGGACGCGGTGCGGGTCTTCCGGGACCCCGGGCACCGCGCCGCGGCGCACTATGTGGTGCGCCGCGACGGCCATATAGCGCAGATGGTCCGCGAGTTGGACGTGGCGTTCCACGCGGGCAACCGCCCGTACAACGAGCGCAGCGTCGGCATCGAGCACGAGGGGTACGTCAGCCGGGCGAGCTCGTTCACGGACGCGATGTACCGCTCCTCGGCCCGGCTGACCGCCGCGATCTGCGAGCGCTACGGCTTTCCCCCGGACCGGGAGCACATCGTCGGCCATGTCGAGGTGCCGGGCACCGACCACACCGATCCGGGCCACCACTGGGACTGGGACCGCTATCTGCGGCTGGTGCGGGCGGTGCGGCCCGCACAGGCCAAGACCTGAGGGCCCGGCGAACGGCGGGAGGCCGCCGCGGCGTCAGCTCAGTCCCGCGCCGCGCGCCCGTTCCACCGCCGGGCCGATCGCCTCCGCCACCGCCTCGACATCGGCCTTCGTCGATGTATGGCCGAATGAGAAGCGCAGGGTGCCGCGGGCGAGGTCGGGGTCGGTGCCGGTGGCCAGGACGACATGGCTGGGCTGGGCGATCCCGGCCGTGCAGGCCGAGCCCGTCGAGCATTCGATGCCCTGCGCGTCCAGCAGCAGGAGCAGCGAATCGCCCTCGCAGCCGGGGAAGGAGAAGTGGGCGTTGGCGGGAAGGCGGCCCGCCGGGTCGGGGTCGCCACCGAGGATCGCGTCGGGGACGGCGGTCCGAACGGCGGTGATCAGCGCGTCGCGCAGCGCGCCGACCTCGCGAGCGAACTCCTCCCGGTGCGCGGCCGCGTGGTCACCGGCGACCGCGAAGGCGGCGATGGCCGGGGCGTCGAGGGTGCCCGAGCGCACCTGGCGCTCCTGGCCGCCGCCGTGCAGGACGGGTACGGGGGTGTGCTCACGGCTCAGCAGCAGCGCGCCGATGCCGTAGGGGCCGCCTATCTTGTGGCCGCTGACCGTCATCGCGGCCAGCCCCGAGGCGGCGAAGTCGACCTCCAGCTGACCGAACGCCTGGACCGCGTCCGCATGCAGGGGCACCTGGAACTCCCCAGCCACCTCGGCGAGTTCACGCACCGGCAGCACCGTGCCGATCTCGTTGTTGGCCCACATGACGGTGGCGAGGGCGACGTCCGAGGGGGCGCGGGCGATCGCCTCGCGGAGCGCGTCGGGGTGCACCCGCCCGTAGGCGTCGACGGGCAGCCATTCGACCCGGGCGCCCTCGTGCTCGGCGAGCCAGTGGACCGCGTCGAGGACGGCATGGTGCTCGACGGGGCTGGCCAGCAGCCGGGTGCGGGCCGGATCGGCGTCCCTGCGGGCCCAGTACAGCCCCTTGACGGCGAGGTTGTCCGCCTCGGTCCCGCCGGAGGTGAAGACGACCTCGCTCGGACGGGCGCCCAGCGAGGCGGCGAGGGATTCGCGCGACTCCTCGACGGTACGACGGGCACGCCGGCCGGCGGCGTGCAGGGAGGAGGCGTTGCCGGTGACGGCGAGCTGGGCGGTCATCGCCTGCACCGCCTCCGGAAGCATCGGGGTGGTGGCGGCGTGGTCGAGATAAACCATGGTGTGCTCGATTCTACGAGCCGTTGCGGGGGCGCGTACCGGGCGCGTGGACGCAGAGCCGAGCGCCCCCTCCGCAAGGCCACTCGACAAGCCTGTAAGGAGTAACTAGCCTTTTGCTCATGACATACGGCTGGGACCTGGCCCGTACGTACCGCAGCTCCTCCGGCGAGGTCCGCTGGACGGCGCTGGGCGCGCCCGAGTGGCCCGCCGTCGTCCTGCTGCACGGCACCCCCTTCTCCTCCTTCGTCTGGCGGGCCGTCGCCCGCGCCCTCGCCGAGCGCCACCGGGTGTTCGTCTGGGACATGCCGGGCTACGGCGCGTCCGAGAAGTACGCGGGTCAGGACGTGACCCTCGCCGCCCAGGGCCGGGTCCTCGGCGAACTGCTCGACCACTGGGGGCTGACCGGGCCCGGGGCGGAACCGGCCGTCGTCGCCCATGACTTCGGCTGCTGCGTCGCCCTGCGCGCCCATCTGCTGCACGGCGCGCGCTACCGTCGGCTGGCCCTGGTCGACGCGGTCGCCCTCGCGCCCTGGGGCTCCCCCACGTATCGGCTGCTCGGCGACCACCCGGACGTCTTCGAGCGGCTGCCGCCCGCCCTGCACCGGGCGCTGGTGCGCGAGTACATCGCCTCCGCCAGTGCGCCGGGGCTGCACCCGGCGGTGCTGGAGCGGCTGGCCGAGCCCTGGTGCGACGCGGAGGGACAGCCCGCCTTCTACCGGCAGATCGCGCAGAACGATCAAAGCTTCACCGATGAGATCGAGCGCCGGTACGGGGAGATCGAGCCGCCGGTACTGGTGTGCTGGGGTACGGACGACGCGTGGATTCCCCTCGAGCGGGGGCAGGCCCTTGCCGACCGCGTCCCCGGCGCCCGCCTCCAGCCGATCGAGGGAGCGGGGCATCTGGTGCAGGAGGACGCTCCCGCCGAGCTGACCGCTGCGCTGCTCGGGTTCCTCACCTGAGGTTTCGTTGGCGGGTGCGGGGCGGTGGGTGGGTTGTGCCCACCCGTCCCGCCAGGGGGCGTCTCCCAGCGGTAGCCGGGGGAGGGACGAATGCCCGCAACCGGGCGGATCGCGGGGCGGTGAACGGGGTGTGCCCGCCCGTTCCGCGCTATGCGCCACACCCAGGACGATTGCCCACAACCGGGCGTGATGGTCAGCCGCGCGTGTGGAGGAGTTTGGCGGCCAGCCGGTCGATGTGGCGGCGCCATGACGCCTGGGCCGCCTCGCGATCCTCCTCCGCGCCCGCCGGGCCCGTCTGGGTCAGGATGAGGCGTGCCCCATGGCCGGTGCCCTGGGTCAGCTCCCAGCGGACCCGCCCGGCGGGGCGCCCGTCCCGCTCCCAGTCGTAGGAGAGCACGCGCTCCGCGTCGACCTCGGCGATCGGCCCCGCCGGCGCCGCGTCCGTCCGGAAGCCGGTCGGGACGGGCGCGCCGACGGTGAGCGCGGAGGCATCGGTCTGCCCGGCCAGCGCCTCCCAGGCCGTCCCGGCGGGGCGGACCAACTGCCGCTCGAAGCGCAGCCGCCAGCCGCCGTCCTCGGTGGTATCCACCTCGCCCTCGGCCATCCCGAAGGTCTCGATGTATTGCTCGTGCAGCCCGGCGATGTCGCCGGGGGCGGGCTTCTCGCCGTCGAGGAGAGCGGCGAGGCCGGTGACGCAGGTGTGCCAGCCGGAGGCGAAGCTCGCGGCGCCGAAGCGGTCGCCGAAGGTGTGGCTGAGGGTGAGCACGCTGCCGTCGCCGTCGGGGCGCAGCTCCCAGCGGAGGTGGTCGTCGCCCCAGGTGAACGCGAAGACATGGGGCGGATCGAGCTCGGTGACGACACCGTTCATGTCCGGCGCCTCACGGCCGGGGAAGACGAACCCCATCGTGCCGCCGACCCTGAGCTCCACCCGGACCTGGGAGGGGAACCAGTGCGCGAGCTGCGCGGGCTCGGTCAGCGCCCGCCAGACCTTCTCCGGGGGGTGGGCGATCCGGCGCTCGAGGGTCAGTGCGGCGCGGCCGTCGCCGGCCTGGCTGAGGGTGTCTTTCATGGCTCTTCTCCGTCGGTGGGATCCGGCATCGCGTCGAGGTGTCGTTCGAGCGCGTCGAGACGGTCGGTCCACAGCCGACGGTACGGCGCGAGCCATGCGTCGACCTCGGCGAGCGGCTCGGGGCACAGCTCGTACCAGCGGCGCTGGGCGTCCTGGCGGACCCGCACCAGACCGGCGTCGCGCAGCACCCGCAGATGTTTGGAGGTGCCCGGCTGGCTCAGCCCGAGCTGCTCGGTGAGCTCACCGACCAGGTGGGGGCGGTCCAGGAGGAGATCCAGGATCTGCCGTCGGCTCGGCTCCGCGAGCACATCGAACGGTAGCGTCATGCCCTGAACATAACGCACACGCTATATAACCACAAGGGAATGTAGAGTGCGACCGCGGCGCCCCGCGGCGCCTCAGACCTCCTCGGCCGCCGTGCTCCGCCGGTTCCACGCCCGCGGCGCCCGCCAGCCGAACCGCATCGCCAACAGCCGGACGACGAACGCCGTGATGGCCGCGAGGGCGCTGGTGGCCCCGGACAGGGCGTCGAGGTGGATCAGCAGCGCCGCTATCGACGCGCCGACGATGGCCGGCACGGCGTACAGGTCCCGGTCCCAGCGCAGCAGTGAGGGCACCTCATGCGCGAGCAGGTCGCGGAGCACACCGCCGCCGACCGCCGTGGCCATCCCGAGGGTGACGGACGAGGTGAGACCGAGCCCGTGGTCATGGGCCTTCATGGTGCCCTCGACGCAGAAGAGGCCGAGCCCCGCCGCGTCGAAGACGTTCACCGTCACCGTGATGCGCTCGACCTGCGGATGGAGGAAGAAGACGATGGCGGTGGCGACGAGCGGGGTGAAGAAGTAGGCGAGATCGACGAAGGCCGCCGGGGGCACCGCGCCGATGACCAGATCCCGGAAGATCCCGCCGCCCAGCGCGGTGACCTCCGCGAGCACCGCCATGCCGAAGACATCGAAGTTCTTGCGCACGCCGAGCAGTGCCCCGGAGATGGCGAAGACGAAGATCCCGACGACTTCGAGCGCATGCTGGACGGACGGGGTGAACAGTTCGATGAGCACGCGACATTCTTACCTGCCGCCCTTGCTCATCGAATCGGTCAGCCCCGCCGCGTCTCAGCCATCGGTCTTCTTCGTCACCTTCTGTGCCGCCTCGGCGCCGGCCTTCTCCCGCGGCACCTGGTCCGGTGCGTTCTCCGGGTGGTGGCAGGCCACCTGGTGCCCGGTCGCGAGCGCGACCAGCGGCGGCTCCTGCTGCTTGCACACCTCGGTCGCCTTCCAGCACCGGGTGTGGAAACGGCAGCCGGACGGCGGCGAGATCGGCGAGGGGACATCGCCCTTGAGCAGGATCCGCTCGCGCTTGGCGCGCCGCTTGGGGTCCGGCACCGGCACCGCGGACAGCAGCGCCTTGGTGTACGGGTGCATCGGTGACTCGTAGAGGTCCTTGCGGTCCGCGAGCTCGACGATCTTCCCGAGGTACATCACCGCGATCCGGTCCGAGACATGGCGGATGACCGACAGATCGTGCGCGATGATCACGTACGTCAGGCCCAGCTCGTCCTGGAGGTCGTCCAGCAGGTTGACCACCTGCGCCTGGATCGACACGTCCAGCGCCGAGACCGGCTCGTCGGCGACGACCAGCTTGGGCTTGAGGGCGAGCGCCCGCGCGATGCCGATGCGCTGGCGCTGGCCGCCGGAGAACTCGTGCGGATAGCGGTTGTAGTGCTCGGGGTTGAGCCCGACCAGCGACAGCAGCCGCTGGACCTCCGCCTTGATGCCGCCCTCGGGGGTGACGCCCTGAAGCCGGAAGGGCGCGCTGATGATCGCGCCGACGGTGTGCCGGGGGTTCAGCGAGGAGTACGGGTCCTGGAAGATCATCTGGACGTCACGGCGCATCGGCCGCATCGCGGCGGTGCCCAGATGCGTGATGTCCTTGCCCTCGAACTCGATCTTTCCGGAGGTGGGTTCGAGCAACCGGGTGACCAGCCGGCCCATGGTGGACTTGCCGCAGCCCGACTCGCCCACCACGCCCAGGGTCTCCCCCGGCCGTACGTCGAAGTCCAGTCCGTCGACCGCCTGCACCGCACCGGTCTGCCGCTGCAGCAGCCCCTTCTTGATGGGGAAGTGCTTGACCAGGCCCGACACCTTGAGCAGGGGTTCGGGCGAGGTGGTCGCCTGCTCCGGGACCGTCATCTTCGGATCCTTTGTCTCCGTCACAGCTTCGGCGCAATCTCTTGGGTCCAGATCCGCGTGCGGTCCTCCTGCGCCATATGGCAGGCGGTGAAGTGCCCACCCGCGCCGGGCACCTCCCGCAGCTCCGGCCGCTCGGTGCGGGTGATCCCCTCCGGCGGCACATCGGCGTACGGGCAGCGCGGATGGAAGGCGCAGCCGGACGGCACGTTGATCAGGCTGGGCGGGGAGCCCTTTACGGGGATGAGCCGCTCGGTCTGGTCGCGGTCGATACGGGGCATCGAGCCCAGCAGCCCCCAGGTGTACGGATGCTGGGGTTCGTAGAAGACCTTCTCGGCCGGACCGCGCTCGACGCAGCGCCCCCCGTACATCACCAGCAGGTCGTCGGCGAGCTCGGCGACGACGCCCAGGTCATGGGTGATGATGATGACCGCCGAGCCGAACTCCTTCTGCAGATCCCGGATGAGGTCGAGGATCTGCGCCTGGACGGTGACGTCCAGGGCGGTGGTCGGCTCGTCCGCGATGAGCAGCTCTGGGTTGTTGACCAGCGACATGGCGATCATCGCGCGCTGGCGCATACCGCCGGAGAACTCGTGCGGATAGCTGTCCACCCGCTTGTCGGGCTGCGGAATGCCGACCCGGTCCAGCAGCTCGATCGCGCGCCTGCGGGCCACGACCTTGCTGACGTCGTGGTGGACCCGGTACGCCTCGATGATCTGGCGGCCGATGGTGTAGTACGGGTGCAGCGCGGAGAGCGGATCCTGGAAGATCATCGACATCTCGCGGCCACGCAGCTTGCGCACCTCGTCCGGGTCGGCGCTCAGCAGCTCCTGGCCGTTGAGCCAGATCTCCCCGGAGATCCGGGCCTTGCGGCGGCCGTACTGCCCCGTGGTGTGCAGGCCCATGATGCCGAGCGAGGTGACGGACTTGCCGGAGCCGGACTCGCCGACGATGCCGAGCGTCTTGCCCTTGTCCAGCCGGAAGCTGAGCCCGTCCACGGACTTGACCACACCGTCGTCGGTGGGGAAGTGGACGCGCAGATCACGCACTTCCAGGAAGGCGTCGGGGGCGGGCGAGCCGGCCGCGGCCACCTCCCCGACGGCGGCGGTCGCGGTGGTCTCGGCAGCGGTCCCGGCGGCGGTCCCGCCGTCGGGCTCTCCGTGCTTGGTCAGATCGGTCATCCGAGCCTCACTCGCGGGTCGATGACGGCGTACAGAAGGTCCACCACGAGGTTGGCGACGACGATGAACAGGGCCGCGATCAGGGTAACGCCGAGGATGATCGGCAGATCCTTGTCGGCGATCGCGTCCACCGCGAGCCGCCCGAGGCCGGGCAGGTTGTAGGTGGTCTCGGTCAGTACCGCGCCGCCGAGCAGCGCGCCCAGGTCGAGGCCGAGCAGGGTGAGGATCGGGGTCCAGGTCGAGCGCATCGCGTGCCGGCCGATGACCACCCGCTCCCGCAGCCCCTTGGCGCGGGCGGTGCGGATGTAGTCCTCGCCCATGATCTCCAGCATGGTGGCCCGGGTGAGCCGGGCGTACATCGCGGCGTAGAGGAAGGCGAGCGTGATCCACGGGAGGATCAGGCTCTCGAACCACATCGCCGGGTCCTCGCCGAGCGGCTTGTAGTCCACGTTCACCCACTTCAGCTGGTAACTGAAGATGGCGAGCGAGAGCAGACCGGTGAAGTAGATCGGCAGCGACACACCGGCGAGCGCCACGGTCATCGCCGAGCGGTCCCACAGGGTGCCGCGGCGCAGCGCGGAGACGACACCGGTGACGATGCCGCCCACCAGCCACAGCAGACAGGCGCCCGCGGCGAGGGAGAGGGTCACCGGCATCGCGTCGGTCAGCTGCGGCCACACCGCCTGCTCGGTGCGGAAGGAGTAGCCGAAGCAGGGGGCGGGGCAGTGGGTGACGTCCGCGCCGTTGGCGTAGTCCCGCCCGGCGAACAAGCCCTGGACGAAGTGCCAGAACTGCACCAGGACGGGATCGCCGAGGCCGAGCTTCTGCCTGATGCCCTCGATGGCCGCGGGGTCGGCCTGCTTGCCGACGAACAGCAGCGCGGGGTCGGAACCGGCCCACTTCGGGATCATGAAGAAGATGGCGAAGGTCGTGAGGGTGACGACCAACAGCATCATGACGACGGCGAACAAGCGCCGGATGAGATAAGCAAGCACTGTGCGCGGCCCGGCGGTGGTCCGCAGGCCCCCGGTTGGGGGGCTTGCGGACCACCGCCCGCGGCCATCACCTGCCCTTCGGGCCTATCGGGTGCGGCGATGGTGGGGGGTGTGACGGGTCGTATGACGCGACGTCACTTGACGACGCCCAGCTGGGAGTAGTCGTAGCGGCCGTTGTAGGCCGCCGACGAGAAGGCGTTCGTCAGCCGCGAGCTGCGCCAGGTGATGTTCTTCTCGTAGATGAACGGCATCTGCACGGCCAGGTCGCTGACCTTGTGGTTCATCTTCTTGTAGATCTCGCCGGCCTTGTTGGGGTCGGTCTCCTTGAGCGCGTCGTCGAAGTACTTGTTGATCTCCGCGTTGTTGGTCTCGGAGACGTTGTAGTTGCCGGTCTGCTCGATGAAGCGGCCGTCGATCAGCGGCTGGGAGAAGCCCTGGCCGGTCGGGAAGTCCGGGCCCCAGCCGGTCATGGACAGACCGTAGCCGCGCTTCTTCACCACCGCGGGGGACCCGGTGATGCTGGCGGAGGAACCGCCCTCGATCGGCTCCACATTGAGGACGATGCCGACCTTCTTCAGCGACTCCTGCATCGCCTCGGCGGCCTCGACCTCACCGGGCTGGTCGTTGCGCGCCACGATGTTGGTGGAGAAGCCGCCCGGCTTGCCACACTGCTTCAGCTCGTCCTTGGCCTTGGCCTGGTCCGGCTTGCCGCCGCGCTTGAGGATGCCGTACGGGTCGTAGTCATCCGCCCCCTTGATGCTCTTGGGGAGCATGTTGGTGGCGATGTCACCGCCGGCCTGCGGGCCGCCGCGGGTGGTCTGGATCGACTGGTAGTCCGTGCCGTAGAGGACCGCCTTACGGCAGTGGATGTTGTCGAACGGCTTGACCTTGGTGGCGAGGTCGACGTACCGGATGAAGCTGGTCGTGATGTTGTCGACGTTGCCCTTGTGCTGCTTGAGGGCGGTGTTGCGGCCGGACGGGGTCATGCCGGTGGCGCTCAGGAAGACGTCGTAGTCGCCCTTGATCAGGAGCTTGTCGATCGCCTCGAGGTTGGAGTTGAAGGTGACCGTGATCTTGTCCGGCAGGGCCGGGCGGATCGGGTCGGACGCCTTCTTCCAGTGGGGGTTGCGGACCAGGGCCGCGCTCTTGCCCGGGCTGTACGAGGTGACCTTGTACGGGCCGGAGGAGAAGGGCCGGTTGGTGTACTTGGCGCCGGTGTCCTTGTCCGCCTTCACGGGCGAGCCGGTCGGCATGGCGAGCATCTGCTCGAAGTCACCGTTGGGCTTGGCCAGGTTGAAGACGATGGTCTTGTCGTCCGGCGTCTCGATCGCCTTCAGACCCAGCTTGTCCTTGGACTTGTCCTTGTAGGGGCCCTTGTACTCGCCCTTGGGGTCCAGGGCCTGACGCAGATAGCCGGGGCCGCCGGAGACCACGTCCTTGGCCCAGATGCGCTCGATGCCGTACTTGACGTCCTTGGAGGTGATCGGCGAGCCGTCCTCCCAGGTGACCCCGTCGCGCAGGGTGTAGGTGTACTTCTTGCCACCGTCTGAGATCTTGCCCGTGGAGGTGGCCAGGTCGGGGACCAGCTCATTGGACGCGTTGCCCGGCTTGGGCGCGTACGTGATCAGTTGGCGCGCGTAGAAGCGGGAGAAGTCCCAGGCGAAGCCGTAGTACTGACGCTGCGGGTCCAGGGAGTCGAAGTCCTGCTTGTTGATGAACTTGAGGGTGCCGCCCTTCTTGGCGGACTTGCTGGCGACGCCCTTCACCGCGGCGTTGAAACCGGCGCCCGACCCCTTGTCGTCGGAACCGCCGCCACCGCAGGCAGCGGTGGCCAGGAGAGCGCCCACGACAGCCGCCGCACCGGCGATCCGCCTGCTTCTCACGTGACGTTTCATCGTTCCTGCAACCTCCGGGATAGCGGTCCTTGGCATTGGCGCCGGGGAATCATGGGGGAGCCGTCTGTCGGGGACGACAGGGGCACATTCGGTGGGGTACGACCGGTCCGTGGCCACACGTGGCACCGTCATCGGGTGCCCTTCGGGTCGAGCGCGTCGCGTACGCCGTCGCCGAAGAGGTTGAAGGCCAGCACCGTGATGAAGATGGCCGCACCCGGGATGATCATGAACATGGGGTCGTCCTCGTAGGTGCCCACGGCCTTGGAGAGCATCTGGCCCCAGGAGGCCGTCGGCGGCTTCACGCCCGCCCCGAGGAAGCTGAGCGCCGCTTCGGTGAGGATGTTGGTGGGGATCATCAGCGTCGCGTAGACGGTGATCGGCGCCACCAGGTTGGGCAGCAGCTCACGGAAGAGGATGTAGCGCCGGCCGGCACCCAGGCTCCGCGCGGCCTCCACGTACTCCTTCTCACGCAGCGACAGCGTCTGTCCGCGCACGATACGTCCCACATAGGGCCAGCCGAAAAAGCCGATCACGCAGACGAGGATGGCGATGCGCACCCCGCTGCCGGTGAGGCCGAGCAGATCGTTGGGGAGCACCGAGACCAGGGAGATGATGAAGAGCAGCTGTGGGAAGGCCAGCAGCATGTCCATCACCCGGCTGATCACCGAGTCCACCCAGCCGCCGAGGTACCCGGCGACGATGCCGAAGACGGTCCCGAGGGCCACCGCGACCACCGCCGCGAGGAAGGCCACGAGCAGCGAGATCCGCGCCCCGTAGACGACCCGGCTGAACACATCGCGGCCGTTGGACGGCTCGACGCCGAAGAGGAAGTCGGAGCTCATGCCGCCCATGGACCCCTTCGGGGTGCCGAACAGCGGATCGATCTTCTCCTGGTGGAACTCATTGGGCGGATGGCCGAGCAGACTCACGATCAGCGGCGCGAAGACGGCCACCAGGACCAGGAAGATGACAACGATGCCACCGGCCAGCGCGAGCTTGTCGCGCTTCAATCGCATCCAGGCGATCTGCCGCAGCGACCTGCCTTCGACCGACGCCTTGACTGTGTTCGCCGCTACATCGGCAGTCGCGACCGGATCCGCGTCGGTGGTCGTGCCGTGCAATGGTGCCGACATCGTGGTGAAGACCCCTTATCTCGACCGGTGGTGACCGGCCCACGACTCGCCGCTGTAGCGGCTTCGTTCACGCCATGGGTGAAAGTCGCGCTCATGGTACGGAACCCCTTGACCAAGGGGATGACACAGGAGCCGCGCCCCTTGGAGCGGGAGTCTTCATCGCGTTTGTGAACGCCCGCCAGTGCTCACGGGCAATGGATGCCTAACCGTGATGTGAGGACGGGTGTTCCGTTATACGGACGGCCGCGTCACGAGAACGCGGCAGTAACCCGGGAGCGCGGGGGTTATTTCAGCCGGTTCGCGGTGGATCAGTACGCATGGCGCGGCGGCGGATACCCGTAGCCGTAGGACGGCGGCGCGGCGGGGGCGGCGCCGTAGGCGTCACGGTCGAAGAACGGGCGGGCATGGGCCCGCATCCACATGGCCACCGGGTCGTCCTCGTCCGAGAGGGCGACCGTGGAGACCGGCAGCCCGTCCGGGACCGCGGCGATCGACTGCTCCATCATCACCCGCACGGACTGCACGGCCGGCCCGCTGGTCTCGTACAGATCCAGGCCGATGGCCAGATACGGGGCGCCCAGCGCGGGCTGCACCCAGGCGCGCCGCAAGGAGCGCACCACGGCGGTGCGGTGCGCGTTCTGCCCCAAGAGGGCGTAGAACTGGGGGATGTCGATGGCGGGCTCGCTCAGCCGCAGCGGTCCGGCGGGCAGCCGGTCCAGCCCGCCGGCGATCCGGCGCAGATCGAGCCAGGGGATGCCCACCCCGCCGCCGGGTGCGTGGGGGTTGAGCCACAGGCCGTAGCGGTCGCGGTAGAGGGAGGTCGCGATCCGCCGTCCGTCCACCACCTCGTGCGCACGATTCCAACCACTCGCGGCGAGTTCCTGAGCGGAGGTCACACACGGGGCGTAACCGAGGCCGTCCACGTCCATGTTGCCGTACTGGGCGTCGGACGAGCCGGGCGAGCCGTGCCACAGCAGCATCCAGACCTCGCCCTCGCCGAGGGCGTGCAGCAGCGCCTCGTAGGCGTCGTACCGGCCGGGAGCGACCTGCTGCAGCATCCGCTCCACCTGACCGGCCGCCGCCCCCCAATCCGCGCCCGCGCTCACCTGGGTCCGCCCCTCTCTCGGCCTTGCCCACACCTCACCGAGGCGCGTCGTCACGCCCCTTGTGGTCATCAAACCAGCTTACGGGCCCTGGCAGCGGGCCCTGGGGTGAGTCAGAGGTCACGGTCGTAGAACGGCCGGACCCGTTCGCGCATCCAGTCGGCCACCGGGTCCTGGGCGATGTCCAGCAGAACGAGCTGCACCGTCCACGGCACCGGCACCGAGCCGAGCGCCCGGCCCAGCGCGTCCACCGCGCGGGCCTGACCCTGCGGACCGGGCGCATCCAGCTCGACACCCACGAAGAGCGCGGGCGGCTCGCCCTCGACGCTGGCCAGGGCGCGCCGGGCGGTCCGTACCCCGGTCTCCTTGGCGAACTCGATCCCGGCGGCGGCCAGGAAGTCGACCGGCTCGTCCTGCCAGTCGGGCTCGAACAGCCGCACCCGGCCGCCGCCGGCCGATCCGTCGAGCTCCGTACGCCCGGCGCGGCACAGCTGTGCGACGGCGGGGGGCGGAAGCGGTACGCCAACCGCGCCCTGCGGGTTCACCGCGATGCCGAGCTTGGGCGGCAGGCCACGGGCGAACTCGACGGCCGGGGCGATGGTGAACGACATATGGGCGCCGACGAGCTGCAGAAACTGCTGCTCGGAGCTGAACACCGGCACATACGCGGCACCTTCGATCTCCATCGTCGGCAGATCCAGGCTCGGGCTGTCGGGGCCCCCGCCGTTCGGCAGCGGAACCCAGACATGGCTGCGGGCGAGCGTCTCGACGATGCGCGCTCCGGCCCCCGGGACCCCGACCGAGGCGGCGAGCACCTCTTCGAGCTCATTACCGGGGAAACCGGGATAAACGCTGCCGGGAAATCCACCGTGAGCCGATGTCACACCGGGCTGCTCCGGGAAGCTCATCTTCGTCCAACCGCCATCTCGTCCGACCTGCACCAGCACCTTAATGGCTGGGCCGCGGAAGACCATCGCGGCGGCGGCCATCTCCACAGCACATCCCCACGCCGGAAGCGGGCTTCCGCGCCCCCCGCCGTAAGCGGTTACGGCGAAGTCAAGTGCTGATCCTTCTCGGCGTCCAAGCCCTCGGCCAGGCCGAACGGCGAGGGATCAGCGGCGAACTTCACCGCATCCGCTTAGTTCCGTAAGCGCCGGGGGCCGGTTCCGCCATGGTCCGCGGGGCGCGCGTCATGCCAAGGGTCACTCGAAGGAGATACCGCGCAAGGCGCTCGCGGTCGACCGGTCCAGCAGCACCGCGGAGGCGCAGCCCTCGGGCGGGCACCCCGACTCCATCCGCGAGACCAGCCGGCGCACCGCGCGCCGATGCCGCGCGAAGGCATAGCCCGAGACGCCGCGCCCCCGGGCGGCCTGCCCCTGGAGGGCCACCGCGGGCTCCACGTCCAGCAGCACCATATGGACCCGGCGGCCGCTGCGCCGCGCGTCCCGCACCAGCCAGCGACGGACCCACGAGAGCGAGCCGCAGTCGTGCACGACCACGCTCGCGCCCGAGCGCAGCGCCCGGCGCAGCCCCGCGTAGTGCGCGCACCGGACGAGGGGGCGGTACAGCGCGTACGGCAGCCAGCGGGGCAGCCGGCGCTCCCAGGACGCACGGGTGTCCTGGGAGTCCACGCGCACGACGGCGGCGTCGCCGTGGTCCAGGACCGGCACCGTCCGCTTGATCAGAGTGGTCTTGCCGCTGCCCGGCAGCCCGGAGGCGACCAGCACATCCTGCGCCGGGTAGCGCAGCTCGCGCGGCCCCGCGGCGGCGCGCAGGTCGTGCACGGCGGCTCTGCGCCCCGGCCGGAGCGTGCCGGCGGACGGCGCCTCGCCCCGCCGCGCGGGCGCGGTTGTGGATGGTGTCCCGCCCCGCCGCGCGGGCAGGGGTCCATGGGTCGTTTCATATGTTCCCTGCCCCTGCACCGTGATCGTCCTCCCAGGTCGGTCACTGCGGCTCGTACCCGAAGAGTGTCAAGAAAAGGTAATGCCCATCAAGGCGATGCGGCGCGGCCCTGGTCACAGTGCGGGGCTTCCCTTCTCGCGCGTACGTGCGATGATGAGCGCGCAACTCCATACCGGCCGCTTGAATCCGCGCGGGAGAGTCCTTGGCCACCGGCAGCCGTGCCGGGCGTCCAGGGCGCCGAAGGAGCAAGTCCTCCCTTGAATCTCTCAGGCCCCGAATACCGCGCGGGCGAGGCAGATCTGAAAAGCGAGCCGCTGGTGTGGCTCCACCCAAGGTGCAAGCCGACGGCCCCCACGTTGTGAGGGGAGTCACGGCGAACCTCTCAGGTTCCGATGACAGATGGGGAGGACCGTCCCTGTCGTCGCCGCGATCCTGATCCTGGGAGCTGTGAATCATGTCCGACGCCCCGCCCACGCCCACGCCCCGCCGTACCGCGCTGGACGCGGCCCACCGTGCGCTCGGCGCCACCATGACCGACTTCGCCGGCTGGGACATGCCGCTGCGCTACGGCAGCGAGCGCGACGAGCACACCGCGGTGCGCACCCACGCCGGGCTCTTCGACCTCTCCCACATGGGTGAGATCACTCTCACCGGGCCCCAGGCGGGCCAGGCCCTGGACTACGCCCTGGTCGGCCATCTCTCGGCGCTGGCCGTGGGCCGCGCCCGCTACACCATGATCTGCGATACCGAGGGCGGCATCCTCGACGACCTGATCGTCTACCGCCTCGCCGAGCAGGAGTTCCTGGTCGTGGCGAACGCCTCCAACGCCCAGGTGGTGCTGGACGCGCTGACCGAGCGCGCCGGCGGATTCGAGACGGCCGTACGGGACGACCGCGACGCCTACGCGCTGATCGCCGTCCAGGGCCCCGAGTCCCCGGGCATCCTGAGGAGCCTCACCGACGCCGATCTCGACGGCCTGAAGTACTACGCGGGGCTCCCGGGCACCGTCGCGGGCGTCCCCGCGCTGATCGCCCGCACCGGCTACACGGGCGAGGACGGCTTCGAGCTGTTCGTCGCGCCGGACCAGGCGGAGCGGCTCTGGCAGGCGCTGACCGAGGCCGGGACCCCGGTGGGGCTGGTGCCCTGCGGTCTGTCCTGCCGGGACACGTTGCGGCTGGAGGCCGGGATGCCGCTGTACGGGCATGAGCTGTCCACCGACAGGACGCCCTTCGACGCGGGGCTCGGCCGGGTGGTGAAGTTCGAGAAGGCCGGTGACTTCGTCGGCCGCCAGGCGCTGCAGGCCGCGGCGCGCCAGGCGGAGAGCGTGACGCCGCACACACTGGTCGGCCTGGTCGCCGAGGGACGCCGGGTGCCGCGTGCCGGATACTCCGTGGTGGGCCCCGACGGGGCGCGGATCGGCCAGGTCACCTCGGGTGCGCCCTCCCCGACCCTGGGCAAGCCGATCGCCATGGCGTACGTCGAGGTGGAGCACGCCGAGCCCGGCACCAAGGGCCTGGCGGTGGACATTCGCGGCAGCCACGAGCCGTACGAGGTCGTCGCGCTCCCCTTCTACCGGCGCGGGCGCTGAGCCCCGCGGTGCCCGCGGTGTCGCGGCGCCGTATTCCACACCGTCCCACCAGTCAAGACCCGTTTCCCAAGCACTCCCCCGTATCCAGGAGAATCGGACTATGAGCAACCCCCAGCAGCTGCGCTACAGCAAGGAGCACGAGTGGCTGTCGGCCGCCGGCGAAGACGGCGTGTCGACCATCGGCATCACCGAGTACGCGGCCAACGCGCTCGGTGACGTCGTCTACGTCCAGCTCCCGGAAGTCGGCTCCACCGTTGCCGCCGGTGAGACCTGCGGCGAGCTCGAGTCCACGAAATCGGTCAGCGATCTGTACGCGCCCGTCTCCGGCGAGGTCACCGAGATCAACGAGGACGTGGTGAACGACCCGGCGCTGGTGAATTCCGCCCCCTTCGAGGGCGGCTGGCTGTTCAGGGTGAGGGTGACGGACGAGCCGGAGGACCTGCTCTCCGCCGACGAGTACACCGCCTTCGCCGAAAACTGACCCTCCTCTTCGATCGGGACCCTGATGTCGCTTCTCAACAGCTCCCTGCACGAGCTCGACCCGGACGTCGCCGCCGCCGTCGACGCCGAACTCCACCGCCAGCAGTCCACCCTGGAGATGATCGCCTCGGAGAACTTCGCTCCGGCGGCCGTCATGGAGGCCCAGGGGTCGGTCCTGACCAACAAGTACGCCGAGGGCTACCCCGGCCGCCGGTACTACGGCGGCTGTGAGCATGTCGACGTGGTCGAGCAGATCGCCATCGACCGGGTCAAGGAGCTCTTCGGCGCCGAGGCCGCGAACGTCCAGCCGCACTCGGGCGCCCAGGCCAACGCGGCCGCGATGTTCGCGCTGCTCTCCCCCGGCGACACCATCCTGGGTCTGAACCTGGCGCACGGCGGCCATCTCACCCACGGCATGAAGATCAACTTCTCCGGCAAGCTCTACAACGTGGTCCCCTACCACGTGGACGCCGAGACCGGTCTGGTCGACATGGACGAGGTCGAGCGCCTCGCCAAGGAGCACCGCCCCAAGCTCGTGATCGCGGGCTGGTCGGCCTACCCGCGCCAGCTCGACTTCGCCGCCTTCCGCCGGATCGCGGACGAGGTCGGCGCGTACCTCATGGTCGACATGGCCCACTTCGCGGGCCTGGTCGCGGCCGGGCTGCACCCCTCCCCCGTACCGCACGCCCATGTGGTGACCACCACCACCCACAAGACCCTGGGCGGCCCGCGCGGCGGTGTGATCCTCTCCACGGCCGAGCTGGCCAAGAAGATCAACTCGGCGGTCTTCCCCGGCCAGCAGGGCGGACCGCTCGAGCATGTCGTCGCGGCGAAGGCGGTCTCCTTCAAGGTCGCCGCGAGCGCGGCCTTCAAGGAGCGCCAGGAGCGGACCCTGGAGGGCGCCAAGCTGCTCGCCGAGCGCCTCACCCAGCCCGATGTGCGCGAGGCCGGCGTCTCGGTGCTGTCCGGCGGCACCGACGTCCACCTCGTCCTGGTCGACCTGCGCGACTCCGAGCTGGACGGCCGGCAGGCCGAGGACCGCCTGCACGAGGTCGGCATCACCGTCAACCGCAACGCCATCCCGAACGACCCGCGGCCCCCGATGGTCACCTCGGGTCTGCGGATCGGCACCCCGGCGCTGGCCACGCGCGGCTTCACCGCGGAGGACTTCCGCGAGGTCGCCGACATCATCGCCGAGACCCTCAAGCCGTCCTACGACGCCGAGTCGCTGAAGGCCCGGGTCACGGCGCTGGCCGACAAGCACCCGCTCTACCCCGAACTGTCGAAGAAGTAACTCTTCGCTGGACGAAGCAACACTTCGCCGGGCGAAGCAACACTTCGCCGGGCGAAGCAACTCTTCGACGTACCCGGCCACGGGGGCGCGCCCACTCTGGCGCGCCCCCCGCACCACAGACAAAGGAGTCCCCCCGTGGCCATCTCCGTCTTCGATCTCTTCTCGATCGGTATCGGTCCCTCCAGCTCCCATACGGTCGGCCCGATGCGGGCGGCGCGGATGTTCGTGCGCCGGCTGAAGAACGAGGGCGTGCTGGCCCCCACTGCCTCCGTACGCGCCGAGCTCTTCGGCTCGCTCGGCGCCACCGGCCATGGCCACGGCACCCCCAAGGCCGTCCTCCTGGGGCTGGAGGGCCACTCCCCGCGCACCGTCGACGTCGAGGCGGCCGACGGCGAGGTGGAACGTATCCGCACCACCAAGCGACTACGGCTGCTCGGCGCCGAGATCGGCGCCGCCCAGGAGATCGACTTCGACGAGTCGGCCCAGCTGGTCCTGCACCGCCGCCGGTCCCTCCCCTACCACGCCAACGGCATGACCCTGCAGGCGTACGACGCCGACGGCCACCCGCTGCTGGAGAAGACCTACTACTCGGTCGGCGGCGGCTTCGTGGTCGACGAGGACGCGGTCGGCGAAGACCGCATCAAGCTCGACGACACCGTCCTCGCCCACCCCTTCCGCACCGGCGACGAGCTGCTGCGCCGCTCCCGGGAAACCGGCCTGTCCATCTCGGCCCTGATGCTGGAGAACGAGAAGGCCTGGCGCACGGAGGCGGAGATCCGCGCCGGCTTGCTGGAGATCTGGGACGTCATGCAGTCCTGCGTCTCCCGCGGCCTGTCCCAGGAGGGCATCCTGCCCGGCGGCCTCAAGGTCCGCCGCCGCGCCGCCACCGCCGCCCGCGCCCTGCGCTCCGACGGCGACGCGACCGCCCGCGCCATGGAGTGGATCACCCTCTACGCCATGGCCGTCAACGAGGAGAACGCGGCCGGCGGCCGCGTCGTCACCGCCCCCACCAACGGCGCGGCCGGCATCATCCCCGCCGTCCTGCACTACTACACCCACTTCGTGCCCGGCGCCGACGAGGAAGGCGTCGTCCGCTTCCTCCTCGCCGCGGGCGCCATCGGCATGCTCTTCAAGGAGAACGCCTCCATCTCCGGCGCCGAGGTCGGCTGCCAGGGCGAAGTCGGCTCCGCCTGCTCCATGGCCGCCGGCGGCCTCGCCGAAGTCCTCGGCGGTTCCCCCGAACAGGTCGAGAACGCCGCCGAGATCGGCATGGAACACAACCTCGGCCTCACCTGCGACCCGGTCGGCGGCCTCGTCCAGATCCCCTGCATCGAGCGCAACGGCATGGCGGCGGTCAAGGCGGTCACCGCCGCACGTATGGCGCTGCGCGGCGACGGCCGCCACCATGTCTCCCTCGACAAGGTCATCAAGACCATGAAGGAGACGGGCGCCGACATGAAGGTCAAGTACAAGGAGACGGCGCGGGGCGGGCTCGCGGTCAACGTCATCGAGTGCTGAGGAAATAGGCCCTGACCAGCGCGTTCGCATCTTTCAGCGTTGTCAGGGCCTTCCCTGCTTACACGGCGGAAGTCCCTCGGAAGTCCCTCAGACAGGCGTGAAAGTCCCTGAAAAGTCTCTGGGATGTCCCTCGCGGCACAGGGCCCACCCGGGTGGCTGTCGGTCGTCTCAACGAGCCCAGCGCCCCGGCCTGGGACCTCTTGGCGGGTGTGGGAACGACGCAGAGCACGTTCGACAGGCTGACCTGTGCCACCCCGTGATGCACAGTCCAAGGTGTCTGTCCACCGGCTGTCCACCGGCGGAGCTGTTGCAGAGCCGCCAGAGAGACCGCTCGGATCAGCCTTGTCGATGGGAGCGGCCTACGTCCAAGGGGTCTTGAGTGGTTTCAGCGGCACGTGTAGGTGAAGGAGGCGGACACGGTATGCGGGGCAGGCGAGGTGATGAGCAGCTGTGCCTTCGCGTCGTCCGTTCCCCTGCCGTGGAATGTCCATAGCAATCGAAGTCGAGCCTCGTGCTGCCCTTTGCCGAACCGTTCTTCAAGCGGTCCTGATGAGGTGCCATCGCTGCGGTTCCATTGATAGGTGACCGTGCCCGGTTGCCCATTGGTGCCTACCACGGCGACTACTTCCGCGGTTTGGTCACAGGTGAGAGTCGCGTTGGTGTGCGCTGTCACCTTAGTGATCCGCATGTCCGGTGTATCCCGTGGCCAGAGCAAATAGATCACGACTGCGGTCAGCACCGCAGCCGCCAGACGGTACCGCCGCAACCAGTGCAGACGGCCGTGGCGTTTGCTGTGGTCTGTGCCTGGCACAGTGCCGTGCCAGGCCTCAACTGCGGCATCCCCCACCCCCGAGGGGGGTACGCCTGGGCCGAAGCGGAACACACCGGACTCATGTGCCGTGGGGACTGCCCCGACGGGTGGGGGCATGCTCTCCGTCGGTACCTCGGTGGCGCCCGATTGGCTGCTGGACCAAGCAGTGTCGAGAGCGGTGGCACAGTAGGCATGGTCGTCGGCGTTTCCACCCTGGGCTGGAGGGTGGACTCGTACAGTTTCTTGCAGGTCGGGGTCGGGCACGGTTGGCTGCAGATCCGGGTCAGACATTGTCGAGTGCGGTTCCGGGTCCGGTAAGTGCCGCGGCAAGCCTGATTCCTCGACACCGTCCGTCATTTCAGACCTCGCATGTGCATCATGGCCTCTCCCGCGCCGGCCTCAAGAGGATCAGCTCCACTTAGGTCCCTTGTTGATCAATTGCTGATGGTGGCTGTCTGATCGTCACCGCCCGGGCCATGACTCATTGGGCGCCAGCGCCAGCGCCAGGCCGGGAATGTCCTGTCCCGGCCTGGCATCGGTCATCTTGATCACCCGGGCTCGCCCTCTACCCCGGAGTCGTCGTCATGGTGGCCGCGATCAGGGGTCGTCGGCCCGGGGGTGGGAGTTCCGGAGTCGTCGCCATCATCGTCGTGACCAGGGGCCGTCGGCCCCGGGGTGGGAGCCCCGGAGTCATCGCCATCATCACCGTGACCAGGGGCCGTCGGCCCCGGGGTGGCCGGCTCAGAAGCCCCGTCGCCAGTGTCCGAACCTGTCCGTGACGGGCCTTCGGGAGCGATAGCTCCTACCGACGGTGATGGTCCACGTGTTCCGGTGTTGTCCTGACCTCCGTCGTCTGTGGAGGTGTCCTCTTTGGAGTGTGTGTCCGTCCTCCCCGAAGGACTGCTGGAGTCGTCGCCCGGGTTGAGGGTGGTGATGGCTTGTGTGTGCGCCGCCGTCTGTTCCGCGTGAGCCGCTTCTTGACCGGCCCAGCCCCCTGGCATCAAGCTCATGATCGCAGCTACCCCCAGGGCAGCCGCTCCGGCGATCAGGGCATCTCGCTTGAGGAGTTGTGTGCGGCGGCCTCCTGGTAGCACGGTGAGGGCCAGGTCCGCGGCAGCGCCTACTGGGGTCGTCTTGAGGCGTGAGAACACCAGGGGCAGCAGGGCCGCTAGGGCGGCCAGGCGGCTCTGGCCGCGCTCTTCCCAACCGGGCCCATACGCGGAAGCGGCGACCCGTTCCAATTCTTGCAGGAAGGCGGGGGCGTTCTCTGGTCGCTGTGCCGGGTCCTTGGCCATGCCGTGCAGTACCAGGCTACGCACTGCTTCTGGCACGTCGTCCATCGGCACCGGCGCGTTGACGTGCTGCGCGAGGAGTTCCCACTTCGTGCCGTTGAACGGGCGTACGCCGGTGAGGCACTCGTAGAAGGTGACAGTGGCGGCATAGACGTCAGTGGCCGCGGTGGCGGACTCATTCCTCCACTGCTCGGGGGCCATGTACGCCGGTGTGCCGTACCTGCAGTGGTCACCGGTACGCGCGGCGATACCGAAGTCCGCCAGTTTGGACTGGCCGTCCATGGTGACTAGCACGTTTTCGGGCTTGTAGTCCCGATGCACCACGCCCACGCTGTGAGCGGCGGCCAAGCCCAAGAGGGACCCTTTCAGTACTACCAGCGCGGCCTCGGGTCCGGTTGGGCCCTCCTGGCGCAGGAGCGCGCGCAGGGCAGCACCGGCGATCAGTTCCATGACGATGGCGGCGCCCTGCTGCGCTTCGACATACTCGTACAGCTGCGTCACATGAGGTGAGTTCAGACTGCTGAGGACCTTGGCCTCTGTCTGGAAGGCGGTGCGAAATGCAGTGCTCGCGCCCAGTTCTTCATTGAGATACTTGATCGCGACATGCCGGGCGGTCGCCGTGTGCAGGGCGATCACGACCCGGCCGTTGCCTCCCCTGCCCAGCTCCTGGCCGTTGGCGTAGCCGGGCACGGTCCATTCTTCAGCATGTCGTCCGGATGCCGAGTTAGCGGAATCGCTTGATCCTGTCATTACTCCCCCTGTGACCTCGGTTATCAAGTACCATAGGAATGTGCGCCAGATGAGCGCAAGCTTTAACGATCCCCATGCGGTAACAGCAGTCTGGCAGATCCGTAACTGTCCGGTGATAAAGACCTGGACCTTCAAAAGTGGTCACTTATTAGCAGCATGGAAGATCTATGGTCAACGCGCCGTTAAGGCGGTGTCCTATGTGGTGAGGGGGCATTCTGCTTCGCAATGGGGCGGGATGCGTGGAGCTGAATCGTTTCGGACGGGCTGCAGGAGATCACCAGGCCGTTGATACCAGCGGAGTGGGTACGGCTGCCACGTGGGAGGGGGTACGCCGACACACCTGATGAGACGCCTGCCGGAGGCTGCGGCTCTGAGCACGGGGGAGGTCTGATTGCCCGCACGTGCCCACTTGCTCGGCCGATTCGGTCGCCCGGAATGGCGTCCTGAACCACGGTCCTGCCGGTGTCCAGCGCCTTCGGGGTGGTGCGGACGGTCCGCTCGGTCAGTGCCTCCTCAGGCCTGATCCGGAGTCCTTACCGTCTGCCCAGCGCGATGTGACGGCCGCCTGTCCGCGGCTGGAGACGAGGGCGTCCTTCGAGCTGTCCCGTGAGGACATGTTCCACGTGCTACGCCACTCGGGGTTGACCCACGCTGCGGAGAAGGGCGCGTCCACGCCGGTGCTGATGAAGCTGTCCGGGCATACGTCGGTTCGCGGCCTAGCGAAGTACGCGCGGGTGTCCGATGAAGGTCTCCTGAACTCCCAGGCCGACACCGATCCCGCCGCGCGTCGCCATCGCCGGCGGTCGGGCGAATGTCTGTGGCCGGAGAGGAACATGATGAGTATTTAGACGTCCATCCCGTTGCGCGAAGCGGCATTTCATGACCTGTTGCAGAGGCCGGTACGGTCGGATTCATGGAGTGGAATTTTCAGACGGCCGAAAAACTCGCGGCTGCCTTGCGTGCCGGTGAAGTGACCTCGGCGGAACTGACCGACGAGGCGATCGCCCGTATCGAGCGGGACGACAAGGCGATCAACGCGATCTGTGTGCCGGACTTCGACCGTGCACGGGCCGCCGCGCGCGGTGCCGACCAGGCGCGGGCCCGCGGTGAGGACCGCCCACTGCTCGGCATTCCGGTGACGGTCAAAGAGTCCTACAACATCGCCGGGCTGCCCACGACCTGGGGCATGCCGCAACACCGGGACTATGTGCCGGCCGAGGACGCGATACAGGTGTCGCGGCTCAAGGCCGCAGGCGCGGTGGTGCTCGGTAAGACCAATGTGCCCTTGGGGCTGCAAGATATCCAGAGCTTCAACGAGATCTACGGCACCACCAACAACCCGTGGGACCACGCTCGCACGCCGGGCGGATCCTCCGGTGGATCAGCGGCGGCCCTGGCGTCCGGATTCGGCGCGCTGTCCATCGGCTCCGACCTCGCCGGTTCGCTGCGCACCCCCGCGCATTTCTGCGGCATCTATGCGCACAAGCCGACACTCGGACTGGCGGCAACCCGCGGCATGGTCGCGCCGTCGGCACCGCCATTGCCGGTCGACCTCGAACTCGCCGTCGTCGGTCCGATGGCGCGCACTGCCCGCGACCTCACGCTCCTGCTCGACGTCATGGCCGGACCGGACCCGTTGACGCTCGGCGTGGCGCACCACTTGAGGTTGCCGCCCGCGCGCCACGAACGGCTCCGCGACTTCCGGGTCTTGATCCTCGACGAACATCCGCTCATTCCGACCGGGTCCGCTGTGCGGGCGAGCGTGAACCGAGTCGCCGACGCGCTTGTCGACGGCGGCGCCCACGTCGAACGGCACAGTCCGCTGCTACCCGATCTGACCGAGGCCGGGACGCTCTACAGCCAGTTGCTGGTTTCGGGCTCCGTCGCACGTTTTCCCGTCGAACCGTACGATCGGCTGCGGACCCGCGCCGCCGGACTGAGCGCGGAGGACCAGAGTCTCGACGCGGCACGGCTGCGCGCCATGGTGTTCAGCCACCGCGACTGGCTCCAGGCGAACAACCGCCGCGAACTGCACCGCCACGGCTGGCGGCAACTGTTCGCCGAGTTCGATGCCGTGGTGTGCCCGATCACGCCCACTCCCGCGTTCCCGCACGACCACAACCCCAATCCGCTGGAGCGCCGGATCGACATCGACGGCGTCGAGTACCCGTACTTCGACCAGCTCGTCTGGGCCGGTCTGGCCACCATGCCCGGCCTGCCCGCCACCGCCGTACCAGCGGGCCGGTCCCCCGAGGGTCTGCCGGTGGGAGTGCAGCTCATCGGTCCGATGTTCGAGGACCGCACCCCGCTGCGGCTGGCCGAACTGCTCGAGCAGAAGATCGGCGGCTTCCAGGCACCGAAGTAGGGCGTACTACCGGGTGTCCGTCGAGGACGAGGTGCGGATCACGACGAGATCCTCCGAATGCGCGCAGTCGCTGCCCGGAACGCGAATGTCACCCGCCTCCCGCAACACGACAGAAGGTCGCCGGACCATGCTGACACAACACGCGACAGCGAAGTCGATCACAGCATCGACCGGGTCGGGGACGCCAGGACCGCCAGCTGTGCCACGCCGTACAAGGTCGCTACGAGCATGAGTAACGCCATGCCCCACCCCACCCCCCAAACGGTCGTACGACCGGGGTCGCGAGGCCAGGGGAGGAGCGGGAGGATGGACAAGGCGGCCATGGTCAACGTCTCACGCGGCCTGCGGTAGAGATCGCCGCGAGGGGGAACCCCAAGCGGGATGTGGGAGAAGCTACAAATGCGGAGCCTGTCCGCCCAGACCTTGCTGCTGATCGGGAAGAGCACGCTGGCGGCCACCCTCGCCTGGTTCATCGCGAATGATCTGCTGCAGGCCCAGTCCCCGGCGTTCGCCCCGTTTTCCGCGGTCCTGATCATGCACGTGACCGTGTACCAGTCGATCGCCCAGTCACTGCGCTATGTGGCCGCGGTGATCACCGGGGTGGGTGTGCAGGCCGCGCTCGGCTTCCTGGCCGGTCCCAGCCTGGTGACCTTCGCCGTGGTCGCCGCCATCGCGATGACCATCGGACAGTGGAAGGCGCTGGGGGAACAGCGGTCCCAGGTGACCACGGCCGCGTTCTTCGCGTACTCCACCTACTCCGCCGCGACGAACAACCTGGAGGGCGCCAGCCAGCTGGGGCAGATCATTCTGCTGGTCCTCATCGGCTGCTCGCTCGGCGTCCTGGTGAATGTCCTGATCATGCCGCCGCTGCGGTATCGCAGCGCCGAGTACGGCATCCGGACCCTGGCCGGGGCGCTCGCCGACCTGCTGCACCATTTGGGCCCGGACTTGCGCGAGAGTGAGCTCACCGAGGAGCGCGCACGGCAATGGCGCAAGCTCTGCGAGTACGCCCAGTCGCTGGTCGCGCAGGCGAGGTCGGGTCTGAAGACGGCTGAGGAGAGCGTGCCGTTCAACCCGCGCCGGCTGCTGCCGCGCCATCGCGGGCGCACCTCGTTCGAGGGGTACCGCACCGTGCTGGATGCGCTGGAGCGTGCCGCCTACCAGCTGTCGTCGCTGATCAGGAGCCTGGAGCGGTGGCGCGAGGAGGAGCGGAGCTACTCGTACCGGCAGTTCCTGCGCTGCTACGGGGTCTTCCTCGGGACACTGGAGGAAATCACGCGGGTCCTGGCGGAACTGAACGAGGCCGACCTCCGCGACCAGGCCGCCCGCCTGTGCGAGCTGACCGAGGAAGCACAGCGGCAGCGCCGCACCGTCGCCGAGCAGGCGGAACACGACGAACTGCCGCTGGCCGATCCCACGCGGCCCTACGGGGCGCTGGTCATCGAGGCCACCCGGCTGACGGAGGAGTACCAGAACACCTGCGACATCCTCCAGACGTCCGCCGACGCCATCCGGCGGGGGTGACACACGCGGAAGGCCCGGACCTCACAGGGTCCGGGCCTTCCGCGTGTCGCGCGGGGAACTACCAGCGATACCAGCGGCTTCGCCGGCCGCCCGCACCCGTGGTGCGAACAATGAAACCGAGCAGCCATACGACGAGCACGATGACGGCGATCCACCACAGTGCCTTCAGAGCGAATCCGGCACCGAAGAGAAGCAGGGCGAGCAGAAGGACCAGAAGCAAGGGAACCATGTATATCAACCTCCAGCCCGACGTGTGCCCTGCGAATTGAAGCCCACACCCGGAAATCTGCGCGTTTTTATCGGCCATCCAGGGGAACCAGTGAAGGTTTCCGCGACCTCGGTCCATGGACCGCGCTGCCGTGGCGCATGTTTGCGTGTGCCCCGCGCGGTTATCCGGGGGGTTGAGCACCGCTGTCGAGACCCAAGGGATGTGAGTGCGGTGGCTGCTGAGAAGAAGGCCAAGGGGAAGGCCGAGGAGCTCAAGGGCAAGGCCAAGGAGGCCGTCGGGCGTGCCACGGGCAACGAACGACTGACGGCCGAGGGCCGAGCCCAGCAGGCCAAGGGCGATACACGGCAGGCGAAGGAGAAAATGAAGGACGTCTTCCGTCGCCGCTGAGGGTTGCCGCCGAGGTCCCACCTCATTGACGAAAGGCCCGCCGCACCCGGGGAAGGGTGCGGCGGGCCTCGCCTTTTTCCGGTGACGCAAATGAACGCGAGGTATTCACACAGAGAACTCTGATAACTTCCGCCCCGAGGGGCGCGGAAGCGGGTCGAGCTCATAGCATGCCCGGGGCGGAGAATCTCGACTTTCCCATCGTTATCCACCGTTTGTGGAAACGGCGCGCGCGACGCCGTCCCCGTTGCATAGGGTCCTGGACCGGGCATGACAAGGGAGCACGTCCCTTTTTCCATCTCACTCTCCCCCCATGAGGCAGGCACTATGCTCCACGGCATCGACGTGAGTTCGCACCAGTCCAGCTTCGACCCGGACGGTCTGGCGTTCGTCTTCATCAAGGCCACCGAGGGACGCTCGTACATCAACCCGAAGCAGTCGTCCCAGGCGGCCCGCGCGCGCGAGGCGGGGTGCGTCGTCGGCTTCTACCACTTCCTGTGGCCGGGCGACATCGCGGCGCAGGCACGCTACTTCGTCGAGAAGTGCGCGTCCAGGCAGCACGATCTGCTCGCCGTGGACTGGGAGACCACCGGTTCGGGCACTCGCGCCGGCAACGCCGAGAAGGACCGGTTCATCCGGGAGGTCAAGAAGCTGCGGCCCACGCACCGCGTGATGCTGTACTGCAACCGGAACTTCTGGCTCAACCACGACACCACGTCCTACGCCGGGGACGGGTTGTGGATCGCGGACTATGTGACGGCGGGCAAGCCGCGGATCAAGGCGAAGTGGCGGATCCACCAGTACACCGACCGACCGCTCGACAAGGACGTCGCCAACTTCTCCAGCAAGGCCGCGCTCAAGGCATGGGCCAACCCGGGCACTGCGGCGCTCAGCGCCGAAGAAGCCGCGGAAGCCGAAGAAGCCGCGGAAGCCGAGGACACCACCGCGGGCGTGGAGGAGCCGCTGGAGAGCGAGGCGTAGGACGGCCGGACGGCCCCGTAAGAGGCGGTGCCTTCCACGCCGACCGCGGTCACGTGGCCGTATGCGGTCAGGAAGGCCAGGGCCGCGGCGTATCCGGCGGTGGTCGTCGTGAACTCGGCGTCTGCGAGGTGGCCGCCGTTGTCGCTGATGACCGCGATGTGGAGGGTGTCGGCGTGGGAGTCGACCCCTTCCGGCCGACGGTGTCCTGTGCGACCGCTGCTGTCATGCTGGTGACGCCTTCCATAGCCGGAGGTGGGCGCCCGCCGGGTGGCGCAGACAGGACATTGAGGGGGCTTCTGGCCAAGCAATATCAATGTCAGTGGGTGCGCCTACGCTGCCCGGTATGAGCTACGCAGATCTGCGCGAACTCCGCAGCGCGCTCACCACCGCGTCCGATATCGCCTTCTCGCTCGACACCGCACCTTCCGGCCAGGAGACCGAGCTGCTCACCGACGCCCTGCGCCGGGCACTGGCCGCGGCGGGCGCGCTGACCGCCGAGCACGGTGCGACGGGCTGCGCCGAGCATCCTCGCGGGGCCGTCGATCCGCTGTACGGGGACGCGGAGGATCCGCTGCCGCCCGGCTACGGCCGCTGTCTGCTGTGCAACGACCGCAGACGGCGGGCGAGCGCACAGCGGCGCGGCTGGCGCTGACGCGCCGGCAGCGCCGCCATGCGGCCCGGTCAGCCGTTCTTGTTCTTGTTCTGGGCAGCCCAGAACTCGTCGAAGGTGAGCAGCCCGTCACCGTTGCCGTCATGGGCGTTGATGACGGCCTGGGCGACGGGCTCCGTGACATACGGGTCCCCCAGTTGCGCCATCACGCTCTTGTACTCGGCCGCGGTGATCTGGCCGTCACCGTTGAGGTCGTACCGCTCGAACGCCTTGCGCGCCGCCTCGATGTCCGCCACCTGTTCCGGCCCCTTCCGTGTGTGTGTTCTGACCCGCACAGATTAGCGGTCGATGAGCGGCGGCCCGCCGGACGCGTTCAGGCCCCGTTGACCAGGTCCATATAGCGGTCCCAGTCCCACAGCGGGCCCGGGTCGGTGTGGTCGGTGCCGGGGACCTCCACATGGCCGATGATGTGGGCGCGGGTCCTGGGGATGCCGTAGCGGTCGCAGACGGCCGCGGTCAGGGCCGCGGACGAGGCGTACATCTCGTCCGTGAACCAGTGGGGTTGGTCCACCCAGCCCTCGTGCTCGATGCCGATGCTGCGGTTGTTGTAGTCCTTGCTGCCCGCGTGCCAGGCGACGTCCTTCTCCCGCACGAACTGGCCGATGTAGCCGTCGGCCGAGGCGACCATGTAGTGGGCGGAGACCTGCTTGGCCGGGTCCTGGAAGATCTTCATCGCGTCCGGGAAGGTCTCCTGTGTCACATGGATGACGATGAAGTCGATCGGATACGAGGTCGGGCGGCTGGAGACGCGGTAGTTGGAGGTGGAGGCCGGGATCCAGTGGGTGGGGGGATAGGCGGCGGCCCGGCGGCGGTACCTGTCGCCGGCGTGGGCGGGGGTGGTGGTGGCGAGTCCGATAGCGGCGGTGGCGAGACAGGCGCCCGAGCGGAAAAGGGTGCGACGGGTGGGGGTGCGGCCGTGCGCTTCCATGGGGGGTCTCCCGATTGCGTAGCGTGGCAAGGGAAGTGACGCGTGAGGGTGCGGCGTTTTGGGTGTGACGCGCGTAGCGCGATTCCATGGTGGACGGCCGACAGGGCCATGCCAAGGACCGGCGGGCAAAGAAAGATTTCGCGTCACGGTCTGGACCACTGGAAATTCGCAGGCCAGAAGTGGACAACGAAGGAAAGATGTCCCCCTACTCGCCATTAACAAGGCAAGTGTTACAGCTCACCTTGGATTGGCTTGGAGGTGATCTAGGACGTCTGCGATAGTCGGGGCCGCGACCCCCATTGACCCGGGCCAGGTCGTTCCCCCATATGCCGCGGAGCACACCCCTTCCGCTCCACGGCCGGGGACGGAAGAGGTCCCCGTACCGTCGCCCGCCGACGGCGCAGGGACCTCTTTCGTACGCCGGGTCGGCTCGCCGCCTCTTTCGTACGCCGGGTCGGCTCGCCGGGCTCAGCCCTCGGTCACCCGCATCTCGAACCATGTCGTCTTGCCGCAGGGCAGCAGATCCACGCCCCACCGCTGGGAGAGCTGATCCACCAGCATCAGCCCGCGCCCGCTGGTGTCGAGCTCACCCACCGGCAGCAGACACGGCAGCCCGCGGGACGGATCGCGGACCTCGACCCGGATCCAGCCGCGGCGCCGCAGCATTCGCAGCCCGAAGGTGCGGGCACCGGTGTGCCGTACGGCGTTGCCGACGAGCTCGGACACCAGCAGCACCGTGTACTCGGCGAGCTGGGAGGCCAGCCCCCAGTCCCGCACAACGATGAATTCGGCCAACCGGCGGGCCGTTCCCGCGGATTCGGGACGGGACGGCAGCCGCACCTCCTCGACCGCAGGGTTCCCGAAGAGTTCGAGCGCCCTGAGAACCGGATCGTCCTCGACGGACGGCATCCGCCGAACCGCAGCCGTACCAGTGCGCTGCTGCGGCTGCTCCATTCCCTCCAAGCCCGCCATGCCCCCCATCATGGCCGCCCGAAAAGCCGTCCGGGGCGGAACCATAGGATTCCGAACACCGGAGCCCCAGGCTCCACAAACCGGTTCCGACATATGCCAATGGCAGTCAGGAGGCCAAAGCACCCTGCCTGACCAGCGATGTCAGTACGCGTACGCGTGATCACCCACCGTACCCGAACCGGTCGTCCAAGGATGAACCGATGGCGAAGAAAATTCGCTCGCACGGGGCATACGCGACCCGTGATCCCCGGCCGGTGGGGGGCGCAACCCGCTCGTCCTCAGGCGAACTTCGCCTTGCCCGGGCCGTCCTCGACGAAGCTCCGCATCCCGGTCTGACGGTCCTCGGTGGCGAACAGCCCGGCGAACCAGGTGCGTTCAATGGCGAGGCCGGTGTCCACGTCCGTCTCAAGGCCCCGGTCCACCGACTCCTTGGCCGCACGCAGCGCGATCGCCGGCCCCTGTGCGAGCTTCGCGGCCCAGGCGTGGGCCTGCTCATAGACCTCCCCGTCCGGCACCACCCGGTCGACCAGGCCGATGGCGAGCGCCTCGTCGGCCTTCACCTGACGGCCCGTGAAGATGAGGTCCTTGGCCTTGGACGGGCCGACCAGCCGGGCGAGCCGCTGGGTGCCGCCGGCGCCGGGGATCAGGCCGAGCAGAATCTCGGGCTGGCCGAGCTTGGCGGTCTCGGCGGCGATCCGGAAGTCGGCGCACAGCGCCAGCTCGCAGCCGCCGCCCAGCGCGTAGCCGGTCACCGCGGCGACAACGGGCTTGGGGATCCGGGCGACGGCGGTGAAGGAGTCCTGGAGGTCGCCGGAGCGGGCCACCATCGCGGCGTGATCCATCTCCCGCATCTCCTTGATGTCCGCACCCGCCGCGAACACCTTCTCACCGCCCCACAGGACCACGGCGCGTACGTCGTCGCGGCGGGTCACCTCGCCGGCGAGCTCCCTGAGCCGGTCCTGGGTGGCGGTGTCGAGCGCGTTCATCGGCGGGCGGTCGAGGCGGAAGGTGGCGACGCCGTCGGCGATCTCGAGATGCACAGTCATGGCCGCAGGTTAGCGCTCGCTAACGGGAAGCGGGCGACTGGGACCACGCCTGTCCTACGCCTTCCACTTGTTCCAGGACATGTTCCAGCCGTTGAGGCCGTTCCCCGGCTGGATGGTCTCATCGTGCGAGTTCTTCACGATGACCACATCGCCGAGGATCGACTTGCGGAAGAACCAGGACGCCGCGGTGGACGAGTCGCCGCCGCCGCGCTGGTCGAACAGGCCCACACAGCCGTGGCTGACGTTGGCCGAGCCGAAGGTGGCCCGGCCCGCCCAGTAGTTGCCGTGGATGAAGGTGCCGGAGTCCGACAGCCGCATCGCATGCGGCACGTCCTTGATGTCGTACTCGCCGTCGAAGCCGACGGTGGCGCCGTCCATACGGGTCACGGGGTGCTTCTCGCTGATCACCATCATGCCGTTGTAGGTCTCGTGGCCGGGCGCGCCCGAGGTGATCGGCAGGCTCTTGATGGTCTTGCCGTCCCGTTTGACCGTCATCTTCTTGGACTTGGCGTCGACCACGGAGATCTGGCTGCGGCCGATCGTGAACGACACGGACCTCTTCTGCTCGCCGTAGACTCCCGGCCTGCCCTCGACACCGTCGAGGTCCATGCTCACCGTCACCTTGGTGCCGGGCTTCCAGTACTTCTGCGGCCGGAAGTCCAGCCGGTCGTTGCCGAACCAGTGGCCCTCGATGGGGACCGACGGCGAGGCGCTGACCTTGATCCCCTTCTCCACGGCCCCCGGGTGGGTGATCCCCCGGTTGAAGCGGAGCGAGACCGGCATGCCGACGCCGACCGTCGAGCCGTCCTCCGGGGTGTAAACGCCCACGAAGGTCTCCTTGGGACGCAGCGTGGTGAACGTCGTGTGCTTGGCCGCCGTACGGCCCGCGGCATCCTTGGCGACGGCGTCCACCGTGTACGTCGTGTCCGCGCGGAGGCGGTCGTCCGGCCGCCAGCTGCGGCCGTCCTTCCCGACCTTGCCCGCGATCGGACGCCCCTTGGAGTCCTCGACCTTGACCGAGGCCAGCCGCCCCTTGGCCGAGGTGACCTTGAGCGTCCCGCTGGTGTCCACGCCCTTCGCCCCGTTCTTCGGCGCGATCGTCACCACGGCCTGGGACGCCTTCCGTTCGGCGGCGCCCTTGCCGTCCTCGCCCTTCTTTCCGTCGTGGCCGGAGCCGCCGCCTCCGCCGCACGCCGCCACCAGCGTCAACAACGCCCCGAGCAACAGCGCGGAGAGTCCCCTGCGACCCCGTGCCGTCACAACCGCCGCAACCCCAGATATCGGTCGCACCCTCACCACAGCTCTCCCCTCCCGCAGGGCCGCGCCCCCGCGGCAACCCCGGTCACGCGCGCATGCGCGCATGGCGATAGGTAATCACACCGGGGTGATCCTGAACTCCCCCTGATGGTCACGGTTCAGTCCCGGGTGGGAGCGGTCACCGCGGCAATCGGCCGAGGTGCGTCGCGCACAAGCCCCGGCAGGGTGAGGGGCGGTGGGATTGCGGGCAGAACAGCTCCGAGGGCGGGGGCCTGCCCGTGCGGCACGGGACGCCGCGAGGACCGGCACCCGCCATGAGGCGCTGCCCGCCGCGCCCCGGCCGGGGGTGGCGGCGCGAGAGTCGCGAGCCGCCGGAGGCCGACGTGTCCAAAGCAGCCGAGCAGGAGACGGCGACGAGCGAACCGCCGGAGCCGGACGCGGGCCTCGCCGGCCCCGTGTCCGTCGCGACCGTCTCCGCCGGCCTCGCCGGGCGTCGCCGCGCCGCGCCGCCGCCCGCCGCCCCATCCGGCGCACCGGCGCCGGCCCCCACCGCCTGGCCGGGCAGCCCGGAGCCGCTGGGGGCGCGGGTGGGCCTGGGCCCGGGCGGGGTGCCGGGCACCAACTTCGCGTTGTGGGCGGGCGGTGCGGAGGCCGTCGAGCTGTGCCTGTTCGACGACGACGGGGCCGAGACCCGCTGTCCGCTCGCCGAGCCCACCCATGGGGTCTGGCACGGCTTCGTGCCCGGCGTCCTGCCCGGCCGGCGGTACGGCTACCGCGTGCACGGCCGCTGGGACCCCTGGACGGGCGCCCGCTGGAACCCGGCGAAGCTGCTGCTGGACCCCTATGCCCGCGCCGTGGACGGCGACTTCGCGCTGCCCGCCGAGGTCTACGGGCATGTCCGGGACTGGCCGCAGCAGCATGTCGCCGACACCGTGAGGGACGACCGCGACTCCGCCCCGTACGTCCCCAAGGGCGTGGTCGTCGGCGACGACGCCGGCGGTCCGTCCGGCGCGGGGGCCGACCGCCCCCACACCCCCTGGGCCGAGTCGGTCATCTACGAGCTGCATGTACGCGGCTTCACCATGCGCCACCCCGGCGTCCCGCCCGAGCTGCGCGGCACCTACGCCGGGCTCGCGCACCCGGCCGCGCTCGAGCACCTCACGCGGCTCGGGGTCACGGCGGTCGAACTGCTGCCGGTGCATCAGTTCGCCCATGAGGACCATCTGCTGCGACGGGGCCTGCGCAACTACTGGGGCTACAACTCCATCGGCTACTTCGCCCCGCACAGCGCCTATGCCGCCTCGGGCACCCGCGGCCAGCAGGTCGGCGAGTTCCGGAGGATGGTGCGCGCGCTGCACGCCGCCGGGATCGAGGTAATCCTCGACGTCGTCTACAACCACACCGCCGAGGGCGGGGAGCTCGGCCCCACGCTCTCGCTGCGCGGCATCGACAACCGCGGCTACTACCGCCTCCAGCAGGACCCGCGCCGCTACGCCGACTTCACCGGCTGCGGAAACACCCTGCACACCGTCCAGCCGCAGGTGCTCCGGCTGATCACGGACTCGCTGCGCTACTGGGTGACGGAGATGGGCGTGGACGGCTTCCGGTTCGACCTCGCCAGCGCGCTGGCCCGCTCCGCGCACGGCGTCGACATGCTCTCCCCCTTCCTCGCCGCGGTCGCGCAGGACCCGGTGCTGCGCCGCGTCAAGCTGATCGCGGAGCCGTGGGACGTGGGCTCCGGCGGCTATCAGGTGGGCGCGTTCCCGCCCCTGTGGGCCGAGTGGAACGACCGCTACCGCGATGCCGTACGGGACTTGTGGCGCGGGGCGCTGCCCGACGTGCGCGACCTCGGCTACCGGCTGTCCGGCTCCAGCGATCTGTACGCCTGGGGCGGCCGCCGCCCGTACGCCTCGGTCAACTTCATCACCGCCCACGACGGCTTCACCCTGCGCGATCTGGTCTCCTACGAGCGCAAGCACAATGAGGCCAACGGGGAGGGCAACCGCGACGGCACCCAGGACAACCGCTCCTGGAACTGCGGTGCCGAGGGCGAGACCGACGACCCGCGGGTGCGCGCGGTGCGCCGCCGCCAGCTGCGGGGGCTCCTGGCCACCCTGCTGCTGTCCACCGGGGTGCCGATGCTCGTCGCGGGCGACGAACTGGGCCGCACCCAGGGCGGCAACAACAATGCCTACTGCCAGGACAACGAGACCGGCTGGATCGACTGGTCGCTGCCCCAGGACCCCGGCTGGCAGGCCCTCACCGACCTCACCACCCGCCTCATACGGCTGCGCCGCGCCCACCCCGTGCTGCGGCGCCCCGCCTTCTTCTCCGGCCGCGCCCGGCCCCCGGACGGGCTGCGCGACCTCGCCTGGTTCACCCCGCGCGGCACCGAGATGACCGAATCCGACTGGTACGCGCCGACGACCGCCCTCGGCGTCCGTCTCTGCGGCAGCGACCTCCCGGAGCGCGATCCGCGCGGGGCTCCGGTCACCGACGACAGCTTTCTGCTGCTGCTGCACGCGGGTCCGCAGCCGCTCACCTTCACCCTGCCCGGTCCTCCGTGGGCCTTCGGGTACGAACTCCTGGTCGACACGGCGCGCGAGGACCAGGACGCGCCCCCCGGCACACACCACCCCGCGGGCACCCCGATCGAGCTTCCCGAGCGCTCGGTACTGCTGCTGCGCGTCCTTCCGGCCGCGGACCTACGCCAGAAAACCGAGTGAGCACTGTCAGTGGCGGGCCGGCGCCGGCTGGCCGCCTTCGCCGCGCCCTGTTCGCCGATCAGGCGTGGCGGGACAGCCTGGTGTGAGCCCAGGGCGCCGCCTCACTCGCCGACGGTGCCGTCGGCCAGTTCCCGTACGACATCGAGCTGTCCGGCGTGGCGGGCGTACTGCTCCTCGAACGGGCCCGCACCTCGGCGGGTGACACGCCATGGGCGCCCCAGGCTCGTCCACCGCCGCGGCGAGGAGCCCCCAGCGCAGCCGGCGCCGTTCGGGCATGCCGGTGATGCACGGGCTGTGACAGAGCGGTGTGGCTCGAACTGGCCGCAGGGCACCGGCATCCGGATACGGCACACATGTCAACGGACGCTTTCCGGACAATTTCTTGTCGCGGTCCTGACAGGTCGAGTCCACTGGTGGCACTCTTCCCTCGGCCGAGGGACAGCAGTACGACAGCTTCGCTGTACCCAGAGCCACAGCCACCCCCCACACCCCCTGGTCGCACCGCGGGGCTCGCCCAGTCGCTCGTCCGCGGCAGAGCGAACCCCACAACCCAGGAGGTACCCCCCGTCGCACCGCGGGGCTCGCCCGGTCGCTCGTCCGCGGCAGAGCGAACCCCACAACCCAGGAGGTACCCCCCGTCGCACCGCGGGGCTCGCCCGGTCGCTCGTCCGCGGCAGAGCGAAC
>NZ_JBEXHC010000001.1:92821-321546 GCF_040607655.1 Streptomyces sp. NPDC005266
CGAACCCCGTAACGCCAGGGAAACGCACCACCGCATCCGCACCCGTTCTGCCACGCCCTGCCCGGACGGCGACCCAGCCGCCCGGTCGTCCCGGTCGCGCCACCGCGTGGCCAGCGCAGAAGGAGTCAGCGTGAGATCTCTCCCCCACCGGCAGCTCAGACCCAGCAGCCGCAGACCCGGCAGCCGCGCCGTCTCGGGCGGTGCGCTGGTCGCCGCGGCGGCGATGATCGTCGTCGGCGTACAGGCCGGCCCCGCGGCCGCCCGTCCGGACGACTCGGCCCGGACATCCGCCGCCGGCGGCACGATATCCGGCAGGCCGGACCCCGGCTCCCTGCCCGCCAAGCTCTCGCCCGCGGCCCGCGCCGGGCTGATCCGGGCGGCCGACGCCACCAAGGGCGCCACCGCCAGAACCCTGGGCCTGGGGGCCAAGGAGAAGCTGGTCGTCAAGGACGTCACCCAGGATGTCGACGGCACCACCCACACCCGCTACGAGCGCACCTACGCCAAACTTCCGGTCCTCGGAGGCGACTTGGTGGTCGACCGGGCGAGGAGCGGCGCCGTGGAGACGGTCGCCAAGTCCACCAAGGCGCGGATGAGCGTCCCGACGACGACCGCCGCCGTCGCGCCCGCCACCGCGGAGAAGGCGGCCGTGAAGGCGGCGCACGCACAGGGCTCGCGGAAGACCTCGGCCGACCGGGCGCCGCGCAAGGTCGTCTGGGCGGCGAAGGGCACGCCCACCCTCGCGCATGAGACCGTCGTCGGCGGCCTCCAGGACGACGGCACCCCGAACGAGCTGCACGTCATCACGGACGCGACGACCGGCAAGAAGCTCTTCGAGTACCAGGGCGTGAAAACCGGCACCGGCAACAGCCAGTACAGCGGCCAGGTCGCCCTGGGCACCTCGGGCAGCTCCGGCTCGTACAACCTGACCGACGCGGGCCGCGGCAACCACAAGACGTACAACCTCAACCGCGGCACCTCGGGCACCGGCACGCTCTTCACCGACGCCGACGACGTCTGGGGCAACGGCACGACCTCGGACGCCGCGACCGCCGGGGCGGACGCGCACTACGGCGCTGCCGAGACCTGGGACTACTACAAGAACGTGCACGGCCGCTCGGGCATCAGGGGCGACGGGGTCGGGGCGTACTCCCGGGTCCACTACAGCAGCAACTACGTCAACGCCTTCTGGCAGGACACCTGCTTCTGCATGACCTACGGCGACGGCTCGGGCAACGCCAAGCCGTTGACCTCCCTCGATGTCGCGGCGCACGAGATGACCCACGGCGTCACCGCCGCCACCGCCAATCTCACCTACAGCGGCGAGTCCGGCGGCCTCAACGAGGGCACCTCGGACATCTTCGCCGCGGCCGTCGAATTCGCCGCGGGCAACGCCGCCGACCCCGGAGACTATCTCGTCGGCGAGAAGATCGACATCAACGGCAACGGCACGCCGCTGCGCTACATGGACAAGCCCAGCAGGGACGGGGCGTCCAAGGACAGCTGGTACTCCGGGGTCGGCAATGTGGACGTGCACTACTCGTCCGGCATCGCCAACCACTTCTTCTATCTGCTCTCCGAGGGCAGCGGCGCCAAGGTCATCAACGGCGTCAGCTACAACAGCCCCACCTACGACAATCTGCCGGTGACCGGCATCGGCCGGGCCAACGCCGAGAAGATCTGGTTCAAGGCGCTGACCCAGCGGATGACCTCCAACACCAACTACGCGGGCGCGCGCGACGCGACGCTGTGGGCGGCCGGTCAGCTCTTCGGCCAGGGCAGCGCCCAGTACAACGCCGTGGCCAACGCCTGGGCCGGGGTCAACGTGGGCACGCGGATCGCCGACGGCGTCACCGTCACCCCGCCCGGCGACCAGACCAGCGTCGTGGGCCAGGCCACCAGCCTGCAGATCACCGCGACCAGCTCCAACCCGGGCGCGCTCGACTACGCGGCCACCGGGCTGCCCGCGGGCCTGTCGGTCAACTCCTCGACCGGTCTGATCTCCGGCACCCCGACCACCACCGGCTCGAGCGCGGTGACCGTCACGGTGACCGATTCGGCCGGCAAGACCGGCACGGCGTCCTTCACCTGGACCGTGAACACCACGGGCGGCAACGTCTTCGAGAACACCACGGACGTCGCCATTCCGGATGGTGGTGCCGCCGTCACCTCGCCGATCACGGTCAGCCGGCCCGGCAACGCGCCCTCGAACCTCCAGGTGGGCGTGGACATCGCGCACACCTACCGCGGTGACCTGGTGATCGACCTGATCGCGCCGGACGGTACGGCCTACCGGCTCAAGGGTTCCAGCGTGTTCGACTCGGCGGACGACGTGAAGACCACGTACACCGTGGACGCCTCGTCCGAGACCGCCGCCGGTACCTGGAAGCTGAAGGTCCAGGACGTGTACGCACAGGACTCCGGCCACATCAATGGCTGGAAGCTGACCTTCTGAGTCCACATCTGAGGGCGGCCCGCCCGACGAGGGCGGCCCGCCCGACGAGGGCCCGGGCCTGAGCCGTCCCCACAGACAGGCGCCGCCAGGGGTGACCCGACTCCCCCTGGCGGCGCCTCCGTTGATCACGTTCTGTCCGTTATCCGGAGGTTGATCAACGCCCAACGAACATTTTCCGGCCGACCTGTCATGAAACCAGTGACATGTACCCGACCTATGTGACAGTCTGCCACGCACTCGAACCCATAACCCCTGTTGTTCAGCACCGGGCCGCACTTCCCCGCCGCCCGGCGCTGACCCCCCACAACAACAAGGAGTTCACGTGAGCAAGAACAGTTCCCTGCCCAGAGGCGCCCACGCCCGCAGACGCCGTTCGATGAAGGCGGCCGGCGCCGCGGCGGTCGTCACCGGGTTGATCGGCGCGGCCATAGCGGCCAACTCGGCCGGCGCCGCGACCACGTCCGGCGACGGAGAGAGGTCGGGCGCCATACCCACCGTCCTCACCGCCTCCACCCGCGCCGAGCTGCTGCGCGACGCCAACGCGACGAAGGTGGACACCGCCAAGGCCCTGGGCCTGGGCGCCAAGGAGAAGCTGGTCGCCAAGGACGTCGTCAAGGACGCCGACGGCACCACCCACACCCGCTACGAGCGCACCTACGACGGACTGCCCGTCCTCGGCGGCGACCTGATCGTCCACCAGGCCAAGGGCGGCGACGTCAAGAGCGTCACCAAGGCGACCAAGGCGACCGTCAAGGTCGCCACCACCACGGCCGAGGTCACCCCGAGCGCCGCCGAGAAGTCCGCGGTGAAGCTCGCCAAGGCCGACGACACCAAGAAGGCCGCGGCCGACCAGGCCCCGCGCAAGGTGGTCTGGGCCGGCGCCGGCGAGGCCACGCTGGCCTACGAGACCGTCGTCGGCGGCCTCCAGAAGGACGGCACACCGAACAAGCTGCACGTCATCACCGATGCCGCCAGCGGCAAGAAGCTCTACGAGTACCAGACCATCGAGACCGGCGCCGGCCAGAGCGAGTACAGCGGCAAGGTCGACCTCGGCACCAGCAAGGAAGGCAGCGGCTTCACCCTGACCGACGCCGACCGCGGCGGCCAGAAGACCACCAACCTGGAGAACGGCGAGAGCGGAGACGGCAAGCCGTTCACCGACCCCGACGACGCCTGGGGCACCGGCAAGCCCGACGACCCGCAGACCGCGGCCGTCGACGCCCACTACGGCGCCGCCACGACCTGGGACTACTACAAGAGCGTGCACGGCCGCAACGGCATCGCCGGCGACGGCAAGGGCGCGCCCTCCCGGGTGCACTACGGCGACTCCTACGTCAACGCCTTCTGGGACGACGACTGCTTCTGCATGACCTACGGCGACGGCCAGGGCAACAAGAAGCCGCTGACCGCGCTCGACGTCGCCGGCCACGAGATGTCCCACGGCGTCACCTCGAAGACCGCGGGTCTGGAGTACAGCGGTGAGTCGGGCGGTCTCAACGAAGCCACCTCCGACATCTTCGGCACCTCCGTCGAGTTCTTCGCCAAGAACACCACCGACGTCGGCGACTACCTCATCGGCGAGAAGATCGACATCAACGGCGACGGCAAGCCGCTGCGCTACATGGACAAGCCCAGCAAGGACGGGGCCTCCGCGGACGCCTGGTCCGCCGACGTCGGCGACAAGGACGTGCACAACTCGTCCGGCGTCGCCAACCACTTCTTCTACCTCCTGTCCGAGGGCAGCGGCGCGAAGGAGATCAACGGCGTGAAGTACGACAGTCCGACCTCCGACGGCTCCACCGTCAAGGGCATCGGCCGCGACAAGGCCGAGAAGATCTGGTACAAGGCGCTCACCACGTACATGACGTCCACCACGGACTACCACGCCGCCCGTGAGGCCACCCTGAAGGCCGCCGCCGACCTGTTCGGCGCGGACAGCGCCGAGCACAAGGGCGTGGACGCGGCCTGGGCCGGGGTCAACGTCAAGTAAAAATCGTTGAGTTCGGAACGACACACGCGCCGGTGTCCGGGGTTTTTGTCCCCGGGCACCGGTATGTTTTATCCACGGCAAAGCCATATCTTTGTCGGGTTGAGGGGGAACCTTCACCCCAACTCCCCATAACTGCTGGAGATACGCGTGGATTCACGTTCGACGTCGCCCATATCTGGCATATCCCGTTTCAGACGCTCGCGTACCGCCCTCGCCGCCGGAGCGGCGACCCTGGCCGCTTCCCTGCTCGCCGCCGGCGCCACCGCCGGCTCCGCGGGCGCGGCGACCCCCACGTCCGCCTCGGCGGACGCCTCGACGCTCACGCTCTCCGCCTCGGTCCGCGCCGAGCTGCTGCGCGAGGCCGGTGCGACGACGGTCTCCACCGCCAAGGCCATCGGTCTCGGCGGCAAGGAGAAGCTGATCGTCCGGGATGTCGTCAAGGACGCCGACGGCACCACCCACACCCGCTACGAGCGCACCTACGACGGACTGCCCGTCCTCGGCGGCGACCTGGTCGTGCACGAGTCGCCCACCGGCGCCTCCCAGGGCGTCACCAAGGCCACCGACGCCGACATCAAGGTCGCGGACACCCGCGCCGCGCTCGCCCCCTCCGGCGCCGAGCGCACCGCGCTGACCGCCGCGAAGTCCGCCGGCGACAAGGGTGCCGACGCCGACCGCTCGCCCCGCAAGGTCATCTGGGCCGCCACCGGCAAGCCCGCGCTCGCGTACGAGACGGTCGTCACCGGGGTGCAGAAGGACGGCACGCCGAGCAAGCTGCACGTCATCACCGACGCCGACACCGGCAAGAAGCTGTATGAGTACCAGGCCGTCGAGAACGGCACGGGCCAGGGCCAGCACAACGGCAAGGTCACCATCGGCACCGTCCGAAGCGGCAGCCAGTGGCTGATGAAGGACACCGCGCGCGGCGGCCACCAGACGTACAACCTCAAGCACAAGGAAGAGGGCAAGGGCTCGGCGTTCTACGACGCCGACAACGTCTGGGGCAACTACAAGCCCACCATCGCCCAGACCGCCGCCGTCGACGCGCACTACGGTGCCGCGAAGACGTGGGACTACTACAAGAACGTCCTGCACCGCAACGGCATCCGGAACAACGGCAAGGCCGCCTACTCCCGCGTCCACTTCGGCACCGGCTACGTCAACGCCTTCTGGGACGACGACTGCTTCTGCATGACCTACGGCGACGGCGAGGGCGACAAGAAGCCGCTCACCTCGCTGGATGTCGCGGGCCACGAGATGAGCCACGGGCTCACCTCCGCCACCGCCAACCTCGAGTACAGCGGCGAGTCCGGCGGCCTCAACGAGGCCACCTCCGACATCTTCGGCACGGCCGTGGAGTTCTACGCCAAGAACCCCAAGGACGTCGGTGACTACCTCATCGGCGAGAAGATCGACATCAACGGCGACGGCACCCCGCTGCGCTACATGGACAAGCCGAGCAAGGACGGCCTGTCCTACGACTACTGGAAGCGCGGCGTCGGCAACGACGACCCGCACTTCACCTCCGGCATCGCCAACCACTTCTTCTACCTGCTGTCCGAGGGCAGCGGCCGTAAGGTCATCAACGGTGTGACCTACAACAGCCCGACCTACGACGGCCGCACCGTCAAGGGCATCGGCCGCGCCAAGGCCGAGAAGATCTGGTACAAGGCGCTCGCCACGTACATGACCTCCACCACCAACTACGCCAAGGCGCGCACCGCGACCCTGAGCGCGGCGAAGGCTCTGTACGGCTCGACCAGCACCGAGTACAAGACGGTCAACGCCGCCTGGGCCGGCGTCAACGTGAAGTAAGCCCTCCGGCCGGGCGGGCCGCGGGGCCCGCCCGGCTGCACCAGCTCCCTACGGCTGCGCGTCGGCGCGCCGGCAGGCCTCCTGGTTCTCCGGCACCGAGCAGGGCAGATGGCCGTGTCTCTCGATCAGATTCCGCCCGGTGTCCCCGGCCGGACAGTCGAGGAACTCGGAGGTGAGGGCGTTCGCGGGCGGCGCGGTCCAGGTGTACGCGTACTCGGGCTCCCAGAAGGGATACGTCCGCTACCGGACGGCCTCGGTGGACGGCCGGCGCCCCTCCAGCCGCACCAGCCGGACATCGCCCGCGGCGGCCTTGAGCTCCGCGGTGCGCAGCTGACCGGGCTGACCCGGGACGGGGTGTATCTGGTCGAGGGCGGGCCGACCGGGTTTCCGGGCAGTGAAGAGCTCATCACGAGCCGTCGCCGCCGCCGCGCCAGGTGGTCCGGACCCGGCGCCATGCCTCGATGACCGCCGGGATCTTGGACAGGAGCTCCACTGCCAGGGTCAGTATCAACCCGGCCAGGCCGAAGGCCGCGAGTACGAGCACGGTGACGGCGTCCCAATCCACCAGTTCTCAACCCCTCGTTCGGGTGGTCGAACTGGTGGCCCCGGCAGGCTCAGCCCGACCACCGCTCGGTGGTCAGCTGAGGTCCTGCCGACGCCCAAGATCTCAATACGTACGACGGAGGACTTCACGCCTCCGGGACCGCGGCAATTCCGGCTGTGTGGCCGGCTTTTTTCGTGCACCGCATGACGTCGGACATAGGGTGCAACACTCCCCCGTGCTCCACGGTCCAGCACCAGGATAGCCGCAACGCGGCATGTCGCACTGGCAAGTTGGCCTGGTTTCCGAGACACACCGCCGGCTCGCCTTGGTCATGTCACGCCGGTGAGATGGGCGAAGACGACCACGTTCGACTCGTATCCGGTCGACCGGGAGTACGAGCCGCCGCAGGTGATCAGCCGCAGCTCGGGGCGGTTGGCGACGCCGTAGACCTTGGAGTTGGGAATCCTGTTCCTCGGGTAGACCTCGATGGCGTCGATCGTGAAGAGCGCGACCTTGTCGTCATCGCGCTGAACCTGGACCGGCTCCCCCTTCCGCAGCTTGCCGAGTTTCCAGAACACGGCGGTGCTGTCAGGGAGGTCCACGTGGCCGTAAAGGATGGCGGTGCCCGTCTCGCCGGGCGTGGCGCCGTCCTTGTACCAGGCAACGAGGTTGTCGTTGTCGGCCGGCGGCTCCTTCAGGTGGCCATTGGCGTCGAGGCCGAGACCGGTCAGGGGAGCGTCGACGGAGATGGCGGGGATACGCAGCCGTCGGGGCTCCGAGCGGGTCAGGGGGCTGACGGCCGCCGGCCGCCCGGTCTCTTCGGCCGCCGTGAAGGGCTGTGCCGCGCTGGGCAGCGGGGGGTGGCGCGTCACGGTGCCGTCGTGCACCAGCCAGCCGCCCAGTGCCACGCCGGCCATGGCCAAGGCGTAGCCTCCGGCCACCAGGAACCGGTGCCTCATGTGTCCTCCCGGGTAACGGCGGGGTTGCCCCGGACCGGACGCCGGTCCGGGGCAACCCGGTCACTGGCTGCGCTCGGCCTCAGCTGCCGCCTTCAGCCTCAGCCACGGTCGGCGGCCGCGCGCCGACGACGCACGACCAGCACGCCGCCACCCAGGCCGGCTGCGGCCAGCACGGCGCCGAGGGCTATTTCGAGGCTGTTCGGCCCCGAGGCACCGCCGCCCGTACCGGTCCGCACGCCGCCGGACGGGCGCTGGGTCGGGGTCTGGGTGGCGGTGGCTGTCGGAGGCGGGCTGCTGGTCGCCGTGCGGGTCGGGGTGGCCGTGCGGGTGGGAGTGGCCGTGCGGGTCGGGGTGGCCGTGCGGGTCGGGGACGGGCTGTGGGTGGCTCTGTTGTGCTGCTTGTGCTGCTCCCGGGCGTGCTCTCGGCCCTCGTGGCGGCGTGAGTCCTCGCCTTCGGAGTGGCGGCGTGCGTCCTCGGGGTCGGGGCTGGGGGCGACGAGCATGATGCTGCCGCCTTCGGTGCGGCTCTTGACGGCCGCAGAGGACGAGGTTCCCGCGTACGCGGATTGCGCGAGCGCCGTCGTCAGCGCGAGTGATGCCGTCGCGATGGCCGCGGCCGCGCATGCCCTGCTGGTAATCGGTGCTGACATGGAACCTCCCGGGCTGAGAAGGACGCCGGTCTCTCCGCCGTCCCCACGCCCATCAGGCTCGCCCGGCTATGGGCTGTATGTTCTATTCAGTGCGGCCGTTCGGGTGAAACAGCCCGCCCCGCCACCCACGAGCGGCGAGTGGCGGGGCGGACGTACGGGCAGGTCACCGCATCAGGACACCCGCCTCTTCGGCCGTGGTTTCCGACGGCACGGCGATCAGGCCGAGTTCGGCGGGGTCGGCGAGGAGGCGGTGGGCGGGGAGGATGCGGATCGTGTAGCCGAAGGGGCCGGTGCGGTCGAGGGCGAGGGGGCCCTCGTAGAGGCGGCGGCCCTCCTCGTCGGGGCCCGCGGTGGGCTTGAGGGGCACGTGGGTGCCGTCCGTGATGCGGTCGGTGTCGTCCACGCGTCCGGCGACGGCCTGGACTTCCACGTCGGCGGGTTCGAGGCCACCGAGGCGTACCCGGACCCGAAGGGAGAGGTTCGAGCCCAGTTCGGCGGCGCCGCCCGGAGCGGGTGGGGTGAGCTGGGCCTCGACGTGGTCGACGGCGACGTCCGGCCAGGCGGCGCGGACGCGGGCCTTCCAGGCGGCCACGTCGCGGGCGGCGGTGCCGTCGAGGGCGCGGTGGGAGCGGGCGGCGGGGGCGTAGAGCCGCTCGACGTACTCGCGCACCATGCGGCCCGCGAGCACCTTGGGGGCGAGGGTGTTGAGGGTGCGCCGGACCATGTCGATCCAGCGGCCGGGGAGGCGGTCGACCCCGCGGTCGTAGAAGCGCGGGGCGACGCGGGTCTCCAGCAGTTCGTAGAGGGCGGCGGCTTCGAGGTCGTCCCGGCGGGTCTCGTCGATGGCGGTGCCGTCGGCCGTGGGGATGGCCCAGCCGAAGTCGGGTTCGTACCACTCGTCCCACCAGCCGTCCAGGACGGAGAGGTTGAGCCCGCCGTTGAGCGCCGCCTTCATTCCGCTGGTCCCGCATGCCTCCAGCGGCCGCAGCGGGTTGTTGAGCCAGACGTCGCAGCCGGGGTAGAGCTTTTGGGCCATCGCCATGCCGTAGTCGGGCAGGAAGACGAGGCGGTGGCGCACCCGCGAGTCGTCGGCGAACCGCACCAGTTCCTGGATGAGCCGCTTGCCGCCGTCGTCGGCCGGGTGGGCCTTGCCCGCGACGACGATCTGGATCGGGCGCTCGGGGTGGAGCAGCAGCTCCATCAGCCGGTCGCGGTCGCGCAGCATCAGGGTGAGCCGCTTGTAGGAGGGGACGCGGCGGGCGAAGCCGATGGTGAGGACGTCGGGGTCGAGCACTCCGTCGATCCAGCCGAGCTCGGCGGTGCCCGCGCCGCGCTGCCGCCAGGACTCGTGGAGCCGACGGCGGACCTCGGCGACGAGCTGTTTGCGCAGGGCACGGCGGAGCTCCCACAGTTCGCCGTCGGGGAGGTGGCCGAACTGGCGGGCGCCGAGCCGGGTGACCTCCGGCGCGGTCCAGGTGGCCGCGTGGACGCCGTTGGTGACGGAGGTGATGGGCACCTCCTCGGGGTCGAAGCCGGGCCACAGCCCCGCGAACATCTCACGGCTGACCTTGCCGTGCAGGGTGGACACCCCGTTGGCGCGCTGGGCCAGCCGTAGGCCCATGACGGCCATGTTGAAGAGATTGGGCTCGCCGCCCGGGTAGGTCTCCATGCCGAGCGCGAGGACCCGCTCGACCTCGATCCCCGGCAGTTCGCCGTCGTCGCCGAAGTGGCGGGCGACGAGCTCGCGGTCGAAGCGGTCGATTCCGGCGGGGACGGGGGTGTGGGTGGTGAAGACGGTGCCGGCCCGCACCGTCTCGTGGGCGGTGGCGAAGTCCAGGCCGTCGGCGATGAGTTCGCGGACCCGCTCCAGGCCCTGGAAGCCGGCGTGGCCTTCGTTGGTGTGGAAGACCTCGGGGGCGGGGTGGCCGGTGAGCCGGCAGTACGCGCGCACGGCGCGGACGCCGCCGATGCCCAGCAGCATCTCCTGGAGCAGCCGGTGCTCGCTGCCGCCGCCGTAGAGCCGGTCGGTGACATCGCGCTCGCCGTGGTCGTTCTCCTCCACGTCCGAGTCGAGCAACAGCAGTGGCACCCGGCCGACCTGGGCCTGCCAGACGCGCGCGTGCAGCGGGCGGCCGCCGGGGAGAGCGAGCGGAATCCGGACCGGGCGGCCGTCCGGTCCGCACAGCAGGGTCAGGGGCAGCTCGTTGGGGTCGAGCAGGGGGTACCGCTCCTGTTGCCAGCCCTCGCGGGAGAGGGACTGGCGGAAGTAGCCGTGGCGGTAGAGCAGCCCGACGCCCATCAGGGGCACGCCGAGGTCGCTCGCGGCCTTGAGATGGTCGCCGGCGAGGATGCCGAGGCCGCCGGAGTACTGCGGCAGGGCGGCGGTGATGCCGAATTCCGGCGAGAAGTAGGCGATGGCGGCGGGGAGTCCGGCGGATGTCCCGGACGGCGTTCCGGACGGCGTTCCGGACGGCGTTCCGGACGGCGTTGCGGATGGCGTTCCGGACGGCGTTGCGGATGGCGTTCCGGACGATCTGGACGACGTTCCGGCAGATGGTCCGGCGGGCTCGGGGGCGCTCCTTGTGACGCTGCCGTCGCCGGCCCCGGCCAGGCCCTGGTACCAGCGGGGGCCGGTCAGATAGTCGTGCAGATCGTCGGCGGCCGCCGTGAGCCGCCGCAGGAAGGGGCGGTCCTCGGCGAGGTTCGCGAGTCGGGAGACGGGCACGCTGCCCAGCAGCCGCACCGGGTCGCCGCCCGACGCCTGCCAGCCCTCGGGGTCCACGGCCTCGAAGAGCTCGCGGGTCTCGGGATGCCAGGACCAGCGCAGATTACGCGCCAGCCGGTGGAGCGGTCGTAGGGGTTCCGGAAGGACGGGACGCACGCTGAATCGACGGATGGCCTTCACCCTTCGACGGTAGCGGCCGGGGAGTCCCCGTTTCGGCTGTTTCGCCCGGCCCCCGAGAAGTCGTGGTGGAGGCGCCCAGCCGGATACTGGCGCGAATTCAGCGCAACCCGACCCGGTATCCGCGCCGCTGATATGGCTGGTTCCACCCCCTGATGCGCCCTTGTCCGGATCTTTCCGTACACGAGAGGCTGGCGCCGTCGAGTTGGGGAGGGGAATCGACCATGGCATTCAGAAGGGCGCGCCGCCGCCGCGCGGCCGGGGCTCTGGCCGCTGCCGCGGCAGCGGTCCTCGCGTCCGCGCTGCCCGCACAGGCCGCTCCCCTGCGGGCCGCCGCCCCCGTCGAAGGGCGGGTCCAGGGCGCGGCGGCGGCGGTGGACGGCGGCTATATCGTCACGCTGAAGCGGGGGGCGGGGGTACCCGCGGCCTCATCCGGACAGGGCAGGGCGCTCGTCGAGAAGTACGGGGCGCGCGTTCGCCGCACCTACAGCACGGCGCTGAACGGCTATGCGGTACGGGCGGACGAGGCACAGGCCCGGCGGCTCGCCGCCGATCCGGGCGTCGCCTCGGTCACCCGGGACGCGGAGGTGTCGCTGCGGGACACCCCGTCACGGCGCACCGCGTTGCGGGACACCGCGTTGCGGGACACCGCGCTGCGGGACACCGCGTTGCGGGACACCCCGTCACGGCGCACCGCGTTGCGAGACACCCCGTCGCGGCGCACTCAGTCCCGTCCACCGTCCTGGGGTCTGGACCGGATCGACCAGCCGGACCGCCCGCTGGACGAGGCGTACACCGCGCCCGCGAGCGCGGGCCGGGGGGCCACGATCTACGTCATCGATTCCGGTGTCCGCACCAGCCACCGGGACTTCGGCGGCCGGGCCCGGTCCGGCTGGGACTTCGTCGATGACGACCCGGTCGCCGAGGACGGCAACGGCCATGGCACCCATGTGGCCGCCATCGCGGCGGGTGCGCGGTACGGCGTGGCGAAGCGGGCCGGCATCGTCGCCGTACGGGTACTGGACGACCGGGGCGAGGGGACCAGCGCCCAGGTGCTGGCCGGTCTGGACTGGGTGCTGACCCACGCGAGGCGGCCTGCCGTGGTCAACCTGAGCCTGGGGACGGCGGTCGCGGCACCGGTGCCCGAGTGGGACACGGCGGTACGGGCCGGGATCGCCGTGGGGCTCACCTTCACCGTCGCCGCGGGCAATCAGAACGGGCCCGCGGACTCGTTCTCGCCGGGCCGAGTGCCACAGGCGCTCACGGTCGGCTCGACCGACCGCGCCGACCGGCGCTCCGACTTCTCCAACTGGGGCCCCGCCATTGATCTGTTCGCGCCCGGCGACCGGATCGTCTCGGCCTCGAACACGAGCGACACGGCGACCAGAACGCTCTCGGGCACCTCCATGGCGGCGCCGCATGTCGCGGGCGCCGCCGCGCTCCATCTCGCGGATCACCGTTCGGCGACCGCGGACCAGGTCGGTGCGGCGCTGACGGCGGAGGCGGTCATGGGCCGGGTGCGCGGCGCGGGCTTCGGCTCGCCGAACCGACTGCTGCGGGTGTCCAACTGAGGCGACGGTATGACGCTATGACTGGACGGCCTCGCCTACGGGCGGGGCCGATCCATGTACCCGGCGTTACGAACGGATAGTTCACGGGAACCCGGATTGTTCCCCGGTGGCGCAGGGGAAGGCTTTCCGAACGCGCCCCCCATGGCCGACCTCATCCGCCCACCAGAGTGAACGCGGACAGGAGCTGTCATGCCCGCAACCCGTCGCCCGGCGGCAGAAACGATACAAAGGACACAAAAAGCCGCCGAAGCACATCAGCCCGCAACGCCGTCAGGTGATCCTATGATCGGTCGCATTCCCATTCTGGATATCCGTCCGCTGATCGACTGCGGCCGCCGCCCCGCCAAGGCGGTCGTGGGCGAGACCTTCGAGGTCAGTGCCACCGTGTTCCGGGAAGGTCACGACGCGGTCAGCGCCAATGTCGTCCTCCGCGATCCGGCCGGCCGGTCCGGCCCCTGGACCCCGATGCGTGAACTCGCGCCCGGCACCGACCGCTGGGGCGCCGAGGTCACCCCCGGTTCGCCCGGCCGCTGGTCGTACACGGTCGAGGCATGGAGCGATCCGGTCGCCACCTGGCGCCACCACGCACGCATCAAGATCCCCGCCGGGATCGACACCGATCTGGTCCTGGAGGAGGGAGCCCGGCTGCATGAGAGGGCCGCGACCGGTGTGCCCAAGAACGACGGCCGGGAGGCGGTGCTGCAGGCCGTCGACGGGCTGCGGGACGAGCGGCGCCCGGTGGCCGACCGGCTCGCCGCCGCCCTCGCCCCCGACGTCACCGCCGCCCTCGACCGCCATCCGCTGCGCGAACTGGTCACCTCCTCGCGCCCGATGCCGCTCCAGGTCGACCGGGAGCGGGCGCTGTTCGGCTCCTGGTACGAGCTCTTCCCGCGCTCCGAGGGCGCCAAGGCCGTCGAGGGGCGGCGGCCGGTCAGTGGCACCCTGCGCACCGCCGCCGAGCGGCTGCCCGCCGTCGCCGCGGCGGGCTTCGATGTCGTCTATCTGCCGCCGATCCACCCCATCGGCACCGCGTTCCGCAAGGGACCCAACAACGCGCTCTCGGCGGGCCCCTATGACGTCGGCTCCCCCTGGGCGATCGGCTCGGCCGACGGCGGGCATGACGCGATCCACCCCGACCTCGGCACCCTGCACGACTTCGACCACTTCGTCGCGCGGGCGCGCGAGCTGCGCATGGAGGTGGCGCTGGACTTCGCACTCCAGTGCTCACCGGACCATCCCTGGGTCACCGAGCACCCCGAGTGGTTCCACCAACGGGCGGACGGCACGATCGCGTACGCGGAGAACCCGCCCAAGAAGTACCAGGACATCTATCCGATCGCCTTCGACGCGGACTTCACCGGGCTGGTCCGCGAGACCGAGCGGGTGCTGCGCTTCTGGATGGCCCATGGCGTCAAGATCTTCCGCGTCGACAATCCGCACACCAAGCCGGTGGTCTTCTGGGAGAAGGTCATCGGCGACATCAACCGCACCGACCCCGATGTCCTCTTCCTCGCCGAGGCGTTCACCCGCCCCGCGATGATGAACACGCTCGGCGCGATCGGCTTCCAGCAGTCGTACACCTACTTCACCTGGCGCAACGACAAGCGGGAGCTCACCGACTATCTGACCGAGCTGTCCGGGGACGCGGCCGCCTGGATGCGGCCCAACTTCTTCGTCAACACCCCCGACATTCTGCACGCCTACCTCCAGAAGGGCGGCCGCCCCGCCTTCGCGGTACGGGCCGTCCTGGCCGCCACCCTCTCCCCGACCTGGGGCGTCTACGCGGGCTACGAGCTGTGCGAGAACACGCCGCTGCGCGCCGGGAGCGAGGAGTACCTCGACTCGGAGAAGTACCAGCTGCGGCCGCGCGACTGGGCGGCGGCCGAGCGCGAGGGCCGGACCATCACCCCGCTGATCACCCGGCTGAATCGGGTGCGCCGCCGCCATCCGGCCCTGCGGCGACTGCGTAACCTCAGATTTCACCACGCCGACAACGAATCCGTCATCGTCTACTCGAAGCGCACGGGAGATTCGTGCGTGCTCGCGGTCGTCAACCTGGACCCCCACCACACCCAGGAGACGACGGTCTCGTTGAACATGCCGGAACTCGGCCTCGAATGGCACGAGTCCGTCCCGGTGCGCGACGAGCTCACCGGCGAGACCTATCACTGGGGCAGGGACAACTATGTGCGCCTGGAGCCGGGGCGTGAGATGGCTCCCGCGCATGTGCTCTCCCTGCGACCGTCCTCACCGATCGGAGGGTCACCCACACCATGATCGTCAACGAGCCCGTACCGGACACCTTCGAAGACACCCCCGCCAAGGACCGCGATCCCGACTGGTTCAAGCGCGCCGTCTTCTACGAGGTCCTGGTCCGCTCCTTCCAGGACAGCAACGGCGACGGCGTCGGCGACCTGAAGGGACTCACGGCCAAACTCGACTATCTGCAGTGGCTGGGCGTGGACTGCCTTTGGCTGCCGCCGTTCTTCGCCTCCCCGCTGCGCGACGGCGGCTATGACGTCTCGGACTACACCGCTGTCCTGCCGGAGTTCGGGGATCTCGCGGATTTCGTCGAGTTCGTGGACGCCGCCCATCAGCGCGGGATGCGCGTCATCATCGACTTTGTCATGAACCACACCAGTGACCATCATCCGTGGTTCCAGGAGTCCCGCACCGACCCGGACGGACCGTACGGCGACTACTACGTATGGGCCGACGACGACAAGCAGTACCAGGACGCGCGGATCATCTTCGTCGACACCGAGGCGTCCAACTGGACCTTTGACCCGGTACGCAAGCAGTACTACTGGCACCGCTTCTTCTCGCATCAGCCGGACCTCAACTTCGAGAACCCGGCCGTCCAGGAAGAGGTACTGGCCGCCCTGCGCTTCTGGCTGGACCTGGGCATCGACGGGTTCCGGCTGGACGCCGTCCCGTATCTGTACGCCGAGGAGGGCACCGACTGCGAGAACCTCCCCCGTACGCATGAGATGCTCAGGCGCGTCCGGGCCGAGATCGACGCCCACTACCCCGACACCGTGCTGCTGGCCGAGGCCAATCAGTGGCCGGAGGACGTCGTCGACTACTTCGGCGACTACGAGGCGGGCGGCGACGAATGCCATATGGCCTTCCACTTCCCCGTCATGCCGCGCATCTTCATGGCGGTGCGCCGCGAGTCCCGCTATCCGGTCTCGGAAATCCTCTCCAAGACCCCCGCGATCCCTTCCGGCTGTCAGTGGGGCATCTTCCTGCGCAATCACGACGAGCTGACTCTCGAGATGGTCACCGACGAAGAGCGCGACTACATGTACGCGGAGTACGCCAAGGATCCGAGAATGCGCGCCAATATCGGCATCCGCCGACGACTGGCGCCCCTGCTGGACAACGACCGCAATCAGATCGAGCTGTTCACGGCGCTGCTGCTGTCCCTGCCCGGTTCGCCCATCCTGTACTACGGCGACGAGATCGGCATGGGCGACAACATCTGGCTCGGCGACCGCGACGCCGTCCGCACCCCCATGCAGTGGACCCCCGACCGGAACGCGGGATTCTCCTCCTGCGATCCGGGGCGGCTGTTCCTGCCGACCATCATGGACCCGGTCTACGGCTATCAGGTCACCAATGTCGAGGCGGCCATGAGCAGCCCGTCCTCGCTGCTCCACTGGACCCGCCGGATGATCGAGATCCGTAAGCAGAACCCCGCCTTCGGCCTGGGCTCCTTCACCGAGCTGCCGTCCTCCAACCCCGCCGTCCTCGCCTTCCTCCGGGAGGCCCCCACCACCCGGGACGGCGAGGACGACCTGGTGCTGTGCGTGAACAACTTCTCGCGGTTCGCCCAGCCCACGGAGCTCGACCTGCAGGCGTTCGCCGGCCGCCATCCGGTCGAGCTGATCGGCGGGGTGCGCTTCCCGGCCATCGGTGAGCTGCCGTATCTGCTGACCCTGGCCGGGCACGGCTTCTACTGGTTCCGGCTGCGGCACAACGAGACCGCGGGCCACTGGGCCGACTGACCGGCCGATTTCGGCCAGGCCGTTACGGGCCCTCGTCCGTACGCGTCCATCCCGGGCGCGTACGGGCGTTTTCGACCCCCCGTCATGGGCACTCTGTGTACTACCGCCGCAGCGGAGCGCCGATCGCGTACTCCGTACTCGCCGTACGGACGATCCTCGCCCGACACGTCCCGCACCGTCGCACAGTCAATGCCGCAATCCGGGACACTTTGCCCTGATATGTCGTGTGCCCGGGGAAAGGACGCGACGCCATGCCGGAAGCTTCATTCTCCCGGGGGGCACATCACCCGCCGACCGCTGTACCACGGGCCGAGCCCCCGTCACCCGCCGTCCGCGCCGCCGCCGGGTCCGGTGACACGGGGTCGGCCGCGCTGCTCGCCTCGCTCGCGCCGCTGCTCGCCGAGTGGCTGCCCCGGCAGCGCTGGTTCGCGGGCAAGGGCCGCCCCGTCACCGGATTCGCGCTCGTCTCCGCGACCCAGCTGCTGCCGTGCGCGGCGCGCGGCGCCACGCCCGGGCTGCTCCATCTGCTCATCCGCGCCCAGCAGCCGGAGCCGCCCGGCCATCGGCACGGATTCGGCTGCGGGCACCGGCGCGGCGCGGCGGCCAGCGACTGCTATCAGATCCTCCTCGGGGTGCGCTCCACCCTTCCGCCGCCGCTCGCGCACGCGCTCGTCGGCCGCCCGAGCGGCGGGCCGCTGGACGGGCGCACGGTGTACGAGGCCCTGTTCGACCCCCGGCTGGCCGGGCTGCTGCTGGAGCGGCTGCGGGTGCCGGGCCGGCTCGGACCGCTGCGGTTCGTCCGCGAGCCGTCCACGGTCATCCCCTCCGTGCTGGCACCGCGGCTGATGACCGCCGAGCAGTCCAACTCCTCGGTCATCTACGGCGATACGTTTATTCTCAAGCTCTTCCGCCGAGTCAGCCCCGGCACCAACCCCGACCTCGAACTCCCCCTCGCCCTCGCCCACACCGGCTGCACCCGGGTGCCCGCGCCCGCCGCCTGGTTCGAGGCCGAACCGCCCGCCGAGAGCGCCGGGCCCCCGCCCGAGCCCTTCACCCTGGGCGTGCTGCAGCCCTACCTCACCGGTTCCACCGACGGCTGGCGGCTCGCCCTGGACGCCCTGGCCGTCCACGACGACTTCACCGACGCCGCCCGCGCGCTCGGCCACGCCACCGCCGAGGTCCATCTCGCCATGGCCCGCGCGCTGCCCACCTCCGTCCTGCGGCGGCCCCAGCTCGAGCACCTCGCGGCCGCCATGAGCGAACGGCTCGACTCGGCGGCCGCCGCGGTGCCCGCGCTCCAGCCGTACCGCGCCGCGCTGCACGGCGCCTACGAGGACCTGGCCGCGCTCGGCCGCGCCGGCCGCACCTGGGCGGCCCAGCGCATCCACGGCGATCTGCACCTGGGACAGGCGCTGCTGACGACCGGCGCCGGAGGTGAAGGGCGGTGGTCGCTGATCGACTTCGAGGGCGAGCCGTCACGTCCGCTCGCCGAGCGCCGCCGCCCACAGCCGCCGGTGCGCGACATCGCGGGCATGCTCAGGTCCTTCGACTACGCGGCGGCCGTGGGGAAGCACGAGAACCCCCAGGAGTGGGCCGGCCGGACCCGCGCCGCCTACTGCGCGGGCTACGCGGACGCGTCCGGCACCGACCCGCGCGCCGAGCCGGAGCTGCTGCGCGCCCACGAGACCGACAAGGCCGTGTACGAAGTCCTCTACGAGGCGCGCCACCGCCCCGACTGGCTGTCCGTCCCCATGACCGCGATCCGCCGTCTCGCCGGCGCCCGCACGTGACCTGACGTCCGCTCCGTCCCCTCTGTCGCCCCCGATACCTCCGGGAGGACCACCCCGTGACCGCACGCCCCCCCTCCAGCCAGTACCCGTCCGACGAGGACCCGGGGCGCGGTCCCGCCGCCACCGGCGCCAGGACCGGCCCGCCGGTCCCGCCCACGTTCCTCCCCGACCGCGCCCGGCCCCGCACCGAGGCCCGCCCGGCGGCCGGGGGCAGCGGTCCGGGCCGCGACGCGCGCCTGTCGTACGACTCTCCGCCCCGGCCCCGCGCGCCGCGCGCGGAGGCCGGGCCGGGAGAGGGGGCAGGGGCCCCGTCCCGGACCGCCGGGGCGCATCCCGCCACCGCGAACGCCACCGCGAACGGCGGCGCGAAGGGCCGGCCGCCGGTCACCGGGCGGCCCACCGCGCGGGCCGGCCGCCGGGACGATGCCGCGGCCTACGCCGAGCGGGGGGTGCGGGCCGCGCCCGCGCTCGATGACGACGAGCGGCAGCGGCTGCTCGCCGGCGCGCACCACGATCCGCATGCCCTGCTCGGCGCCCATCCCGTCCGCGGCGGCGCCCTGTTCCGGGCGCTGCGCCCGTACGCCCGCTCCGTGACGGTCACCGCCGCCGGGCTGCGCGCCCGGCTGCACGCCGACGGCGACGGGCTGTTCTCCGGGGTGCTGCCGCTCCAGGAGATCCCCGACTACCGGCTGCTCGTGGCGTACGAGGACAACGAGGTGGAGGTCCACGACCCGTACCGCTTCCTGCCCACCCTCGGCGGACTCGATCTGCACCTGATCGGCGAGGGCCGCCACGAGGAGCTGTGGCGGGCGCTGGGCGCGCATCCGATGAGGCACCAGGGCGTGGCCGGGACCCGGTTCACCGTCTGGGCGCCCGACGCGCGCGGGGTGCGCGTCACCGGCGACTTCAGCTACTGGGACGGCAGCGCCTTCCCGATGCGCTCGCTCGGCGGCAACGGCGTCTGGGAGCTGTTCCTGCCGGGTGTCGGCGAGGGCGCGCTGTACAAGTTCCAGATCACCCGCCCGGACGGCAGCCACACCCTGCGCGCCGACCCGATGGCACGGCGCACCGAATGCCCGCCCGCCACCGCCTCCGTCGTCCACTCCTCGCACCACCGCTGGCGCGATGACGCCTGGCTGGCGCGCCGGGCGGACCTGCGCGTCCACGAATCCCCGTTCTCGGTGTACGAGGTGCACCTGCCGTCGTGGCGGCCGGGGCTGACCTACCGGCAGCTCGCCGAGCAGCTCCCCGCCTACGTCAGGGACCTCGGCTTCACCCATGTCGAGCTGATGCCGGTGGCCGAGCACCCCTTCGGCGGGTCCTGGGGCTACCAGGTCACCGGCTTCTACGCGCCCACCGCCCGTCTGGGGACCCCCGACGACTTCAAGTACCTGATCGACGCGTTGCACCAAGCGGGCATCGGCGTCCTGGTGGACTGGGTGCCGGCGCACTTCCCCAAGGACGCCTGGGCGCTGGCGGAGTTCGACGGCCGCCCGCTGTACGAACCGGCCGACCCCTTGCGGGCCGCGCATCCGGACTGGGGCACGCTCGAGTTCGACTACGGCCGCACCGAGGTCCGTAACTTCCTGGTGGCCAACGCCGTCTACTGGTGCGAGGAGTTCCATATCGACGGCCTTCGGGTCGACGCCGTGGCCTCCATGCTCTATCTCGACTACTCCCGCGAGCCCGGCCAGTGGACGCCCAACGCGCACGGCGGCCGGGAGAACCTCGACGCCGTGGCCTTCCTCCAGGAGATGAACGCCACCGTCTACCGCCGCTGCCCGGGCGTGGTCACCATCGCCGAGGAGTCCACCGCCTGGGACGGCGTCACCCGCGCCACTCACCACGTCGGCCCGAGCGGCTTCGGCGGCCTCGGCTTCGGGCTGAAGTGGAACATGGGGTGGATGCACGACTCGCTGGGCTATGTCGCACACGAGCCGGTGCACCGCAAGTACCACCACCATGAGATGACCTTCTCGATGGTGTACGCCTACAGCGAGAACTATGTGCTGCCCATCTCGCACGACGAGGTAGTGCACGGCAAGGGCGCCCTCGTCTCGAAGATGCCCGGTGACTGGTGGCAGCAGCGCGCCAACCACCGCGCCTATCTCGGCTTCATGTGGGCCCACCCGGGCAAGCAGCTGCTCTTCATGGGCCAGGAGTTCGCGCAGGGCGCGGAGTGGTCGGAGTCCCACGGCCCCGACTGGTGGCTGCTGGACCCCTCGTACTCCGCCGAGGCCGACCACCGCGGCGTCCGCGACCTGGTCCGCGACCTCAACCGGGGGTACGCCGCCACGCCCTCCCTGTGGCAGCGCGACACCGACCCGGAGGGCTTCGCCTGGGTCGACGGCGACGGCTACGAGGACAATGTGTTCGCCTTCCTCCGCTTCGACGCCGAGGGCACACCGCTGCTGGCCATCAGCAACTTCTCACCGGTGGTTCGCCATGAGTACCGGATCGGGGTGCCGGGCGAGGTGCCCGAGTGGCGCGAGGTGCTGAACACCGACGACCGGCGCTACGGGGGCAGCGGCGTCACCAACCCGGAGCCGCTGAAGTCCGAGCCCACCGCCTGGCACGGCCGCCCCGCCTCCCTCCTCCCGGTCCTGCCCCCGCTCGCCACGATCTGGCTGCGCCCGGCTTGAGGCGGATCCCTTCACAGCTGATCCCCAGCCGCTGCCCAGGCCCCGCTCATCCTGGAATCCTAGGTTCCAGGGCATGGCGAACGACGAACAGCACACACCCTCAGCGCAGGACGACAACGCTCCCGCCACACCGAGCCCCAACCGCCGAAAGGTCCTGACCGTCCTCGGCGGAGCGGGACTGGGGGTGGCGGGGGTCGCGGCCTACGCCGCCCAGGCGTCGGCCGGGCCGGGCGGCTCCACCACGAACTCGGCCGCCACCAGCTCCCCCACCGGGGGCTCCACGGCCACCCCGCAGTGCGTCCTCACCGCCGAGCAGATGACGGGTCCCTACTACCTGGAGGACGAGAAGGTCCGCCGCGACATCACGGAGAACCGGCCGGGCGTCCCGCTCGCCCTCACCTTCCAGGTGGTGGACACCAAGACCTGCAAGCCCCTGTCCAACGCCGCGGTGGACATCTGGCACTGCGACGCCGGCGGTGTCTACGCCGGATACACCGCCATCTCGCCGGACGAGCCCTACGACCCCAGCAAGGCGGACGAGAACGGGCACGTCCCGAACACCGACGAGACGACGTTCCTGCGCGGAATCCAGCTCACGGACAGAAAGGGCAAGGCGACGTTCAAGACGATCTTCCCGGGCTGGTACTACGGCCGCACCACCCATATCCACCTCAAGGTGCACTACGAGGGTGATGTCCAGGGCGGGACGTACGAGGGCGGCCATGTCGCCCACACCGGCCAGGTGTTCTTCTCCGACGAGGTCGCCGACGCCATCGCCAAGCTGGATCCGTATGCGAAGCACACAAAATCCGAGCGGGTCAAACTCGCCGAAGACCGCACCGCCCAGTCGGCGGGGGCGGCCTCGATCGTCTCGCTCCGGCAGGTCGCGCGGGGCCGCTACGACAAGGGCCTGACCGGCTCGATCGTGCTGGGCGTCGACCCGGACGCGACGCCGCCCGAGGCGGGCGGTCGGCCGCGGCCCAGCGACGCCGCCTGAACGGCTCTCCGCCGCCGATCCCACGTTCCCCCCGCCGACCCCGATGCCCGCGCCGGTGACGATGCCCGCGCCGGTGACGAGCCGGCAACCGACCGCGGCCCTGCCCCGATTCAGGAGGGCAGGGCCGCGGTCGCGCGTAAGGCGTCAGGCGTCAGCCGTCAGCCGTCAGGCGTCAGGCGGGGACGTGCTCCTTCGCCGTGTCGCCACCACGCTGCTCGGGGAGGGTCTTGCCCTCGCCCTCCTTGCCCGGGTCCGCCTCGCCGTCACCGCCGTGGCCCTGGCGGGCGAATGCCTCCGCGTCGAACGGCAGCCGGCCCGCGAGGACCTCCCGCATGCGCTCCTTGTCGATCTCCTTGGTCCACGTGCCGACCAGGACGGTGGCGACAGCGTTGCCCGCGAAGTTGGTCAGCGCGCGGGCCTCGCTCATGAAGCGGTCGATGCCGACGATGAGACCGACGCCGTCCACCAGTTCCGGGCGGTGCGACTGGAGACCACCGGCCAGGGTCGCCATGCCCGCGCCGGTCACCCCGGCCGCGCCCTTCGAGGCCACGATCATGAAGACGAGCAGGGATATCTGCTGGCCGATCGAGAGCGGGTCACCCATCGCCTCGGCGATGAACAGCGAGGACATGGTCAGGTAGATCGCGGTGCCGTCCAGGTTGAAGGAGTAGCCGGTCGGCACGGTGATGCCGACGACCGGCCTGCTGACGCCCGCGTGCTCCATCTTGGCGATCAGCAGCGGCAGCGCCGACTCGGACGACGACGTCGAGAGGATCAGCAGGAACTCCCGCGCCAGATACTTCAGCAGCAGGAACAGATTCACGCCCGCGACCAGCCGCAGCAGTGTGCCGAGGACGACGATCACGAACAGCGCGCAGGTCACATAGAAGCCGATCATGATGACCGCGAGCGCCTTGAGCGCGTCCAGACCGGTCTCGCCGACCACCGCGGCGATCGCGCCGAAGGCGCCCACCGGCGCGGCCCACATGACCATCGACAGCAGCTTGAAGACCAGCTGCTGGATGTGGCCGACGCCGCGCAGCACCGGCTCGCCCGCCTTGCCCATCGCCTGCAGGGCGAATCCCGCCAGCAGGGCCACGAACAGCGTCTGCAGCACCTCACCGCCGGTGAAGGCGGAGACGAGGGTGGTGGGGATGATGCCGAGGACGAAGTCCGCCGTGGACTCGCTCGCGCCCTCCGCCTGGCTCTGCCCGGCCTGAGCTGCCTCATGGCTCATGTGCAGCCCGCTGCCGGGCTCGAGTATGTTGCCGACGACCAGGCCGATGGCCAGGGCGACGGTCGACATCACCATGAAGTAGCCGAGGGCGAGACCGCCGACCGCGCCGACCTTCGCGGCCTTCCGTACGGAACCGATGCCGAGCACGATCGTGCAGAAGATGATCGGCGAGATCAACATTTTGATCAGATTCACAAAGCCGGTGCCGATGGGCTTGAGCTCCACCGCCACCCCGGGGGCGGCGAACCCCACGATGATGCCGAGCACCACCGCGCCGATGACGGCGAGGTAGAGGTAGTGAATCCTTTCCTTCTTCGTCCGATCGGGCTCGTGACGTCCCGATGCGGGCGGCGAGGTCTGCGCAGCCACGGTGCTGCCCCCTTCTTCATCTGCCGTCCAACTGTCCTGGCGCTGTACTCGTGCGGCTCGCACTCCGCCTTGAACGGTCCCGGCGACTATGCCCCACGCTGTGACGGGGGTCACCCTTGCGTTCATTTCGTTCATACAAAGATGCGTGTGCAGACTGATGGCCATGCGCGTCCCCCACCCCCGGAGCCTGGCCGGCCAGCTCTTCGCCATGCAGGTCGTGCTGGTCGCGGCCCTGGTGGCCGGATGCGCCGTCTTCGCCTACATGACCGGCCGGAACCAGGCGGAGGTCGCCGCACGCCGCCAGGCCACAGCCGCCGCGGCCGCCGTCGCCGACTCCCCGGCGGTCGCCCAGGCCGTACGGTCCGACGACCCCAGCGCCCGGCTCCAGCCGTACGCGGAGAAGGTGCGCCGCGACACCGGCGTCACCTTCGTCACGATCATGAATACCCGCGGCATCCGCTGGACCCACCCCGACCCCGACCGGATCGGCGGGGAATACCTCGGCCACATCCGGCCCGCGCTGCGCGGCCGGATCTTCCCCGAGACCTACACCGGCACGCTGGGCCCCTCCGTGCGCGTCGTCGCCCCCGTCCGCGATCCACGGGCGGGCGGCCGGATCACCGCGCTGGTCAGCGCGGGCATCACCGTGGAAACCATCAGCGCCCAGGTGCGGCGACAGCTGCTCGCCCTGCTCGGCGTCGCGCTCGCCGCCCTCGCGATCGGCGGCGTGGCCGCGTACGTCATCAACGCCCGGCTGCGCCGCCATACGCACGGGATGAACGCCGCCGAGCTGAGCCGCATGCACGACTACCACGAGGCCGCGCTGCACGCCGTCCGCGAGGGGCTGCTGATGCTCGACGGCCGGCGGCGGATCGCGCTGATCAACGACGGGGGCCGTGAGCTGCTCGGCCTGCCCGAGGACTCGGTCGGCCGCGACGTCTCCGAGCTCGGCCTCCCCGCACCGCTGACCGGCGCCCTGCTGGCCGCCGAGCCACGCGTCGACGAGCTGCATCTGACCGCGGAGCGGGTCGTGGTCGTCAACACCTCGCCGGTCAGCAGCGGTGAGCGGTGCGGCACGGTCGTCACCCTGCGCGACCACACCGAGCTCCAGGCGCTCTCCGGCGAGCTGGACTCGGTCCGCGGCTTCGCCGAGGCCCTGCGCTCCCAGGCCCATGAGGCCGCCAACCGGCTGCACGCCGTCGTCTCCCTGATCGAGCTGGGCCGGGCGGACGAGGCGGTCGACTTCGCGACGGCCGAGCTGGAGCTCGCCCAGGCCCTCACCGACCAGGTGGTGGCGGCCGTCGCCGAACCCGTGCTGGCCGCGCTGCTGCTCGGCAAGGCGGCCCAGGCCAACGAGCGCGGCGTCGAGCTCGTCCTCGCCCCTGACAGCCGGATCGACGACGGCGTCCTGCCACCGGGGCTCCCCGCCCGGGACCTGGTCACCATCCTCGGCAACCTCATCGACAACGCCACGGACGCGGCGGCCGAGGGCATGGGCGGCGATACGGCCCCGCGCAGCGCCCGCGTCACGGTCACCGCCCGCGCGGACGGCGGCGAGCTGACGCTGCGCGTCGCGGACACCGGGCCGGGCCTGGACCCGGCGGCCGCCGAGGAGGCATTCCGCCGCGGCTGGTCCACCAAGTCGCCGGGGCGCGGCCTCGGCCTGGCCCTGGTCCAGCAGGCCGCGCGCCGCAACGCGGGCACGGTGGAGGTCACCAGGTCGGAGGAGGGCGGCGCGGCCTTCACCATCCGCCTCCCCCTGTCCTCCCCGGCCGCCATGCCATGAGCGGCGCGACGCCCTCCCCAGCCCCGCCATGCCATGAGCGGCGCGACGCCCTCCCCGGCCGCCATGCCATGAGCGGCGCGACGCCCTCCCCGGCCGCCATGCCATGAGCGGCGCGACGCCCTCCCCAGCCGCCATGCCATGAGCGGCGCCACGTCCTCCCCAGCCGCCATGCATGAGCGGCGCCACGTCCTCCCCAGCCGCCATGCCATGAGCGGCGCGACGCCGCGTGCCGTGGCGGCACCGCCGTCGGTGGTGCCCTCCGCTGCGCACCGCGCGCCTCACCGCGTCCATGGCAGATACCTCAGGTGATCAGACCGGCGCTGGTCAGCCAGATGTGTTCGCATGTCGCCGACGCCTCTTGGAGCTTCTCGCGGGATTCCTGTGAGGCGTGGTAGAACGTCCGCTCGATCATCCAGCACAGGGCGCGCGCCATCGCTGAGGCTTGGTCCGGTGCGGCGCCGGCCTGGATGCCGGCACGTTCCAGGACGGCGGTGATGGCCGCGATGAACAGGTCAGCCGTGTGGTTCCACAGCTCGCCGATCTCCGGCACGGTCACCGACAAGTCGATCGCCGTGCGCATGACCAGGCCGTGCTCGTTCCACAGCTCGACCGTGCGCCGCATGGCTGCCGCGATGGCCTGGCGCGGCTCGTCCGTCTGCGCGGTGACCCGGGACCGTTCCCACAGGTGCTCGACGGTCCGGGCCACGAGTGCCGTGACCACGTCTTGCTTGGAGGCGAAGTAGAAGTACAGGGCGCCACGTGTGATGCCGGCTCCCTGGGCTATGTCGCCGACGGTCATGGCGTCGTAGCCGTTTTGCGCCAGCAGGGCCTCGCAGGTGTCGAGGATGGCCCGCTCCCGGACATCCCCCTTGCGCTCGGTGGTGCGACGGCTGCGCGCGGAATGGTGGCCGGGCATCAGAGCTGAGCGCCCTCGGCGAAGTCGGTCGTACGGGAGAGCACCTCCCATGCGCGGATGTCCTCGTCCACGGCCGTGCGGGCGGCGGTGACCAGCCGCAGCGCGTCCGAGCCCAGGACGAGGTGGGCCGGCGGCTGCTCGACCGAGGTGATGTGCACGAGGGCGTCCCCGGCCTTGGCCGGATCGCCCAGCTGGTTGCCGCTGGCCTTCTGCCGCGCTTCGCGGATGGGGGTGAACAACTCGTCGTAGTCGTCGACGGTCCGCGCGGCGCGTGTCATGGACCGTCCGGCCCAGTCGGTGCGGAAGGAGCCGGGCTCGATCGCCGTCACATGGATTCCGAACTGCGCGACTTCCTTGCCCAGCGCCTCCAGGATGCCCTCCAGGGCGAACTTGCTGCCGCAGTAGGCGGACATGCCGGGCACGGCCATGAGCCCGCCCATGGAGGTGACGGCCATCAGGTGTCCGCGGCGGCGGCGGCGCATGTGGGGCAGTGCCGCCTGCAGGGTGGCCACTGCCCCGAACACGTTGACCTCGAACTGCCGTCGCACCTCGGCCAGCGGGGTTTCCTCGAAGGTTCCCTCCAGGCCGTAGCCGGCGTTGGCGACGACGACGTCCAGAGGGCCGACGCTCCGCTCGACCTCCGCGACCGCGCCGGAGACGGCGTCACCGTCCGTCACGTCCAGGATACGGCCGTGAGCGTGCCCGGGCCTGAGCTCTTCGAAGGCCCGCAGGTCCTTCTCGGAACGGATGGTGCCTACGACGGTGTGCCCGGCGGCCAGGGCGGCTTGGGCGAAAGCGCGCCCAAGGCCCGTGCTGACGCCGGTGATGAGCCAGTTCTGCTTCTGCACTGCTCCTCCACAGAGGTCTCGCGAGGAGCCGGGTCGCCCCCTTCAGCAAAAGTCTACACAGTGTCAATTTTTCTCGATACCACGTCGATTCTGGTAGTGCTCACGGGATGGAGCCCTCAAGGTCATCCGCGTGCCGCGCACCGCCCCCGATGGGCGGCGGGCCCGGCAAGGGCTCGCCCCGGCGGGCCGGGCGCGGCCGGGGCGCCCGGCCCTCGGCGCCGAGGGCCGAGGGCCGGGGCGCCCGGCCCTCGGCCCCGGCCCCGGCCCTGACCCTGGCCCCGGCCCTGGCCCCGGCCCCGGCCCCGGCCCCGGCCCTGGCCCCGGCCCCGGCCCTGGCCCTGGCCCTGGCCCTGGCCCTCGACCCTGACCCCGCCCCTGACCCCGGCCCCGGCGCTGACCCCGGCCCCGGCCCTGACCCCGGCCCCGGTCCCGGCCCTGGCCAGCGGCGGTTACCCTCCGTAAATTGGAGCCCTGAGCTCCCGCGCCCCCGACCCGCCCGATACCCGTGGCCGAGAGGAATCCGTCCCATGAGCCCGACGCAGGCGACACCGGCGAAACCGGCGCCGATCCGGGTTCTCGTCGTCGAAGACGACCCCGTGGCGGCGGACGCGCATCGGATGTACGTCGAGCGCGTCCCCGGATTCTCCGTGGTCGGGACGGCACGCACGGGCGGCGATGCGCAGCGCCAGCTGGAGCGGACGCCCGCCGATCTGCTGCTGCTGGATCTCTACCTCCCCGACGGCCACGGCCTCCAGCTGGTGCGGGCGCTGCGCGCGGCCGGGCACGGGGCGGATGTCATCGCGGTCACCTCGGCCCGGGATCTCGCCATGGTGCGGGACGGCGTCTCGCTCGGGGTCGTGCAGTACGTACTGAAGCCGTTCACCTTCTCCACCCTCCGGGACCGGCTCCTCCGGTACGCCGAGTTCCGGGCGACCGCCGGCGAGGCCAGCGGGCAGGAGGAGGTGGACCGCGCGCTCGCCGCGCTGCGCGCTCCGCAGCCGGCCGCGATGCCGAAGGGGCTGACCCAGGCCACCCTTCAGGCGGTGACGGAGGTGCTGCGCGGCGCCGGGGAGGGGATCTCGGCCGCGGCGACGGCCGAGACGGTCGGCATCTCCCGGATCACCGCGCGCCGTTATTTGGAGCATCTGGTGGACGCGGGACGGGCGGCGCGCGCCCCGCACTACGGGCAGATCGGCCGCCCGGAGCTCCTCTACCGCTGGCTCAGCGAGTCATAACGGCCGTGGAAAGCCGGTGGAAAGCCGGTGGAAAGCCCTGGAAAAGGGGCCGTGGGCGAGGCCCGCCCTTCGGTCAAGTGACCTGACTGGTCAGGGGGATTGACCTTGCGTTGAAGGCGACCTTACGGTCAGGCCGCAGCCCTCAGAGGCCCGCAAGGAGGAGGTCGTGCCCGTGCGCCCCACCGCCCCACTGATCCTCGCCGCCGCCACCCTCGCCGCCACCGCGGGCCTCACCGCCTGCGGCGGCGGTTCGGGCAGCGACCCGAACACCATCAAGGTCGCCTACAACCGGAGCACCGACAACAAGATCCGCTTCAAGGACAACCACCTCGCCGCGGTGAAGAAGCAGTTCGAGAAGGCGAACCCCGGCAAGAAGGTCAAGCTCATCCCGATCCAGGCGCAGGACAACGACTACGCCACCAAGGTGCAGCAGATGATGCGGTCCCCGAAGACCGCCCCCGATCTGGTCTACGAGGACACCTTCCGGATCAACTCCGACATCAAGGCGGGCTATCTGCGCCCGCTCGACGACTATCTGGCCAAGTGGAAGAGCTGGAACCAGTTCGTCGACACGGCGAAGGCGGCCGCCAAGGCCGAGGACGGCAAGACGTACGGAGTGCCGGACGGCACCGACACCCGCGGCCTGTGGTTCAACAAGAAGACCTTCGCCAAGGCCGGGCTCCCGGCCGACTGGGCGCCCAAGAACTGGGACGACATCCTCAAGGCCGCGCGCACCATCAAGAAGAAGGTCCCCGGCGTCACCCCGCTCAACGTCTACACCGGCAAGGCCCCGGGCGAGACCTCCGTCATGCAGAGCTTCGAGATGCTGCTGTACGGCACGGGCGGCGTGGACGGAAAAGCGCTGTACGACCCCGACGCGAAGAAGTGGGTCACCGGCGGCCAGGGCTTCCGGGATTCCCTGGGCTTCCTCAAGACCGTCTACTCCGAGAAGCTGGGCCCGGACATCTCCGACGCGCTCGATCCGAACGTCGGCACCACCGTCTTCAGCGAATGGCTGCCCGAGGGCAAGCTCGCCATCGCCCTCGACGGCTCCTGGCTCGGTCAGAACTGGCTGAAGACCGGCGGCAAGCCGTGGCCCGAGTGGTCGAAGACACTCGGGCAGGCCGCGATGCCCACGCAGCACGGCCAGGCGCCCGGCAAGGTCAGCATGTCCGGCGGCTGGACGTGGGCGATCAGCGCCAAGTCCAGGAAGCCCGATCTGGCCTGGAAGTTCATCGAGCAGCTCCAGACCAAGGAGAACGCGGTCCGGTGGGACATCGTGGACGCCCAGATCGCGGTCCGTAAGGACGTCGCGAAGGACCCGGAGTACACCGCCTCCATGCCCGGCATCACCTTCTTCACCGGCCTGGTGCGGCACACCCACTACCGCCCCGCCACCTCCCTCTACCCACAGGTCTCCACGGCCATCGGCGAGGCGATGGAGGCGGCGACCGCGGACAACGCCTCGCCGGCCTCCGCCGCCAAGTCGTACGACCAGCAGCTGAAGTCCATCACCGACGGCGCCACGGTGAACAAGGGCTGATGACCACCGCGACCAAGGTGGCGGCGGTACGGGCCGATGCCCCGGCGCGCCCGGGGAACCGCCGCCACCACCCCCTCCGCTGGCTCCCGATCGCCCCGGCCACGCTGCTCCTGTTGCTCTTCCTCGGCGGGCCGATCGGCTACTGCGTCTATATCGCCTTCACCAATATGCAGCTGACCGGCGCGTCCACCACGGACTTCGTCGGCCTCGACAACTTCCGGCGCGCCTTCGGGGACGACGACTTCCGCAACGCGGTCGTCCTCACCCTCGTCTTCACCGTCGTCTCGTCCCTGGTCGGCCAGAACACCCTGGGCCTGGCCCTGGCCGCTCTGATGCAGCGCGCCTCGCGGCCGGTGCGGACCCTTACCGGCTCTGTCGTCATTGCGGCGTGGGTGCTCCCCGAGATCGTCGCGGGCTTCCTGCTGTACGCGTTCTTCCGTCGCGAGGGCACGCTCAACGAGGTGCTGGACTGGCTCGGTCTGCCGTCGCAGAACTGGCTCTATACCCTGCCGATCCTCGCCGTCTCCTTCGCCAACGTCTGGCGCGGTACGGCCTTCTCCATGCTCGTCTACTCCGCCGCGCTCTCGGAGATCCCCAAGGAGATCACGGAGGCGGCCGAGGTCGACGGGGCCGGTGGGCTCGGCCGCTTCTGGCACATCACCCTGCCGATGATCCGCCGCTCCATCGGCACCAACCTGATGCTCAACACCCTGCAGACGCTTTCGGTCTTCGGCCTCATCTGGGCGATGACCCGGGGCGGCCCCGGAAACCGCAGCCAGACGCTGCCGGTCTTCATGTACGACCAGGCGTTCAACAAGTCGCTGATCGGCTACGGGACGGCGGTAGCGCTGCTGCTGTTGCTGGTGGGTGGTTTGTTCTCGGTGGTCTATCTGCGACTGATGAGGGAGGAGGTCTGAGCCGCCCCGCCCCCATCACGCCTCGCCCTTCTTGACCTTGTACAGGTCGAGGTCCTTGTTGACGAACAGATGGACGTAGCCGCAGCTCCAGCAGATCAACCCGGTGGCCGACTCGTTCGCCCAGGCGAAGTTCAGGAACTCCGCGGCGGAGCTGTTGAGCTTCACCTCACGGTCCCGGAACAGATCACCCTGGCAGAACGTGCACGTGATCCACGTGTCCCCGATAGCCGCACGCACAGGCTTGGCCACGCGTCCCCACCCCGCTCTTTCCCTTGTTACCGACCAGCGCACGTGTTCGCACCAGCCACGCGGGCGCCAGCATAGTCACGGGCTCGGCCCGCCTAACCGATCCGCCCCTCGATCAGGGCGGCCCGGAAGGCCGCCCAGGCCGTGGGTGTGCACCGGAGTATGGAACCGTCGGGGCGCTTTGAGTCGCGCATGGCCACGGTGGCGGGGACGTTGGTGGCCACCTCGACGCACTCCTCATATGGGTCACTGTGACTTGACTTGCGGAAAGCGAAAGCTGTCACTGCTCAGACTTCCTTGATGAGGGCCTCGATGAAGGCTCGGGAGTCGGAATCGCGGAGGGCGCGCTGCGCCGTCTTCTCGAAGATTCTTACGTGTTGAGCAGCACCATCGCCACCCTCAACCCACACGTAAGAGTGCGACGACTCCACGTAGACCACGTCCATGGCTCCCGGCTCGGCGAACGAGAGCACGTTGAAGGAGCCAGACAGCCCCTCGGCAAAGCCAGCGCTGAACGGGAGCACTTGCACCGTGACATTGGGCCGCTCTCCCCAGTCCAGGATGCTCACCAACTGCGCACGGAGCATCTCCGGTTCAATCGCGGGGATGCGCAGCGCGGCCTCCGGAATGATGGTCCAGAGAGAAGGCGGTGACTCCCCGGAAAGCCGCTGCTGTCGCGCCACCCTGGAAGCAACGAACCTCTCGGTCTCATCAGGATGCTCATCCGGTAGCGCGAAGCGCCGTAGCACCCGTACGTACCCAGCAGTCTGGAGCAGGCCCGGAACGAACGAAACCTGCCAAGCCTTGATCGCGGTGGCAGCGCTCTCCAGCGGCACGTACTCCCTCATCGTGTTGGTGAGCGGTACGTCGTTCCACCAGCCCTTGGCCTTGCGACGCTCGCGGTCGATACGCGCCAACTCCAGCAGCATGCCCACCGTCGCAGGGTCGTTCGCGCCGTACAGCTCGCACAACGCGCGGATGTCCGGGTCGCGCATCGGAACCCAGCCACCCTCCATCTTCGCGACCTTGGTGGTGGATCCGGTAAGGACCTTCGCGGCGTGGGTCTGGGTCAGGCCCGCCGCTGTGCGGAGCTTGGTCAGCTCGCCACCGAGCCTGCGTCCCAGAACGGTCGATGTGCTGTTGCCCTGCATCGGCTGACTTGTCGTCACGCGCACAGTCTGGCCTCATGGGGCCGCCGCCGCAAACCAGATCGAGGGAATTCCTCCAAGAGGAACTTGTAATGATCTCCATGCCGGGGCTACGGTCCGTGATGAACCGCTCGCACAGGGACGTCAGTTGGCGGCTCCGCTCCGCCCTGCCCACTGGAGGTACGCGATGGCTTTCGCGCCCCAAGACCCCCGGATCCCCGACCACAACGACCCCGTCGTCCAAGAGGGCCGCGTCGACTACGTCCCGACTCCGATAAGCGTGACCCGAGCCCGCCACTACGCCGCGCGCATGGTCGCCGAGTGGGGGCATCCGGCCCTCGCCGAAGACGCCGCACTCATCGTGTCCGAGCTGGGCACCAACGCCGTACGGCATGGCCAGGTCCCCGGACGCCTCTTCCGTGTCCAGCTCACCCTCACCAAGGCCCGCCTGCGCATCGCCGTCACCGATCCCAGGGGCGAACGCCTCCCCCGCCCACGCCGCCCGTCCCCCGCCGACAAGAACGGCCGCGGCCTGCTCATCGTCCGCGCCCTGGCCGCCCGATGGGGCGTCCGCACCCGGATCGTCGGCAAGGAAATCTGGGCTGAGCTGGACGTGGCCGAGCCCTGACCCACTCGCCCCGAAAAAACGCGGTACGCGGTCTAAGCGGTTACGGCGAAGTCAAGTGCTGATCCTTCTCGGCGTCCAAGCCCTCGACCAGGCCGAACGGCGAGGGATCAGCGGCGAACTTCACCGCATCCGCTTAGGGTTACCGGCATGACCGAGCCCTCCTACCTGACCGCCGTCCGGGAGTCGTACGACACCGTCGCCGCCGACTACGCCCAACAGGTCAAGTCCCCGGCCGAGCTGGATCCGCTGACCCGCGCGATGCTGGCCGCGTTCGCCGAGCTCGTGCGGGGCGACGGTCTCGGGCCGGTGGCGGACATCGGATGCGGACCCGGAAAGGTGACGGCGTACCTGGACACTCTGGGGGTGTCCGCACGCGGCATCGATCTGTCGCCGAAGATGATCGAGCTGGCCCGCCAGGCCCACCCCGGTCTGCGGTTCACGGTGGGCTCGATGACCGCGCTGGACCTCCGGGACGGTGAGCTGGGGGGTGTCCTGGCCTTCTACTCCACCCATCACACGCCACCGGAGCAGCTTCCGGGGGTGTTCGCCGAGTTCCACCGCACGCTCGCGCCCGGCGGCCGTCTGCTGCTGGGGGGTGCCGTCGGTGATGAGCGTCTGCGGCCCGCGCGGGCGTATGGCCATCCGGTCTCGTACGAGTCGTACCGTCTGCCACCGCACCGGCTGGCCGGGCTCCTGGCCGAGGCCGGGTTCGTCGTCACCGCACGGCTGGAGCAGGAGCCCGTGGGGCTGAAGAGGCAACACTTCTGCCTCCTGGCGCACAAGCCCGTCCAACCGTAACTCCCAGCACAGGGCTCACCCGCCGTGCTCCGTCAGATGGTGGGCCACCGTGGAGCCGACCCGGTAGGCGTTCTCGACGGAGATCCGGAAGCCGGGAAAGGCCGACAGTGCCTCCTTGGCGCTCTGTCCTGGATACGGCTGGTCGAAGTCGCTGGCGGTGCGCAGGTCGAGGTAGTGGTCCAGGTGGCCGTGGCGGGCGAGGACGGCGGCGGTGGCGTTGTCCTCCATCTGGGTTGTGCAGTAGTCGCCTCGGCCCTCCGTCCACTGGTCGGTGATGTACCGCGCCCGCTCGGACTGGTCGCGGCCGGTCCAGAAGTTGTCTCCGGTCACCGTGTCGCAGATGTCGACGTACGGGGTCCTGCCGGCCTGCCCCCGGTAGTGGCGGCGGTTCTCGGCGGCCTGGTCGCTGTCGGCCAGCTTGATGTCCTTGGTCAGGCGATAGGCGGTGTCGACCAGACGGTCGTCGAGGCGGAAGACGTTGGTGCCGGTCGTGTCGCCCTTGAGGTAGCCGTGCGGGACGGTGGGGTCGGTGGCGGCTGAGACATGGTGGCCGAGGTCGTAGTCGACGACCCAGCGGGCCCAGGCCGCGAAGCCCAGGGTGCCGTGGTCCGGGGGCGTGCCGCCGATGCCGGAGGTGAGGAAGTACGCCCGGCTCAGGTCCAGCCGGTGGCTGTCCAGGATGGCCGTCATGCTCGCGGCGGCGTTGACCTTGCCCATGCCGGTGGTGGTGACGCACAGTCCGTCCTCCGAGCAGTGCAGGGGGCCGGAGGCCCCGGGCGCCTCGATGGTGCGGGGCAGGGACTCCCGTTCCAGCCAGGGCTTGGTCTCCCCGGGGAACATGGTGATGACGAGGGCGCGGACCGTGAATCTGCCCTTGGCGTCGTCGCCGGAGGCGTACGAGAGCGGGCCAAGGCCCACTACGGCCGCGACGAGGACGAGAACGGCCGCCAGGACGACGGCCGTTCGGGGTGTGGGACGAGTGACGGTGGTCATGGATCACCACCGTAGAAGCCGATTGTTGCGGGCATATCAATACGGGCCATGGCGGGCGCACCGGAGTGAACCCGCCCGCGGCATGGCCCGTGCGGTGACCTTGAGCGCGCTTCAAGCCATAGCTTCGCCGCATGACAACACCCCAGCACCGGATCGGCTCGGGCTTCGGCGCCCGGAGCACCACGGAGGAGGTTCTGCGCGGGATCGACCTCACGGATACGTTCGCGGTCGTGACCGGCGGCTACTCGGGCCTCGGACTGGAGACGACACGGGCGCTCGCCCGCGCCGGGGCGACGGTCATGGTCCCCGCGCGGCGGCGGGCGACCGCCGAGGAGGCCCTCGCCGGCATCGAGGGCGTGGAGGTCGACGAAATGGACCTCGTCGACCTCGACAGCATCCGCGCCTTCGCCGACCGCCTCCTCGCCTCCGGCCGTCCCATCGATCTGGTGATCAACAACGCCGGGATCATGGCCTGCCCGGAGACCCGGGTCGGGCCCGGCTGGGAGGCCCAGTTCGCCGTCAACCACCTCGGCCACTACGCCCTCGTCAACCGGCTGTGGCCCGCGATCGCCCAGGGTGGCGAGCGGGGCGGGGGACGCGTGGTCTCGGTGTCCTCCAACGGCCATCAGCTCTCGGACATCCACTGGGAGGACCCGCAGTTCGCCCGGGGATACGACAAGTGGCGGGCATACGGCCAGGCCAAGACGGCCAACGCCCTGTTCGCCGTCGGGCTCGACGCCCTCGGCCGCGACGCCGGCGTCCGCGCCTTCTCGGTCCATCCCGGCACCATCGCCACCCAGCTGGCCCGCCATGTGCCCAAGGAGGAGATGGTCGCCGCCGGGTGGATAAACGAGAACGGCACCTGGGCGGCCTCCTTCAAAACCCCCGAACAGGGCGCGGCGACCCAGGTGTGGGCGGCGACGTCTCCCCAGCTGGCGGGCGCGGGCGGCGTCTACTGCGAGGACTGCGACATCGCCGAGCCGGCTGGCGAGGGGGAGCTCATCGCGGGCGTCCGTACGTATGCGACGGACCCGGGGACGGCGGAGCGGCTGTGGCGCCTGTCGGCCGACCTCACCGGCGTGAACGCCTTCGCGACGGCGGGCTGAGCCAGGCGGGCCGGGTGGTCGGCTGGTCGGCTACACGTCCGCCACCACGATGTGCAGCGTCACCGAGGCGAGGAACGGCCCATGGGCGAGGTGATCCAGCCACCTGCGTGCCTGATCACTCGTCAGGTATCCCGCGCGGACGGCCCGGCGGGTGGTGCGCTCCAGGCCGAGGATCTTGTCCGCCGCGCGGACGTCGCGGAAGATCTGGGTGACCGGGACGACCTCCGGGACGCCGAAGCCGGCCCGGGCGGCGAGCCGGGCCAGTTGGCGGCCGATGGCGGCGTTGCGCACCACCCGCTCGACGATATGGCGGGTGTAGGCGCGTGAGACTTCCAGGTCCGGGTGGTCGATGGCCAGGGTGTCCCAGTCCGGCTCGCCCATGACCAGCCGCCCGCCGGGCCGCAGCACGCGATGGATCTCGGCGAGGGCCCCCGACGGGTCCTCAACGTGTTGCAGCACCCGGTCCGTACGGGCACGGTCGGCGGTGGCGTCGTCCAGCGGCAGGGAGTGGACATCGCCGCGCCGCACCTCGACCCGGGGGTGGGCGGCGGTGCGGCGCGCGGCCCGCTCGACCATCTCCTGATCGTGATCGACACCGACCACCGACCCGGTGTGGCCGACCGCCTCGGCCAGGGCGAGCAGGTCGGTGCCGGGGCCGCAGCCCACGTCGAGGGCGGTGTGGCCGGGGCGGAGGTCGAAGACCTCCGCCATCCGCTGCTTGTATCCGCGCCCGGCGTCGGTCGCGGTCAGCCGGTCGAGGTAGTCGATGGGCGTGGGCCTGGTCGTCTCGAACCCGGAGGTCATACGCGCCAGTCAAGCAGAGCCCGCCCGGAGTACCGCTTGTTATCGGACAGGGCCGGACAGGGAAGGGACGGCAACGAAAGGCAAGGAAAGGGAAGACCGGGAAGGGGCGTTACACCCGCCTCGCCGCGTGAGCGCCGCGCGCGGCCGGGTCGCGCTCGCGAACCCTACGTGATGCGGCGGCCCGGAGGGGGCCAGTGGCGGATTCTTATCCGTAACCGCAAGGTCCCGCAAGCTCCCCCCGGCAAGGTGATCTCTGTTCACTACGTTGAGACCCAATGAGCCACGAGTACCGAGGAGGCCGGCACAAGCGGTCCCGTGACCCACGAGCGCACTGGCTGCTGCTTGCCCTCGTCCTGCCCGTCATGTTCGCCTTGCTGATGTTCCAGGGCTGGACCAATCACGAGGTCGACGCCGCGAAGACACGGCGCCCCTGCACCAGCCCCGTGCCCAGGGCCGTGGCGGGCGGCGGCCCGGTGGTGCAGATCAACGGCGAACGGGTGACGTCCGTGAGCATGCCTGCCGGAACGGTCGCGCTCACCTACGACGGCGGGCCCGACCCCGTGTGGACACCGCGCCTGCTCGACCTGCTGCACAAGCGGAAAGCACACGCGACCTTCTTCCTCTACGGCTCCCAGGCGGCGCGGTATCCGGACCTGGTACGGCGGATCCGCGACGAGGGCCATGAGATCGGCTCCAACACCTACACCGGCGCCGACCTGGGCAGCGCGTCCTCCGGCCGCGCCGGCCTGGAGTTGTCCCTCACCGAGTCGGCGCTGGCCGGCACCGTGGACAAGGAGCCGAGGCTGCTGCGGATGCCGCTGACCACCGATGTGAGCACGCTGTGCGGCGACGAGTGGGAGGCGGCGCGGCGGGGCGCCGCGCAGGGCTACGCGCTGGTCGCCGCCGACACCTCGGCCAAGAAGCCTTCGCAGGGAGTGGTCCGGCAGTTCAGCCAGACCGAGAGCGCGTACCAACAGACGGAAAAGCTGCTGAACAACCCGCGGGTCAAGAGGTTCACCACCGTGACGGGCGGACTCGGCGTGCCCCCGGTCGACATCTCGGCCTCCCCGTTCGAACACTGGCAGGGCGTGGGCCTGATCTGGGTCGCGGCCATCGGCCGCGCCTTTGTGACCACCATGACGTGGGTGCTGGGGATCGCGGGCGCGCTGGGGGTGCTGCGGCTGCTGATGCTCACCCTCTTCGCCCGCACCCATGTCCGGCGTCTCACCCGCTTCCGCCCCGGCGCTCCGTGGCTCCGGGAGGTGAACGACCCAGTGACGGTGCTCATCCCGGCGTACAACGAAGAGGCGGGCATCGAGGCCACCATCCGTTCGCTGCTCGCCTCCACCCACCAGCACCTCCAGATCATCGTGATCGACGACGGGTCGACGGACCGCACGGCCGACATCGCCGCCCGGACCGGCGACCCGCGGGTGCTGGTGATCCGCCAGCCCAACGCCGGCAAGGCAGCCGCCCTCAACACCGGGCTTGCGCATACCGGGCACGACATCGTGGTCATGGTCGACGCCGACACCGTCTTCGAACCCGACGCCATCCACCAGCTCATCCAGCCGCTCGCCCACCCGGCCATCGGCGCGGTCAGCGGCAACACCAAGGTCGGCAACCGGCGCGGTCTGCTCGGCAGATGGCAGCATCTGGAGTACGTCTTCGGGTTCAACCTCGACCGCCGGATGTTCGAGGTGCTGGAGTGCATGCCGACCGTTCCCGGCGCCATCGGCGCCTTCCGGCGGGACGCGCTGATGGGCGTCGGCGGGGTCAGCGAGGACACCCTCGCCGAGGACACCGACCTCACCATGGCCCTGTGGCGGGCCGGCTGGCGAGTGGTCTACGAGGAGACCGCCGTCGCCTGGACCGAGGTCCCCACCTCCCTGCGCCAGCTCTGGCGACAGCGGTACCGCTGGGGCTACGGCACGCTCCAGGCCATGTGGAAACATCGCCGCGCCGTGGTCTCACTGGGCTCGGTGGGCCGGTTCGGTCGCCGCGGGCTGAGCTATCTCCTGCTCTTCCAGGTCGTGCTGCCGCTGCTCGCGCCCGTGGTGGACCTCTTCTTCCTGTACGGGGCGCTCTTCCAGGACCCCCTGCAGTCGGCCGGGGTGTGGTTCGCCTTCCTCGCCGTCCAGGTGGTCTGCGCCGGATACGCGCTGCGGCTGGACGGCGAGCGGATGCGGTCGCTGTGGTCGATGCCCTTCCAGCTCTTCGTCTACCGGCAGCTGATGTATCTGGTGGTCATCCAGTCCGTGGTCGCCCTGCTGCTCGGCGCCCGGCTGACGTGGCACCGCATGAAGCGCTCCGGGACGGCCGCCCAGGAGCTGGGCCGGGCACCCGCGCACCGGAGCCTGACATCCAAATGACCTATGACCTACGGCCGATGACCACACCGGCGTTCAAGGCCGTACGGAAGTTGTTCTTCCTCTATGAACGTCCGGCGGGCAGGCTCGCGCGACTGGAGACTGCCAACCATGACTGAGCGGTTGAACGGGTGGGTGGACGGGAACCGGCACGGCGGCGGAGTGCGGCCGACAGGCGTCATCACCGGGCAGGAGGGGCAGCGGTCGGCGCACGCCGGGCCGCGGCAGGCGGAGTCGGCGTCGGCGCGGGCCTGGGAGATCTCCACGGCGGAGACGCAGAGCATGCCCGCGGCCGAGGCCCAGAGCATGCCCACGACGGGGGCCCAGAGCATGCCCACGACGGGGGCCCAGGGCATGCCCACGGGGACCCGGAGCACCCCCATCCGGCCGGCCCCCTACCGGACGAGCGAGGAGACCCACGCCCCCGAGCCCCCTCCCCCGCCCGCCCCCACCGTCAGGCGACGGGCCCCCAAGGAGCGCCTCAGCCGGCGCCGCCGGGTCACCCGTGCGGCGATCGTCCTGGTCTCCGCGCTGCTGATCGCCTCTGGGGGCACCTACGTCTGGGCCGACACCGAGCTCAACCGCCAGGTCGACCTCTCCACGGTCCCGGACCGCCCGCCGCCCGGCAAGGGCACCAACTACCTCATCGTGGGCTCCGACAGCCGTGCCGGCCTCTCCGACCAGGCCAGGAAGAACCTTCGCACCGGCTCGGCCGAGGGCAGCCGCACCGACTCGATGATGGTGCTGCACACCGGCGCGAACGGCACCACGATGATGAGCCTCCCGCGCGACTCCTGGGTGACCATCCCCTCGTTCGTCCGCCCCCAGACCGGCCGGCTCTACCCCGCGGAGCAGAACAAGCTGAACGCTGCCTACGCGATGGGCGGCCCCGACCTGCTGGTCGCGACCATCGAGCGCAACACCGGGCTGCACATCGACCACTACGCCGAGATCGGCTTCGCCGGCTTCGTGAACATCGTGGACTCGGTCGGTGGCGTGCGGATGTGCGTGGCGCGGGATGTCAGGGACGACAAGTCCGGCCTTGACCTGAAGAAGGGCTGCCACACCCTCGACGGCGCGAAGGCCCTCGCCTTCGTCCGCCAGCGCCACCAGGAGGCCAAGGGCGACCTGGGACGTACCCGGAACCAGCAGAAGTTCCTGGCCGCCCTCGCGAACAAGGCGGCCACCCCGGGCGTCCTGGCCAACCCGTTCGCGGCCTTCCCGACCATGAACGCGGGCCTGGACACGCTCACCGTGGACAAGGACATGGGCCTGCGAAACCTCATGTCCCTGTTCCAGGCGATGAAAGGCGTCACCTCGGGCGACGGCAAGCGGCTCAACGTCCCGGTGTCCGATCTCGGCTTCGCGACCTCGAAGGGCAGCGCCGTGAAGTGGGACATGACGGCGGCGAAGCGGCTCTTCGGCCAGCTGAGGAACGATCAGCCGGTGGGCGTCACCTCGACCGTCTCCGGCCGCCCGTAGCCCCCTTGGGTCCTGGGCGGTGCACCGCTCTTCCGCCACGGTGGGGCAACCGGTTTCATGGACGGGACGCTGATCGACTGCGCTCGCCGCGCGAGGAGGTCCCAGGTTGTCCGCACTCTCCCGTGATCCCTGGCCCCGTCCCCCCTGGTCCTCCCGCGTCCGCCGCCGGCTGGCCGCCGACACCGCGCTGCTGGCGGTCGCGGCGGCGTTTCTCCTTCCGCTGGCGTGGCTGCTGCTGGCCGGCGTCGACAGCGAGGCGACCTTGCGGGTCTCGGCGCCCGGCTCCCCCACGCTCGACAACTTCTCGGCGGTGTGGACGGACGAGATCACCTTCACGCCCATGCTGAACAGCCTGCTGCTGTGCGGCGGCGCGACCGTGCTGACGGTCGCGTGCGCGGCGCTGGCCGCCTATCCGCTCTCCCGCTTCCGCTCCCGTCTGGTGCGCCCCTATCTGCTGACGGTGCTGTTCACCACCTGTCTGCCGATCACCGCGATCATGGTCCCGGTCTACGGCCTCTTCGTGCAGGTGGACCTGATCGACACCATGTCGGGCACGGCCCTCTTCCTGGCCGCGTCCCAACTCCCCTTCGCCATCTGGCTGATGAAGAACTTCATGGACGGGGTGCCGGTGATCCTGGAGGAGGCGGCGTGGACGGACGGCGCGTCATGGCTGCAGAGCCTCACGCGCGTGATCCTGCCGCTGATGGGGCCGGGGATCACGGTGGTGATGATCTACAGCTTCATCATGATGTGGGGCAACTTCTTCGTCCCCTTCATGCTGCTGCTCTCCCCCGAGCAACTTCCGGCGTCCGTCTCGATCTTCACCTTCTTCGGCAACTACGGCCAAGTGGTCTACGGCCAGCTGGCCGCCTTCTCGATCCTCTACTCCACGCCGGTGGTCCTGCTCTATGTGCTGATCTCCCGCCGTCTGGGCGGCGGCTTCGCGCTGGGCGGCGCCGTCAAGGCATGACGGGCCGCCGATGGCCGCACCCGGTCCCATAACCGACGCATCCCGCCCGTTGCTCCCTCATCCCCTCTTGTCCCCCTCGATCCCGTGTCCCCCGAGATCAGGGCCGGGACAGTATCAAGAGCCGGTTCAGAAGACGGATTCGGCCTCGTCCATGCGGTTCGCGGGGACGGTCTTGAGCTCGGAGACGGCATCGGCGATCGGCACCATCGTGATGTCCGTGCCGCGCAGCGCGGTCATCATGCCGAAGTCGCCGCGGTGCGCGGCCTCGACGGCGTGCCAGCCGAAGCGGGTGGCCAGCACGCGGTCGTACGCGGTGGGGGTGCCGCCGCGCTGCACATGGCCGAGGATGACCGGACGGGCCTCCTTGCCCAGGCGCCGCTCCAGCTCGGCCGCGAGCCGGTTGCCGATCCCGGCGAAACGCTCATGGCCGTACTGGTCGATCTCGCCCTTCTGGTACTCCATGGAGCCCTCGGCGGGATGCGCGCCCTCGGCGACGCAGATGACCGCGAACTTCTTGCCGCGGGCGAAGCGCTCCTCGATCATCTTCACCAGCCCGTCGACCTCGAAGGGCCGCTCCGGCAGGCAGATGCCGTGGGCGCCGCCCGCCATGCCGGACTCCAGCGCGATCCAGCCCGCGTGGCGCCCCATGACCTCGACGACCATGACCCGCTGATGCGACTCGGCGGTGGTCTTGAGCCGGTCCATGGCCTCGGTGGCGACGCCGACGGCGGTGTCGAAGCCGAACGTGCGGTCGGTGGAGGAGATGTCGTTGTCGATCGTCTTCGGCACGCCGACGATCGGCAGGCCCACGTCCGAGAGCATGCGGGCCGCGGTGAGGGTGCCCTCGCCGCCGATCGGGATCAGCACGTCTATGCCGTAGTCGCGGGCGTGGTCCCTGGAGGTCTCGCACGCCTCGCGCAGCCGGGCGCGCTCCAGCCGGGAGGAGCCGAGGATGGTGCCGCCGCGGGCGAGGATGCCGCTGACGGCGTCGAGGTCGAGCTTGCGGTGACGGCCGTCGAGCAGGCCCTTGAAGCCGTCCTCGAACCCGATGACCTCGTCACCGTGGCCGGCCACGGCGCGGTGGACAACCGACCGGATCACAGCGTTCAGGCCGGGGCAGTCGCCGCCTGCGGTGAGAACTCCGATGCGCATCGTGCTGTGTCTCCTGCTCCCTACGGGTAGATCTGAGCCAGTCCGATTGTTTCATGGGCGGGGTGGTGCTGTATCCCTCATGCTGACGAGCGCGCTAACCAGGCCCACGAGTATTGTCAAGGGGACTGGGCCCTCCGATATGGCTGAATTGTGCCCGAAGGGCGCACACCGGGAAAACGCCGAGGAACGGCAAAGAAACGGAGAGCACGCGTGACGCGCAGCGTGTACGTGACCGGGATCGAACGCGGCGATGGACGTCAGGTCGTCGAGCTGGGGGTCATGGAGCTCCTGACCCGCCACGTCGACCGGGTCGGCGTCTTCCGCCCCCTCGTGCACGACGGCCCCGACCGCCTCTTCGATCTTCTGCGGGCCCGCTACCGGCTGAGCCAGCCCCCGGCGTCCGTCTTCGGCATGACCTACGAGGAGGCAGCCGCGCTCCAGGCCGAGCGGGGCGCCGACGAGCTGGTCTCGCACCTGGTCGGCCGCTTCCACGAGGTGGCCCGCGACTACGAGTACGTCCTGGTGCTGGGCAGTGACTACGCCGCCACCAGCCTCCCCGACGAGCTGGGGCTGAACGCACGGCTGGCCAATGAGTTCGGCGCCTCGGTGATCACGGTGGTCGGCGGCCAGAACCAGACCGCGGAGTCGGCCGTCGCCGAGGCGCACAACGCCTACCGGGCCTATGAGGCGCAGGGCTGCGACGTCGTCGCCGTCGTCGTCAACCGGGGCGCCCCCGGGGACCGCGGGGCCATCGCCGAGCGACTGGCCGCCCGACTGCCCGTGCCCTCCTACGCGCTCCCCGAGGACGCCGCGCTCTCCGCGCCGACCGTCTCGCAGATCGTCCGCACGCTCGGCGCCGAGGTGCTGCTCGGAGATCACTCCGGACTCTCCCGGGACGTACGGGACTTCGTCTTCGGCGGCGCGATGCTGCCGAGCTTCCTGCCCGCGCTGACCGAGGGCTGCCTGGTGGTGACGCCCGGTGACCGGGCGGACCTGATCGTCGGGGCCCTCGCCGCGCACAGCGCGGGCGCCCCGGCGATCGCCGGTGTGCTGCTCACCCTGGACGAGCGGCCGGGCCCCGACATCCTGGCGCTCGCCTCGCGGCTGGCCCCGGGCACCCCGGTGGCGTCGGTGGCGGGCGGCTCCTTCCCGACCGCGGCCGAGCTGTTCGCGATCGAGGGCAAGCTCACCGCGGACTCGCCGCGCAAGGCCGAGACCGCGCTCGGCCTCTTCGAGCGCCATGTGGACACCGCCGCGCTGACCGGCCGCATCTCGCTGGCCCGCTCCGGCCGGGTCACGCCGATGATGTTCGAGCACGACCTGATCGAGCGGTCGCGGGCGGACCGCCGCCGGGTCGTCCTCCCCGAGGGCACCGAGGAGCGGGTGCTGCGCGCCGCCGACGTCCTGCTGCGCCGCGATGTGTGCGACCTCACACTGCTGGGCGAGGAGGACGCGATCCGCAAGCGCGCCGCCGAGCTCGGCATCCAGCTCGCGGACGCCGATGTCGTCGATCCGCAGACCTCCCCGCTGCGGGAACGGTTCGCCGAGCAGTACGCGCGGCTCCGCGCCCACAAGGGCGTCTCCTACGAGCTGGCCTACGACGTGGTGGCCGACGTCTCGTACTTCGGCACCCTGATGGTGCAGGAGGGTCTGGCCGACGGCATGGTCTCGGGCGCCGTGCACTCCACCGCGGCGACCATCCGGCCCGCCTTCGAGATCATCAAGACCGCGCCGGGCGCCGAGATCGTCTCGTCCGTCTTCTTCATGTGCCTGGCCGACCGGGTGCTGGTGTACGGCGACTGCGCGGTCAACCCGGATCCGGACGCCGAGCAGCTCGCGGACATCGCCATCCAGTCGGCGACGACCGCCGCCCAGTTCGGCGTGGAGCCGCGGATCGCGATGCTGTCGTACTCCACCGGCACCTCCGGCTCGGGCGCGGACGTGGACAAGGTCCGCAAGGCGACCGAGCTGGTCCGCGAGCGCCGCCCGGATCTGCTGGTCGAGGGCCCGATCCAGTACGACGCGGCGGTGGACACGGCGGTGGCGGCGACCAAGCTGCCGGACTCCGAGGTGGCGGGCCGGGCCACCGTGCTGATCTTCCCGGACCTGAACACCGGCAACAACACCTACAAGGCCGTCCAGCGCTCGGCGGGCGCCGTGGCGGTGGGCCCGGTGCTCCAGGGCCTGCGCAAGCCGGTGAACGACCTGTCCCGCGGGGCACTCGTCCAGGACATCGTCAACACCGTTTCGATCACCGCCATCCAGGCGCAGTCCCCGACGTCCCCGACACAGAAGGCGCAGACCGCGTGAACGGCTCCCGAGTCCTCGTCCTGAACTCCGGCTCCTCGTCCGTCAAGTACCAGCTGCTGGACATGGCCGACCGCACCCGGCTGGCCTCCGGCATCGTGGAGCGCATCGGGGAGGGCCCCGTCGCCGACCACGCGGCGGCCCTCAAGCAGGTCTCCGAGGACCTGAGGGGGCAGGGCCTCGGCCTCGACTCGCCCCAGCTGGCGGCGGTCGGGCACCGGGTGGTGCACGGCGGCACTCGGTTCACGAAGCCGACCCTGATCACCGATGAGGTGGTCGAGGAGATCGAGAAGCTGAGCCCGCTGGCCCCGCTGCACAACCCGGCCAACGTCACCGGGATCAGGGTGGCCCGCGCGCTGCGCCCGGATCTGCCGCAGGTCGCGGTCTTCGACACCGCCTTCCACGCGACGATCCCGGAGGCCGCGGCGCGTTATGCGATCGACGTGGAGACCGCCGACCGGTGCGGGGTGCGGCGCTACGGCTTCCACGGCACCTCGCAGGCGTATGTCTCCCGGGCCACGGCCGCGCTGCTGGGGAGGGACGTCTCGAAGGTCAACACGATCGTGCTGCACCTGGGCAACGGGGCCAGTGCCTCGGCCGTGCGCGGCGGGGAGTGCGTGGAGACCTCGATGGGGCTGACCCCGTTGGAGGGCCTGGTCATGGGTACCCGGTCGGGAGACATCGACCCGGCGGCGATCTTTCATCTGTCCCGGGTGGGCGGGATGTCGACCGATGAGATCGACACCCTGCTCAACAAGCGCAGCGGGCTGCTGGGGTTGTGCGGGGACAACGACATGCGCGAGATCGGCCGCCGGATGGGCGAGGGCGACCCGGCCGCCCAGCTGGCCTTTGACATCTACATTCACCGACTGCGCAAGTATGTGGGCGCGTACATCGCGGTACTCGGACGGGTGGACGCCATCGCCTTCACCGCCGGGGTGGGGGAGAACTCCGCGGCGGTGCGGGAGGCGGCGATGCGCGGCCTCACCGCGTTCGGCATCGAGGTGGACTCGGTGCGCAACGCGCTGCGCGGCACCACGCCGCGGCTGATCTCCGCCGGGAGCAGCCGGGTCGCGGTGGCCGTGGTGCCCACGGACGAGGAGCTGGAGATCGCCACCCAGGCGTTCGACCTGGTCAGCGCCTAGTCTCGGCTCTGCTCCCTTTGATCCAAGCCTTAAATATTCCGCTCCGAAACAAACCCGATAGGATCTGCCTCATGCGCCGTTCCAAAATCGTCTGCACTCTGGGCCCCGCCGTCGACTCCTACGAACAGTTGAAGGCACTGATCGAGGCCGGGATGAACGTGGCCCGCTTCAATATGAGCCACGGAAGCCACCCGGAGCACGAGGAGCGGTACCACCGCGTCCGCAAGGCGTCCGAGGAGACCGGCCACGCGGTCGGCGTGCTCGTCGACCTCCAGGGCCCCAAGATCCGCCTGGGGACCTTCGCCGACGGCCCGGTGGAGCTGGTCCGCGGCGACGAGTTCATCATCACCACCGAGGACGTGCCGGGCGACCGCACCATCTGCGGCACCACCTACAAGGGGCTGCCGGGCGATGTGTCCAAGGGCGACCAGATTCTGATCAATGACGGCAACGTCGAGCTGCGGGTCACCGCGGTCGAGGGTCCCCGGGTGCGGACCATCGTCATCGAGGGTGGGGTGATCTCCGACCACAAGGGGATCAACCTCCCCGGTGCGGCGGTCAATGTGCCCGCGCTGTCCGAGAAGGACATCGAGGACCTGAAGTTCGGCCTGGCCATGGGGTGCGACCTGGTGGCGCTCTCCTTCGTCCGGGACGCGGGCGACGTCCGTGACGTCCACCGCGTCATGGACGAGGTGGGCCGCCGGGTGCCGGTGATCGCCAAGGTGGAGAAGCCGCAGGCCGTCGCCAATATGCAGGATGTCGTCGACGCCTTCGACGGCGTCATGGTGGCCCGTGGCGACCTGGCGGTGGAATATCCGCTGGAGAAGGTCCCGATGGTGCAGAAGCGGCTGATCGAGCTCTGCCGCCGGAACGCCAAGCCGGTGATCGTCGCGACCCAGATGATGGAGTCGATGATCACCAACTCGCGGCCGACCCGCGCCGAGGCGTCCGATGTCGCCAACGCGATCCTGGACGGCGCGGACGCGGTCATGCTCTCCGCCGAGTCCTCGGTCGGCGCTTACCCGCTCGACACCGTCAAGACGATGTCCCGGATCGTGCAGGCGGCCGAGCAGGAGCTGCTCTCGCGCGGCCTCCAGCCGCTGGTGCCGGGCAAGAAGCCGCGGACGCAGGGCGGTTCGGTGGCCCGCGCGGCCTGCGAGATCGCCGACTTCCTGGGCGCCAAGTCGCTGGTGGCCTTCACCAAGTCCGGCGACACCGCCCGCCGGCTCTCCCGCTACCGCGCCCAGCAGCCGATCCTGGCCTTCACCACGGACAGCGCGACCCGTAACCAGCTGACGCTGAGCTGGGGCGTGGAGTCCTTTGTCGTGCCGTATGTGGAGCACACCGACGCGATGGTGGACCTGGTGGACGCCGAGCTGTCGAAGCTGGGCCGCTACAACGCGGGCGACAAGATGATCATCACCGCGGGCTCGCCCCCCGGCGTGCCCGGCACCACCAACATGGTGCGGGTGCACCACCTGGGCGGCGAGAACGAGTAAGCCGCTCGGGCCCGAACGCGCCCGTGGGCACCAACTCCGGCCGGAGTTGGTGCCCACGGGCGTTTTTCCCTCCCGAGGAGGGGTGGTGCGGCTCCCGAACGGGCCTGTGTGTCGCGGGGTGTGTCACTCCCCGGTCTTGTAGAGATGCATGCCCGGTACGGTCAGATCGCCACCGAACTGACCGGCCTGCTTCACAGTGACATTGGTGAAGAAGACCTCGGGGAGGTTCAGCGGGGGCGGACTCTTGGGGCTGAAGGTGATCGGGATGATCCCCAGCAGATTGCCCTTGAGCTCCTCGGTGTACATCGTCACCGTGCCGTTGCGGATCGTCGACTTGGACCCCTCGCGGGCCTGCACGTGGGTGGTGGTCCCGCCCGGGCCGATCACCGTCTGGTGCAGATCCTTGATGTCCACGCTTTTGGCGGTGAACTTCAGGACCTTCTTGACCTTCCCGCTGTACGTCTTGATCTCCACGATGCCCTGGTAGTCCAGGCCATGCAGGCTCAGCAGCGTGCTCTTGAGGGTCCAGGGGTCGTCCGGCAGCAGGTTGGGGGTCTTCTCGGCGTCGGCGTTCTTGTACGCGTCCGCGTCGAACTCCGGACAGGGGAACGCCTCCTTGCCGCCGGCGCCCTTCGAGGCGGACGGGGAGGGCGTGGGGAGGGCCTTGTCGGCCTGGTCCTTGGTGTCCTCGACCGTCTTCTTCGCCTTGTCGGCGGCGTCCTGGGCGCCCTGTCCGACCTTGTCCACCGTGTCCTTGACCGGGTCCGTCGCCTTGTCGGCCGCCGAGTCGGACGTACCGGACGGCGAAGGGCTCGGCTTCGTGGTCGGCGAGGCGCTCGGTTCGGCGGACGCGTCGGACTTCTCCTCGTCGCCACCGATGACCTTGTGGAGCGCGTCCCCGAGCCCCAGCGGGTCCAGCGGGTTCCTCGACTCGGACTCCGAGGGGCTCGGCGAGGCCGAGGGCTCCTTCGACTCCTGGGCGTCCTGGGAATCGGACGGCGACGGCGTGGGCGCGGGCTTGCCGGCCGACGGGTTCGGATCGGCCGTGGCGCCGTCGTCGCCCTGGGAGCCGCCGGGGGTGGCCGGGGAATCGTCCTTGGCGTCGCCCTTCGGGTCCGCCGTCTCCTTGCCCTTGGCATCCCCCTTGTCGGCCTTATCCGCCTTGTCCGCCTCATCCGGCTGGGACACGCACGGCCCGGCCTTGAACCGGTCGTCGGCCCTGGGGCTCGCCGAGGCGAGCTGCGGAGTCAGCCCCATGCCCATGAGCACGGCGGTGGGCATGGCGGCCAGCGCTATCGCCTTGCCCGCGGGCACCTGAAGGCGAGTGAGCATCGACTTTCTTGGAGCCGCGTGCCGCGGACCCGTTCTCACTTGCCGAGGGCTCGCGCCCTCGAGCTGCTCCTCTTCACCCCGCACGGTGCCTCCCATTCGTGGCGTCCTGGTCCAGTGCGGTCCCGGCTCCGGCCGGTTCCGGCACGCTGTCACCGTTCCCGTCGCCCTCCGGTACGGCCTCCTGGCCCTTCGCCGGCTGCTCCTCCGGTGCCTCGCCCGGCGCCCAGGCGACGCTCATGCCACCGCCGAACAGCGCCAGCAGAAATCCCATCAGGAAGCCGCCGATGTTGGAGACGGGAAGCGACACCAGGCCGAGGAGGATCGAGGCGACTCCGGCGAATACCCGCACCAAGGGCTGGAACCACATGGTCAGGCCCAGGATGATCAGCAGCACACCGATGATCAGCGAGGCCGATCCGGCGGTGGTGGACAGGTTGATGGTGAACCCGCCCGCGTTGAGGCTGTTGTACGGAAAGTAAATGATCGGCAGCCCTGCCAGCAGGGTCAACAACCCCGCCCAGTACGGGCGCTGCCAGCGCCACACCCGGAAGGACTTCCGCCAACGGCTGATTCGGTCACGCGCCCCCGGCGACTCGGCACTCATTGAAAACAGCTCCCTGGGGCTGGCGATCGGTGGATCGCGTTGTTCTACAGCGGTAATAGCAAAGCGTGGCGCACACGGCGCTGCCGGCCGATGCCCGGGTGGAGGGCAGCGCCGCGGCCCCCCACCCCAGCTCAGCGCGTCAGAAGCACTCGTTCTTGCCCTTGCTGACCTTCATCGAAAGGCCCGAGAGCTTGAACGTGCCCGCACTGGTCGCCCAGGCGGTCTGCCTCACACCGGTCAGCGTCGCGGAATCGGCCTGCTGGGCGAAGGAACCGGGATCGGCCTTGTCGCCCTTCTTGATACCGGGACCCTTGGTCGCGTCACCCGCGGCCACACCGATGTCGATCCCGCGGAACGTGGCGTCCGCGTCCAGCTGATCGAGATCGATGAACAGGTTCTTGGCCTCGACCGTCTTGCTGCCGTTGCCGGCCGACAGCTTCAGCGACACATCGCCGAAGAGCGGGACCGGGACCACGACGGACTGGCACAGACCCTTGAGCTTGGCGCTCTTGAACGCCGACACGGCGACCGGGATGTGCTTCCCGCCGTGCTGGGTGTCAATGGCGCCGTACTGGGCGAAGCCCGTACCGTCAAGACGGTCGACCGCGACCTTGAACTGCTGGCCGGACACGTTGAACGACGCCGCGAGCGCACCCTGGGACAGGGCGACGCCAATCGCGGCCGTGGCAGCAACGCTCGGCACCATGACAACGGCGAACCGCTTCCATCTGGTTCCGCCACGAGCCTGAGACTCCATGACTTTCCTCCTTCTCGGACGTACATCTCCGGCCGGGGCGATCAGCCCCGGACCTGGGATGGGAGAAGTGCTACGTCCTCGGGAAGGAGAGCGCCCACGTCTCACAGGCGCACACCGCACCCGCAACACCGGCGATCACCCCCGAGCGACAACCACTGGCCACGCTTCTCGCGCAACCTCCTGGACAGGCCCTGCCCGGTGGGCAGAGACCCCCCTGTCCAAGGCCGACGTCATTGCCGCCGGCCTGCCCGGTGGGGACCACCACACCAACGCACCGACCGGCTGCCGGGCTACGGGGGATGGACCGAGCTTGGCCGATCGTGGTCCATTCCTGGCTGAGGCACAAGGGGTTCGTTACTAGCGAGTAACGGCCGGATAACCGTAGCGCTGCGGGAAGGTCGAGGCCGGGCACACAGGGTCGTCACATGGCGACCGGAAAGAGAGGGAGATTTACTTCAAGACCGGACAAAGTGCTGACGGACATTTACTGGCAGTAACAGCGACCGCGTTTACCAATTTTTGGTAAAGAGCGGTCGCCGCACTGTTTGAGCCACCAGAGGTCAGAACAGCACGCGCGCCAACGCACTACGCGCCGTGACCACTCGGGGGTCGTCACTGCCGATCACATCGAAGAGATCCAGGAGATGGACGCGCGCCGCCTCCCGGTCGTCCCCCGTCGTGCGACGCACCGTGTCGACCAAGCGTCCGAAGGCGTCCTCCACATGACCACCCACCAGATCCAGGTCTGCCGCCGCGATCTGCGCCGCCACATCACCCGGGTTCTCGGCGGCCGCCTTGCGCACCTGCTGGGCGTCCACACCCTGAACGCGCTGCAGCAGCTCGGCCTGTGCCAGACCCAGCTTCGCCTCGCCGTTGGCCGGGTCCTCGGCGAGCACGTTCTTGTACGCCTGCACCGCGCCGCCCAGGTCACCCGCGTCCAGCGCCTGATGGGCCGCCGAGAGCGCGGCGTCCTGCGGCGACTCGGGCCGCTGCGCGGCCTCCCGCTCGGCCTCCTCGGCCTCCTCGGCCTCCGCCCCGGCTTCAACAGGTGTACCCACGATGCCGAACTGCTGCTCCGCGGCCTGGATCAGCTGGTCCAGCACCTGGCGGATCTGCGCCTCGGGCGCGGCTCCCTGGAAGAGCGGCACCGGCTGGCCCGCGACCACCGCGAAGACCGCGGGGATGCCCTGGACGCCGAACTGCTGGAAGAGCATCTGGTTGGCGTCGACGTCGATCTTGGCGAGGACGAACTTCCCCGCGTACTCCCCGGCCAGCCGCTCCAGGATGGGACCGAGCTGCTTGCACGGCTCGCACCACTCGGCCCAGAAGTCGATGACGACCGGCACTTCGGTGGAGCGCTGCAGGACCTCCTGCTGAAAACCCGCTTCGTCGACATCGAAGACCAGACGGGTGGGCGCGGGGGCGCCACCGGTGCGGGCCTTCTCGGCCCGCGCCTTCTCCGCCTTCTGCTTGGCTTCTCCGGCCGCCTTCACCGCGGCGAGGTCGACCACTCCACTCATGGACATGTTCCGTGGCTGCATGGTCCTATCCTCCCCTCTTCCCGCGGCGAATGGAAAAGCGCACTCCCCCATGGAAGGACCGGGCACGCGTCTTACGCTACGAGCCGTAGCGTAACTCACCGGGACTCCTTCCGGTACTGGCGGGTAGGGTCCCGGCCATGAACACGCCCGCACGCCGTACCGGGCGCCCCCGCAGCGCCGAGGCCGACCGCGCCATCCTCGACGCCACCCGTGCCGCCCTGGTCGAGCTCGGCTGGGCGAAGCTGACGCTGGGGGATGTCGCCTCGCGCGCCGGCGTCGCCAAGACGACCGTCTACCGCCGCTGGGCGGGCAAGAGCGAGCTGGTCGTGGACGCGGTCGCGGCGGTCTTCGACGAGCACCTGGAGGTCGCCGACCACGGCAGTCTGCAGGCCGACATCGAGGACGTGGTGCTGCGGTTCGCGGCGCTGCTGGAGCTCCCCGAGACCAAGACGGCGCTGATGGCCGTCATCGCCGAGGCCACCTATGACGACGCGCTACGGGCCCGGGTCCGGTCGGCGATCGTGGACCGGCAGAAGCGGCTGGTACTGATCGGTCGGGAGCGGGCACAGCTGCGCGGCGAGCTGCCGCGCGAGGAGGATCCCGACGCGGCGGCCCGCAACGCGGACCTGATCTTCGATGTGATCGCGGGCGCGGTGGTGCACCGCATGCTGGTCAGCGCCGAGCCGGTGGACCCGCGGTGGGCCGGGGAGTTCTCGGTGCTCCTGCTGCACGGACTGGCCGCGGCGGGCTCCGGCGCCTCCGCGGCGCCGAAGCCCCTGCCGGGGCACGATCAGAAGCCCGCCGGCTCCGTGTAGATCCCCCACTCGTCGCGCAGGGCGTCGCAGATCTCGCCGAGCGTCGCCTCGGCCCGTACGGCCGCCAGCATCGGCTCGATCATGTTGGTGTCATCGCGCGCGGCGGCCACGAGCGCCTTCAGCCCCGCGGCGACCTTCGCCTCGTCGCGCCCGGCCCTGCGGGCGCCCAGCACCCGCACCTGCTCGCGCTCGACCTCATGGCCGACCCGCAGGATCTCCAGATCGCCGGTGACCGAGCCCTGGGCGCAGTTGACCCCGACGACCTTCTTGTCGCCCTTCTCCAGCGCCCGCTGGTACCGGAAGGCGGACTCGGCGATCTCACCGGTGAACCAGCCGTCCTCGATGCCCCGCAGGATGCCGGCGGTGATCGGCCACTTTGGCTCCTGCCCCTCCGGCACCGTGCGGCGGCCGCGCTCCCTGATCTGCTCGAAGATCTTCTCGGCGTCGGCCTCGATCCGGTCGGTCAGCGCCTCGACGTACCAGGAACCGCCCAGCGGATCGGCCACATTGAGGATCCCGGTCTCCTCCATGAGCACCTGCTGGGTGCGCAGGGCGATCTCGGCGGCCTGCTCGCTGGGCAGCGCCAGGGTCTCGTCCAGGGCGTTGGTGTGCAGCGAGTTGGTGCCGCCGAGGACCGCGGAGAGGGCCTCCACGGCGGTCCGTACGACGTTGTTGTACGGCTGTTGCGCGGTCAGCGAGACCCCGGCGGTCTGGGTGTGGAACCGCAGCCACTGCGCCTTCTCGGAGGTCGCCCCGTAGACATCGCGCATCCAGCGGGCCCAGATCCGGCGGGCCGCGCGGAACTTGGCGATCTCCTCGAAGAAGTCGATGTGCGCGTCGAAGAAGAAAGACAGACCGGGTGCGAAGGTGTTGACGTCCAGCCCGCGGGAGAGCCCGAGCTCCACATAGCCGAAGCCGTCGGCCAGGGTGTACGCGAGCTCCTGTGCGGCCGTCGCCCCGGCCTCGCGGATGTGGTAGCCGGAGACGGAGAGCGGCTTGTAGTCGGGGATGCCCTGGGAGCAGTACTCCATCAGGTCGCCGATCAGCTTCAGATGCGGCTCGGGCGGGAAGAGCCACTCCTTCTGCGCGATGTACTCCTTGAAGATGTCCGTCTGGAGCGTGCCGTTGAGCGCCGAGATGTCGACGCCCTGGCGCTCAGCGGCGACCAGATACATGCAGAAGACCGGGACGGCCGGGCCGCTGATCGTCATCGAGGTGGTCACCTCGCCGAGCGGGATGTCCTTGAAGAGGATCTCCATGTCGGCGGCGGAGTCGATGGCGACACCGCAGTGGCCGACCTCGCCGAGCGAGCGCGGATCGTCGGAGTCGCGGCCCATCAGGGTCGGCATGTCGAAGGCGACCGACAGACCGCCGCCCCCAGCCTCCAGGATCATCTTGTAGCGCTCATTGGTCTGCTCGGCGTTGCCGAACCCGGCGAACTGGCGGATGGTCCAGGCCCGCCCGCGGTAGCCGGTGGGATACAGACCGCGGGTGAACGGGAACTCGCCCGGCCAGCCGATCCTCTCGAACCCCTCGACCGTGTCCCCCGGAGCGGGTCCGTAGACCGGCTCGACGGGATCACCCGAGAGAGTGGTACGCGTCCAGCCCCTTGGGGGCTCCGCCCCCAAACCCCCGGCGGCCACGCGCTTGCGGGCCGCGTCGTACCGGGCCTGCCAGCGGCGGCGGCCTTCCTCAATGCCTTGGGCGTCCATGCCTTCAAATTTACTAGGACGTCCTAGTAATTGTCGACGGCTGACAGCATCGGTCGGCCCGATCGGGTGGCCGGCCGGACCGTACCCGCAGGTGAGCGGCCCGGCGCGAGATACGGCGCGGGGCGCCGTCAGGCCTTGGCGGGCTCCGCCGCGGCGTCGGCCACCTGCGGTCCGACCTCACGGACGACCTTGCGCTCGACGAAGAAGACCGCGGTCGGGATCGTGCCCGCGAGCAGCAGCCACGCCAGCCTGCCGAACGGCCACTTCGCCTTGGAGCCCAGATCGAAGGCGAAGACCAGATAGAGGACGTACAGCCAGCCGTGGGCGATGCCGACGACGCTGACGAACCCGGCCGCGCCGTCCACGTCCAGCAGATACTTGGCGACCACGCCGAGGGTCAGCAGGATCAGCAGCACGCCGGTGACGTAGGCCATCACCCGGTAGCGGCTCAGAACGCTCTTCTTCATGGCAGTGAGCGTAACCGTCCGTTCCGGGGCGATCTTCGCCGCCCCCGGGCGGCTCTTCTACCGCTCTTCCTCGAAATCGTCCGCGGCGATCCGCAACGGACGCAGCATCGCGAAGATCTGGTCGCACTCCTCGGCGTCGTACACCCCGAGCCCGAAGTCCATCGCCATGAGATCGCGGGTGGCCGACTCGACCACCTCACGGCCCCGGTCGGTGATGGAGGCCAGCGTGCCGCGGCCGTCGTTGGGGTTCGGCCGCTTGGCGACCAGCCCCGACTTGACCAGGCGGTCCACCGTGTTGGTGACCGAGGTGGGGTGCACCATCAGCCGCTCGCCGATCTTGGACATGGGCAGCTCACCGGCCTTGGAGAAGGTGAGCAGCACCAGCGCCTCATAGCGGGCGAAGGTCAGTTCGTACGGCTTGACCACGGCGTCGACCTGGCTCAGCAGAATCTGCTGGGCCCGCATGATCGAGGTGATCGCGGCCATGGACGGCACGGACCCCCATCGCTGCTTCCAGAGTTCATCGGCGCGTGCGATGGGGTCGAACGGCAGGCTGAGCGGCTTGGGCACGGTACCGACCCTACCGGCCGGTCATATCGTGGTCAGCCCAGTCTCACACTTCGGGCCTGGAGGGCCAGGGCCCAGCCGAACGAGGGGTGCCAGGCGTACCCCAGGGCGGGCAGCTCGCCGCCACCCCCACTGGCAGCGTCAGCCGGGCCCGTGCGCGCGGCCCAGCGGCGACCCCACCAGAGCCTCGCTGACCACCGCGCCCACCGGCATCCCGCACGTCGGCAGCCCCAGCCCGGACGGGCCGAGACCCAGGAGTACGGCGTCACCCAGCCCCTCGGAGTACGGCGTCAGCAGAACCTCTTGCACACCGGTGAAACCGGGAGGCGGGCCACCGCCCCCGGACCCTGGCCCCGGAGAGGCCGGCCGGACCCGACTACAGGCGAACCCCGCGCGGAAGGCAGGCCACCGCCCCCAGACCCTGGCCCCCCAGAGGGCCGGGCGGCCGGGCGAACCGCACTACGGGCGAACCCCGCCCGCGAGGCAGGCCACCGCCCCCAGACCCTGGCCCCCCGGAGAGGCCGGTTGGCCGGGCGGACCGGACTACGGGCGAACCCCGCCCGGGAGGCAGGCCACCGCCCCCGGACCCTGACCCCCGGAGAGGCCGGGCGGCCGGGCGGACCGGACTACAGGCGAACCCCGCGCGGGAGAGGTCGGCGCGCTACGTCGCGGACAGGTGGCGCTCCACCGTGTCGACCTTGGACGTCAGGCCGTCCGTCACACCCGGCCGGATGTCGGCCTTCAGGACGACCGAGACCCTCGGCGCCCGCGCCTCCACCGCCGCGACGGCTCGCTTGACGACGGCCATGACCTCGTCCCACTCGCCCTCGATCGACGTGAACATCGCGTCCGTACGGTTGGGCAGCCCGGATTCCCGGACCACCCGCACCGCGTCCGCGACGTATTCGCCCACGTCCTCGCCGACGCCCAGCGGCGTCACCGAAAAGGCGACGATCATGCTTTGACCACGCCCTCCTTGCGTGCGCGGGCCGCGATGACGCTCGCCTCGGCCTCGCGCTTGAGCTTGCGCTCGGCGAAGAAGCCGCCGGTGGGCAGGACAGAGAGGACGAAGTAGAGGGCGGCGGTCTGCCACCCCCACTTGGTGCGGTTCCAGGCGTCCGCCCAGAAGACCAGGTACAGGATGAACAGGACGCCGTGCACCATGCCCATCACCGGCACCGCGTTGAAGTCAGTGGTGCGCTTGAGCACCGAGCAGACGAGCAGCAGCAGGAAGGACACGGCCTCGGGCGCGGAGACCAGGCGGAGCCGGCGCAGCGCGGTGGCGGTCTTGAAGTCCACGAGAGCACCTTCGCGTGAGGGGTACAGAGGAGTACAGAGGACACGGGGCGGCTTGTGAAGCGATGCACAAGCCGTCGTCCATTGTGGCAGCCGGGCGGCCGATCACCGCTCCCGGGTCACCGGTGTCCCTGTCCGCCGACGAAAGAGGCCGATAACGTCGGGCCCGTGGCTCAGTTTCGGCTCCAGGGAAGCAAGATGCTCGCGGTCGACATGACCGGCGACTTGGTGAAGGCCAGGAACGGCGCGATGGTCGCGTACGAGGGGGAGATGACGTTCAAGAAGAAAACCGGCGGCGGGGAGGGGCTGCGCGGGATGGTGACCCGCCGGCTCACCGGTGAGCACATGGCGGTCATGGAGGTGAAGGGGCACGGCACGTGCTACTTCGCCGACCGGGCGAGCGAGATCAACCTGGTGTCGCTGCACGGCGAGAAGCTGTACGTGGAGGCCAGCAATCTGCTGTGCACGGACGCCGCGCTGCGCACCGGCACCTCCTTCACCGGACTGCGCGGCACCGCACAGGGCAACGGCCTGTTCACCACGACTGTCGAGGGCACCGGCCAGGCGGCGATCCTCTCCGACGGCACGGCGATCGTGCTGCGCGTCACACCGCAGACGCCGCTCCAGGTCGACCCGGGCGCGTACATCGCCCACACCGGCAATCTCCAACAGCACTTCCAGTCGGGGGTGAACTTCCGCGCGCTGATAGGTGAGAGCGGCGGCGAGTCCTTCCAGATCCGATTCGAGGGCGATGGCCTGGTCTACATACAGCCGAGCGAGCGCAACACGATCGGGGGCGAGCTCTGATGCCGTTCACGACCCTCACCTCCCGGATGGTGCAGGCCGAGGTGGTGCCCGGCCGGACGCTCTTCAGCCAGCGCGGTGCGATGCTCGCGTACCGCGGGGACGTGCGGTTCACGCCCAGCATCACCGGAGGGCAGGGCGGCGTGATGGGGATGATCGGGCGCCGGGTCGCCAATGAGGCGACGCCGCTGATGACCGTCGAGGGCCAGGGCACGGTGATGTTCGGGCACGGCGGCCACCATGTGCAGGTGATCGACCTGATCGGCGACACGCTCTACGTCGAGTCGGACCGGCTGCTGGCCTTCGACGGATCGCTGCGCCAGGGAACGATGTTCATGGGTTCGCAGGGCGGGGTGATGGGCCTGGTGCGCGGCCAGATCACCGGCCAGGGGCTGTTCACCACGACCCTGGAGGGACACGGCTCCGCGGCGGTCATGGCGCACGGCGGCGTGGTGGAGCTGCCCATACACCCGGGGCATCCGGTCCATGTCGATCCGCAGGCGTATGTCGCCCACCGGGGTGATGTTCGCAATAAGCTCTCGACGGCGATCGGCTGGCGCGAAATGGTGGGCCGGGGCTCGGGGGAGGCGTTCCAACTGGAGCTGTCCGGCACCGGCATGGTCTATGTCCAGGCATCGGAGGAGAAGCTGTGAACGGCCCGGTGGTCCATGACGCCTACACGCTCCCGGCCAATGACAACATCAATCCGTATGCCTTCAGCGTGGACCTCAACGGCCAGTGGTTCCTGCAGAAGGGGAAGATGGTCGCCTACTACGGGAAGATCGACTTCCAGGGCATAGGGCTCGGCCGGCTCGACCATCTCATCGCGGGCAGCTTCCACTCCCCACTGCATGCCGCGGACTGGGTGGTCGCCGAGGGCCAGGGCAAGATGGTGCTCGCGGACCGCGCCTTCGACGTCAACTCCTATGACCTCGACGACGGCAACCTGACCATCCGCTCGGGCAATCTCCTCGCCTTCCAGCCGTCGCTCTCCCTCAAGCAGTCGATCGTCCCGGGCTTTCTCACGCTCATCGGCACGGGCACGTTCGTGGCCGCGTCCAACGGCCCCGTGGTCTTCATGGAGCCGCCGATCCGGGTGGATCCGCAGGCTCTTGTCGGCTGGGCCGACTGTCCCTCCCCCTGCCACCACTACGACCATGCGTATCTGCGCGGCTTCCTCGGCGGGATACGGGCGCGGACCGGGATCGGGGGCACCTCGGGCGAGGAGCATCAGTTCGAGTTCGTGGGCGCCGGGACCGTGCTGCTCCAGTCGACGGAGGACGTCATGGCCGAGCGGGAGGTTGGCGCAACAGGGGGTACCGGTTCGTGAGCGCGAGCGTGCGGAGTGTAACGTCGAACAGGTGACCTCTAGCCCGATACATCCATTGGTTCGGAATTCAACTTCTATAGGTAGAATACATCCCATGGAGACCGAGAACGGCACGCCCTGGCTCAGCGATGAGGAACAGCGCGCCTGGCGCACCCATCTGGACGTCAGCCGGCTGCTGACCTACCAGCTCGAAAAGGACCTGCAGCCGTTCGGCCTGACCATGAACGACTACGAGATCCTGGTCAACCTCTCGGAGTCGGACGACCACCGGATGCGGATGAGCGACCTCGCCTCCGCGACCCTGCAGTCCAAGAGCCGTCTCTCCCACCAGATCACCCGGATGGAGAACGCCGGCCTGGTCCGCCGCGAGAACTGCGAATCCGACCGGCGCGGGCTCTACGCCGTCCTCACCGAGCACGGCTGGGACACCATGCGCAAGGTCGCGCCCCACCATGTCGCGTCCGTGCGCAGGCACTTCATCGATCTGCTCCCCCCGGCCGACCGCGAGGCGCTCTACGCGTCACTGGTGCCCGTGGCCGACCATCTGCGCGCTCAGCGCGGCCGGGTCTAGCGGCAGCCGCATCTCGAACAGGGCGCCGCCCCCGGGTGCCTCACGCACGGCGAGGGTGCCGCCGGTGCCGCACGGCCACATCCCGCGCGATGGCGAGGCCGAGCCCGGCCCCGCCATCGTCGCGGCTGCGGGCGTCGTCGAGCGCCCGCGCCCCCTGAGGAACGCCGAGGTGAGCGCCTCCCAAGCGGCCGAGAAGGCCGCGTCGCGGGGCGCGGTGACCTCCGTGAACGTGGACGACGACCGCGCGTCCGTGTGGGAGGTCGAGGTCGTCAGGGACCACAAGGCGCACGACCTGGACGTCAACCCGCACACCGGCAAGGTCACCCAGGCCCCGTCCGAGGACGGCAAGGCCGAGGACCACGACGAGGACTGATCACCGCACCAGGAACGGTCACCGCCTGAGGCGGGCCCCGCCAGGAACGGCCACCGCCAGGGGCGGGCCCCACCAGGAACGGGCCCCACCAGGGGCGGGCCCCCCAGGAACGGGCCCCACCAGGAACGGCCACCGCCAGGAACAGGCCCCACCAGGAACGGCCACCGCCAGGAACGGCCACCGCCAGGAACAGGCCCCACCAGGAACGGCCACCGCCAGGAACAGGCCCCAGGAACGGGCCCCACCAGGAACGGCCACCCCCAGGAACAGGCCCCACCAGGAACGGCCACCCCCAGGAACAGGCCCCACCAGGAACGGCCACCCCCAGGAACAGGCCCCACCAGGAACGGCCACCCCCAGGGGCGGGCACCGCCAGGAACGGGCACCGCCCGGAACGGGCTCCGCGGGCCCGCTACGCCCCCTCCGTCACCCCCGCCACCAGCTCGTCCGCCGCCGCATACGGGTCCAGCTCCCCCGCCACCACCCGCTCGGCCAGCACCCCGAGCCGGCGGTCCCCGTGCAGGTCGCCGATCCGCGCCCGCAGCGCCGTGACCGCTATCGTCTCGACCTCCCCCGCCGCCCGGCGCCCGCGGCGCTCCGCCAGCACCCCGTGCTCCTCCATCCACGCCCGGTGCTTCTCCAGGGCCTCGACGACCTCCTCGATCCCCTCGCCCCGCGCCGCCACTGTCTTGACGATGGGCGGCCGCCAGTCCCCCGGCGACCGTGCCTCGCCCAGCCCGAGCATGTGGTTGAGCTCCCGGGCCGTGGCGTCGGCCCCCTCCCGGTCGGCCTTGTTGACCACGTACACATCGCCGATCTCCAGAATCCCGGCCTTGGCCGCCTGGATCCCGTCGCCCATGCCCGGTGCGAGCAGCACCACGCTCGTATCGGCCTGCGCGGCGATCTCGACCTCGGACTGACCGACGCCCACCGTCTCCACGATCACCACATCGCAGCCGGCCGCGTCCAGCACCCGGATGGCCTGGGGGGCGGCCCAGGCCAGCCCGCCCAGGTGCCCGCGCGTGGCCATGGAGCGGATGTAGACGCCGGGGTCCGACGCGTGCTCGGACATCCGTACGCGGTCACCGAGAAGCGCCCCGCCGGAGAAGGGCGAGGAGGGGTCCACCGCGAGGACCCCCACCCGCTTCCCGGCCCTCCGGTAGGCGGAGACGAGCGCGGAGGTCGACGTGGACTTGCCGACCCCCGGCGACCCGGTCACCCCGACCACGTACGCGCCCCCGGCCAGCGGGGCGAGCGCGGCCATCACCTCGCGCAGCTGGGGCGAATCGCCCTCGATCAGCGAGATGAGCCGGGCGACCGCACGCGGCCGCCCCTGCCGGGCCTGCTCCACCAGGGTGGGCACATCAGTCATGGGTGCCGCAGTCATGGGCGCCGCGCTCCTCAACGCTCGTACAGATGAAAACCGACTACCGGGAACCGATCACCGGCAACCGGCTACCTGCCCGGCACACGGAGGATCAGCGCATCCCCCTGCCCGCCCCCGCCGCACAGCGCCGCGGCGCCCAGGCCGCCGCCCCGCCGCCGCAGCTCCAGCGCCAAATGCAGCACGATCCGCGCACCGGACATCCCGATGGGATGTCCGAGGGCAATCGCGCCGCCATTCACGTTCACCTTTTCGTGGGAAACTCCCAGATCCTTCATTGACTGCACCGCGACCGCCGCAAACGCCTCATTGATTTCGATGAGGTCAAGATCGCGCACGCTCAGCCCCTCCTTCCCCAGCGCATGCGTGATCGCGTTGGACGGCTGGGACTGCAGGGAGTTGTCGGGCCCGGCCACATTCCCGTGGGCGCCGATCTCGGCGATCCACTCCAGGCCCAGTTCCTCGGCCTTCGCCTTGCTCATGACGACGACGGCGGCGGCGCCGTCGGAGATCTGCGACGCCGTACCGGCCGTGATCGTGCCGTCCTTGGAGAACGCGGGGCGCAGCTTGGCCAGGGATTCGACGGTGGTCTCGCCGCGGATGCCCTCGTCCTTGGCGAAGACGACCGGCTCGGCCTTGCGCTGCGGGATCTCGACCGGGGTGATCTCGGCGTCGAACAGGCCGTTCTTCTGGGCGGCGGCGGCCCGCTGGTGGGAGAGGGCGGCGATCTCGTCCTGCTCGGGGCGCTGGATGCCCAGCCGGGTGTTGTGGTGCTCGGTGGACTCGCCCATGGCGACGTTCTCGAAGGCGTCGGTGAGCCCGTCGTGGGCCATCGCGTCGAGCATCTCGATGGCGCCGTACTTGTGGCCCTCGCGGGACTTGGGAAGGAGGTGGGGGGCGTTGGTCATGGACTCCTGGCCGCCCGCGACCACGATGTCGAACTCACCCGCGCGGATCAGCTGGTCGGCGAGGGCGATGGCGTCCAGCCCGGAGAGACAGACCTTGTTGACCGTGAGCGCGGGCACACTCATGGGGATGCCTGCCTTGACGGCGGCCTGCCGGGCGGGGATCTGGCCGGCGCCGGCCTGCAGCACCTGCCCCATGATCACGTACTGCACCTGGTCACCGGCGATCCCGGCCCGGTCCAGTGCGGCCTTGATCGCGATCCCGCCGAGGTCGGCGCCGGAGAACGAGCGCAGGCTGCCGAGCAGCCGTCCCATGGGCGTCCTGGCGCCCGCCACAATCACAGATGTCGTACGAGTCATTGGTGCGTCCCTTCACGAGACGAAGGAAGTTAACGAGGGTTATCGTCAATGTACTGACGAGTACCCCGTACGGTCACCGCCTCATCGGTGTGATCGCGCGCACGTTGCGTAACCACGTGAGTGGCGGTGCACTATCCCCATGCTGACGCGAATCGACCACATCGGAATCGCCTGTTTCGACCTCGACAAGACTGTCGAGTTCTACCGTGCCACCTACGGCTTCGAGGTGTTCCACTCCGAGATCAACGAAGAGCAGGGCGTCCGGGAGGCCATGCTCAAGATCAACGAGACCTCCGACGGAGGAGCCTCGTACCTGCAGCTCCTGGAGCCGACCCGGGAGGACTCGGCGGTCGGCAAGTGGCTGGCCAAGAACGGCGAGGGCGTGCACCACATCGCCTTCGGCACCGCCGACGTCGACGCCGACTCCGAGGCCATCCGCGACAAGGGCGTCCGGGTCCTGTACGAGCAGCCCCGCCGTGGCTCCATGGATTCCCGGATCACCTTCTTGCACCCCAAGGACTGCCATGGTGTGCTGACCGAACTTGTCACGGCCGCGGACCCCACGGAGGGGGATCACTGAAGCGGACCACTGACCTACCCCTCCCCCGGCCGGTAGAGTGCACCCTCGGCCGGGGTACGGGAATCGGGAAGGGATCGGGGTCCGGGGCCCGGCCCAGGCATTGCCGATGATCTGACACCATTTCTTCGGAAGGGCCAGCTCCGGTCCGACCCGGCACGCACCTCGCCAGGTCGGTACCGCAAGGGAACCGCCAAGGAATCCCGGGACCACAAGGGACCACCGGGAGACCGCGAGGTACGGAGCCGGCCGCCACCGCGACCAGGGGACGGATGGGACCGCGCAGTGCGGGGCTACGACCGCTACGAGCCTGACGACCACCTCTCGAAGTTCGAGGCCGAGATGGAGCGGCTGAAGACCGAGCGGGAGAAGGCCGTCCAGCACGCCGACGACCTCGGCTACCAAGTCGAGGTGCTGCGCGCCAAGCTGCATGAGGCGCGCCGCAATCTGGCGAGCCGCCCTGCCTACGACAGCGCCAATATCGGCTATCAGGCAGAGCAGTTGCTGCGGGACGCGCAGCTCCAGGCGGATCAGCTGCGCGCCAACGCCGAGCGCGAACTGCGTGAGACCCGGGCCCAGACCCAGCGGCTGCTCCAGGAGCAGGCCGAGCAGCAGGCCCGGCTCGAAGCCGAGCTGCACGCCGAGGCCGTCGCCCGGCGTCAGCGGCTCGACCAGGAGCTCGGCGAGCGCCGCGCCACCGTCGAGTCGCATGTCAACGAGAACGTGGCCTGGGCCGAGCAACTGCGGGCCCGTACCGAGGCGCAGGCCCGCCGGCTGCTGGACGAGTCCCGGGCGGAGGCCGAGCAGGCCCTGTCCGCGGCCCGCGCCGAGGCACAGCGCCTGACCGAGCAGGCCCGTCAGCGGCTCGGCTCCGAGGCGGAGGCCGCCCGCGCCGAGGCCGACGCGATTCTGCGCCGGGCCCGTACCGACGCCGAACGGCTGCTCAACGCGGCGGGCTCGCAGGCCCAGGAGGCCACCGCCCACGCAGAGCAGCTGCGCACCAGCACGGCGAACGAGGCGGACGAGGCCCGCCGTACGGCCGCCGAGCAGACCCGCGCCGCCGAGCAGCGGATGCAGGAGGCCGAGGCGGCGCTGCGCGAGGCGCGCGCCGAGGCCGAGAAGGTGCTGGCCGAGGCCAAGGACGCGGCGGCCAAGCGGCTTTCGGCCGCCGAGTCGGACAACGAGCAGCGCACCCGTACGGCCAAGGCGGAGGTCGCCCGGCTGGTCGGCGAGGCCACCAAGGAGGCCGAGGCGCTGCGGGCCGAGGCCGAGCAGCTGCGGGACGACGCCCGCGCCGAGTCCGAGCGGCTGCTCGCCGAGGCGGGCGACGACGCACGGGCCAGGGTGGCCGAGGACTCGGCGGCCCAGCTGGCCAAGGCGGCCCGGAGCGCCGAGGAGGTGCTGACCCGGGCGTCGGAGAAGGCGCAGGCCACCACCAAGGCGGCGGCCGAAGAGGCGGAGCGGATCCGGCGCGAGGCCGAGGCCGAGGCGGACCGGCTGCGGGCGGAGGCGCATGACGCCGCCGAGCAGCTGAAGGGCTCGGCGAAGGACGACACCAAGGAGTACCGCGCCAAGACCGTCGAGCTGCAGGAGGAGGCGCGCCGGCAACGCGGCGAGGCCGAGCAGCTGCGGTCCGAGGCGGTGGCCGAGGGTGAGCGGATCCGCGCCGAGGCGCGCCGCGAGGCCGTCCAGCAGATCGAGGAGGCGGCCAACACCGCCGAGAACCTGCTGACGAAGGCGAAGGCCGACGCGGAGGAGACCCGCTCGGGCGCGACCACCGAGAGCGAGCGGGTCCGCACCGAGGCGATCGAGCGGGCGAACGCGCTGCGCCGGCAGGCCGACGAGCTGCTGAAGCGGGCCCGCGGCGAGGCCGAGGAGCTGGTGTCCTCGGCCGATGAGCAGGCCGAGCGGGTCAAGTCGGAGGCGGCCCGCGCGGCCGAGGAACTGCGCGAGGAGGCCGAGCGGGCCGCCGAGGACCGCCGCGCCGAGGCCGAGTCCGAGCTGAACCGGCTGCATCAGGAGGCCGAGCAGCGGCTCGCCTCCGCCGACCAGGCGCTGCGGGACGCCCGCGCCGAGGTCGAGCGGCTGCGCCGGGAGACCGGCGAGGAGATCGAGCGGCAGCGCGCGGAGTCCGCGGAGCGGCTGAACGCGCTGCGCCAGCAGGCCGAGGAGGAGGCCGACCGGCTGCGCGACGAGGCCGCGGCGGACGCGTCCAACGCGCGGGCCGAGGGCGAGTCGGTGGCCGTACGGCTGCGCGGCGAGGCTGCGGCCGAGGCCGAGCGGCTGCGTTCGGAGGCCCAGGAGACGGCCGACCGGGTGCGGGCGGAAGCGGCGAGCGCCGCCGAGCGGATCGGCACCGAGGCCGCGGAGGCCCTCGCGGCCGCCCAGGAGGAGGCGGCCCGCCGCCGCCGCGAGGCCGAGGAGCTGCTGACCGACGCGCGCGAGGAGGCGCAGGCGGAGCGGACGGCGGCGCGCGAGCAGAGCGAGGAGCTGCTGGCCGCCGCCCGGACCCGGGTCACCGAGGCGCAGACCGAGGCGCAGCGGCTGGTCGAGGAGGCGGAGCGGCGCTCGGCCGATCTGGTGGCGGCCGCCGAGCAGACCGCACAGCAGGTGCGGGACTCGGTCGCGGGGCTGCACGAGCAGGCCGAGGCGGAGATCGCGGGGCTGCGTACGGCCGCCGAGCACGCGGCGGAGCGCACCCGCCACGAGGCGCAGGAGGAGGCCGACCGGGTCCGCGCGGACGCGTACGCGGAGCGGGAGCGGGCCTCGGAGGACGCGTCGCGGCTGCGGCGCGAGGTCCGGGAGGAGACCGAGGCCGCCAAGTCGCTCGCGGAGCGCACGGTTTCGGAGGCGATCGCCGAGTCGGACCGGATGGGCGCGCAGGCCCGCGAGGACGCCAACCGGCGCCGTGCCGAGGCGGCCGAGCAGGCCGACCGGCTGGTCACCGAGGCCACGCACGAGGCCGAGCGGCTGCACGCGGAGGCCAACGAGACGCTCGACGAGGCGCGTCGGTCGGCCAACAGGAGCCGCGCGGAGGCGGCGGAGCAGGCCGACACGCTGGTGGCCGGCGCGACGGAGGAGGCCCAGCGGCTGGTCGCCGAGGCCACCGCACGGGCGCAGGCGCTGCGTACGGAGGCGTCCGACGCCCGGGCAACCGCGGAGCGGGACGCGGCGCGCACCCGGGCCCAGGCCCGCGCGGACGCGAACACCATCCGCTCGGAGGCGGCCGAGCAGGCCGATCGGCTGGTCACCGAGGCCAGGAACGAGGCGGAGCGGCTGCACGCGGAGGCCTCCGCGGAGGCGGAGCGGCTGCGCACCGAGGCGTCGGAGACCGTCGGCTCGGCACAGCAGCACGCGGCGCGCACCCGCGCGGAGGCGGAGCGGGTCGCCACCGAGGCGGCCGCCGAGGCGGAGCGCGTCCGCAACGAGGCACAGGCGGACGCCGACCGGCTGGTCGACCGGGCGCGCGAGGACGCCAACAAGCGCCGCTCGGACGCCGCGGAGCAGGCGGACCGGCTGGTCCGCGAGTCCTCGGCGGAGGCCGAGCGGCTCACCGCCGAGGCGCAGGAGGCCGCGCTGCGTGCGGCGACCGCGGCCGAGGAGCAGGCGGACACCATGGTGGGGGCGGCCCGCCAGGAGGCGGAGCGGCTGATCGCCGAGGCCACGGCCGAGGCCAATGCCATGGTGGAGAAGGCCCGTACGGACTCGGACACCATGCTCGGCGAGGCGCGCGGCGACGCGACCGCCATCCGGGAGCGCGCCGAGGAGCTGCGGACGCGGACCGAGGCCGAGGTCGAGGAGCTGCACGAGCGGGCCCGCCGCGAGTCGGCCGAGCAGATGAAGGCCACGGGCGAGCGGGTGGACAAGCTCGTCGCGGCCGCCACGGCACAGCTGATGAAGGCCGAGGAGAAGGCCGAGTCGCTGGTCGCGGAGGCGAACAGCGAGGCGAGCCGGGTCCGGATCGCGGCGGTGAAGAAGGCCGAGGGCCTGCTGAAGGAGGCCGAGCAGAAGAAGAACGCCGCGGCGCGGGACGCGGAGCGCGTCCGGTCCGAGGCCACGGCCGAGGCGAAGGAGATCGTCGACGAGGGCAAGCGCGAGCTGGAGTTGCTCAAGCGGCGCCGCGAGGACATCAACGCGGAGATCTCCCGTGTCCAGGACGTGCTGGAGGCGTTGGAGTCCTTCGAGACCCCCGCGTCGGGCGGCGCGGGCGGCAAGGAGAATGGCGGAGTCAAGACGACGGCGGGTGCGGGTGCCACGAGGTCGAGTGGAAAACGGTCCGACGGCTAGCGACACTCACTGTGTCGTGTCCGTATCATCCCGACGAGTGACGAGGTCTCCGTCTTACTGCCACTCAAAAGGCTGGACAATATCCAGATCAAACAGACGTTGACTCGATGACACGCCGCTTGGCCCCCTAGGATTCCCTCTATCACCTCACCGGTCTCTTTCGACAGGAACCCCATGAGCGACACTTCCTCTCCCTTCGGCTTCGAGCTCGTGCGGCGTGGGTACGACCGCGGTCAGGTGGACGACCGCATTACCAAGCTCGTCGCCGACCGTGACAGTGCACTGGCCCGTATCACCTCTCTGGAAAAGCGCATCGAGGAGCTGCACCTCGAAACGCAGAACGCTCAGGCCCAGATCAACGATTCGGAGCCGTCCTACGCTGGGCTCGGCGCCCGGGTCGAGAAGATCCTCCGTCTCGCCGAGGAGGAGGCAAAGGACCTGCGCGAGGAGGCCCGCCGGGCCGCCGAGCAGCACCGCGAGCTCGCCGAGTCGGCCGCCCAGCAGGTGCGCAACGACGCCGAGTCGTTCGCCGCCGAGCGCAAGGCGAAGGCCGAGGACGAGGGCGCGCATATCGTCGAGAAGGCGAAGAGCGAGGCCGCCACGCTGCGCCAGGAGGCGCAGAAGGACGCGCAGTCCAAGCGCGAGGAGGCGGACACCCTCTTCGAGGAGACCCGCGCCAAGGCCGCGCAGGCCGCCGCCGACTTCGAGACGAACCTGGCCAAGCGGCGCGAGCAGTCCGAGCGCGACCTCGCCTCCCGCCAGGCCAAGGCCGAGAAGCGGCTCGCGGAGATCGAGCACCGCGCGGAGCAGCTGCGCCTGGAGGCCGAGAAGCTGCGCACGGACGCCGAGCGCCGGGCCCGCCAGACGGTGGAGACCGCGCAGCGCCAGGCCGAGGACATCGTGGCCGACGCGAACGCCAAGGCGGACCGGATCCGCAGCGAGTCCGAGCGCGAGCTGGCGGCGCTCACCAACCGCCGCGACTCCATCAACGCCCAGCTGACCAACGTCCGCGAGATGCTGGCGACGCTGACCGGCGCGGCGGTGGCCGCGGCCGGCACCCCGGGCGAGGACGAGGCGGTCTCCCGCGGCGTCCCGGCCCAGCAGACCCGGTGACACTCGGTCACGACGTAGCGTACGGTGCCCCGTGCCGCGGTAAGCGGCGCGGGGCGCGCGCGTTTCTTTCTTGAGGCGGTTCTCCCCCAGCTACCGCTGGGAGGTGCCCCCGGCCGCTTGAGACGGTTCTCCCCCAGGACACGGCCTCACCCCCGGCGGTCCGGGCCCACGACGGCGCCAAGCTCGTTGACGCGCCTGATGCCGGCGAGCAGCTGAGGGCGTCGTTACCGCTGGGAGGTGCCCCCGGCCGGTAGACCCAAGCCTGCCGAGGCTCGATGGCGCCCGGCCCTTCCCTCGCGGGGCGGCGGCCCGGTGGCGGGGGGCGTGGCCCGCGCTTAGCGTGGCCGCATGATTGAGATCGAGGGGCTGACCAAGCGCTATGGCGACACGCCGGCCGTGGACGACCTCTCCTTCACCGTCCGGCCCGGTGTCGTCACCGGCTTCCTGGGCCCGAACGGCGCGGGCAAGTCCACCACCATGCGGATCGTGCTCGGCCTCGACCACCCCTCGGCCGGCCGGGTCCGCATCGACGGCAAGCACTACCGGCAGCTCACCAACCCGCTGACCCATGTCGGCGCCCTGCTCGACGCCAAGGCCGTGCACGGCGGCCGCAGCGCGTACCACCATCTGCTGTGCCTCGCGCAGAGCAACGGCCTGCCGCGCGCCCGGGTGCGCGAGGTGCTGGACATGGTCGGGCTCGGCTCCGTCGCCCGCAGGCGCTCCAAGGGCTTCTCGCTCGGCATGAGTCAGCGGCTGGGGATCGCGGCGGCGCTGCTGGGCGATCCGCGGATCCTGATGTTCGACGAGCCGGTCAACGGCCTGGACCCCGAGGGCATCCACTGGATCCGCCATCTGATGCGCGACCTGGCGGCTGAGGGCCGTACCGTCTTCGTCTCCAGCCATCTGATGAGCGAAATGGCGCTGACCGCCGACCATCTGGTGGTCATCGGGCAGGGACGGCTGCTGGCCGACACCTCGATGGCCGACTTCATCACCCGGCACTCACGGTCGTATGTGCGACTGCGCTCGCCCGAACAGGAGCGGCTGCGCCCCATCCTCACCGCGGGCGGCTTCCCCGCGGTGCCCGGTTCCGACGGCTGCGTGGAGGTGGACGGCGCGGATCCCGCGCGCCTCGGCGAGCTGCTCGCGGGGCAGGGGCTCGTCCTGCATGAGCTGAGCCGCCAGCAGGCGTCCTTGGAGGAGGCGTTCATGCGGCTCACGGCGGGTGCGGTGGAGTACGAGGCGCGCCCGGACGCCGCCGAACCCGTTGCGAAGGGGGCCTGAGAATGGCCGTGGTGACGCGGGTGCTGCGCTCGGAGTGGACCAAGATCCGCTCGGTGCGCTCGACCCTGTGGGCGCTGGGCGTGGCCATGGCGGTCACGGTGGCGATCGGGGCGCTGATCAGCGCACTGGTCCGGCATGACTACGCCACCCTGTCGGCCCAGGACAAACGCGCGTTCGACCCGACCTTCGTCAGCTTCGCCGGCGCCGGTCTCGGCCAGCTCGCGATGATCGTCTTCGGCGTGCTGGCGGTCTCCGGGGAGTACAGCACCGGAATGATCCGCACCTCGCTGGCCGCTGTTCCGCGCCGCGGCGTCCTCCTCTTGTGCAAGATCACGGTGGCGACGCTGGTCGCGCTGGTCGTGGGGATGGCGACCAGCTGCGCCGCCTTCGCCACCGGCCAGCTGATGCTGGGCCGGTACGGCGCGTCGCCGGGCGACCCGGGCGTGCTGCGCGCGGTCGTCGGCGGAGGGCTCTACATGACCCTCATCACCGTCTTCTCCATGGCCGTCGCCACGATGCTGCGCGGCCCGATGCTGTCGCTGGGCGTGCTGATGCCGTTCTTCTTCCTGGTCTCCAACATCCTCGCCAATGTGTCGGTGACGCGTCGGTTCGGCGCCTACCTCCCGGACCAGGCGGGCCAGAAGATCATGCGCGTGGTCACCCCGGAGGATCCGCCGCCCTACGGCCCGTGGGGCGGCTTCGGGATCATGGCACTGTGGGTTGCCGTGGCGTTGACGGCCGGCTATCTGCTGCTGAAGCGCCGCGACGCGTAGCCCAGTCGGGGTCCGGGCGGACGGAGCCCCTGGTTTCGGGAAGACGCGGGGTGGGGGAAGATCACCACCGTGGACCGCAGCCTCTCCGCCCTCGGGTTCGCCGACGTGCCCGCCCTCCGGCCCCTCACCTACCCCGGCCGCCCGGTCACCGTGCCCACCCTGCTCATCGGCGGCGAACTGTGGGACCTGGAGCCCGCCCCGGGCGGCCGCCTCGGCACCTGGCCCGCCGGCGGGCCGTCCCGCGAACCCCTCGACGCCCTGCTGGCGCGGCTCGGCGAGGCGTCCACCGGGGAGCGCCATCCCGTCATCGCGGTCGGCTCCAACGCCTCGCCCGCCCAGCTTCACCACAAGCTGACCCGCCCGGACCGCCCGGCCGTCGTCCCCATGATCCCGGTGGAGGTGGAGGGCATCGCGGTCGGCTGCTCCGCGCACATCGGACGGTACGGATACGTCGCCTCCGCCCCCCACACGGCCCCGGCCACCCGCACCCCGCTCGTCGTCAGCTGGCTGGACGCGGACCAGTTGCGGGCCGTGGACGCCACCGAGCACCCCAACTACCGGCGCGCCCTGCTGCCCGGCGCGGACTTCCCGATGACCTTGCCGTCCGGTGAGCGGCTCGGCGGCGGATATCTCTACGTCGGAGTGTGCGGAGTGCTGCTGTCCCCCGGCACGACCGCGACCCCGCTCCCCGGCGGCGGCGACCAGAGCGCGCTGTTGGCCGGGCTGCTCGCCGCCTCCTCGCGGCTGCGCACCCTCCTCGGCCCGGACCCGCACACCTGGGTCACCCGGGCGAGCGCCGACCCGACGATCCGGAAGGAGGCCACCCAGGTCTTCCAGGACGAGGGCTGGGCGCTGCCGCAGCCCGCGTTCCTGCGCTATCTGGAGGACGAGACCACCTGGCCCGCGGAGCCCCGTGGTTACGAGTTGCTCTCGGGCCTCCGGTAAGGGAACCGTCAACGCCCCGTTAAGCTCCTAAGTCTCACCGGGGGCCAGCGCCCCGAACATTGCGCGAGGGGCGGGAAATGATCGAGGCAGTCGGCCTGACAAAGCGCTACGGCGCAAAGACGGCCGTGTACAACCTGTCGTTCCAGGTGCGGCCGGGCGCCGTGACCGGCTTTCTGGGGCCCAACGGATCCGGCAAGTCGACGACGATGCGCATGATCCTGGGGCTCGACGAGCCCACGGCCGGCCATGTCACGGTCGGTGGCTACCCCTTCCGCAAGCTGCCCAACGCCCCGCGCCAGGTGGGCGCGCTCCTCGACGCCAAGGCCGTGCACGGCGGGCGCAGCGCGCGGCAGCATCTGCTCTGCCTCGCCCAACTGTCCGGCATTCCGGCCCGCCGGGTCGACGAGGTGCTGGGCGTGGTAGGGCTGCAGAACGTCGCCGGCAAGCGGTCCAAGGGGTTCTCGCTCGGCATGGGGCAGCGCCTGGGCATCGCGGCGGCGCTGCTCGGCGATCCGCAGGTGCTGCTCTTCGACGAGCCCGTCAACGGCCTGGACCCCGAGGGCATCCTGTGGGTCCGTAACCTGATGAAGCAGCTGGCCTCCGAAGGCCGCACCGTCTTCGTCTCCAGCCACCTGATGAGCGAGATGGCGCTCACCGCCGACCATCTGATCGTGATCGGGCGCGGCCAGCTGCTCGCCGACATGAGCGTCCGGGACTTCATCTCCTACAACTCGGCGGACTTCGCACGCGTCCGCACCCCCGAGGGCGACCCCGGCCAGCGCGAGAAGCTGACCGCCGCGCTGAGCGAGGCGGGTGGCCAGGTGCTGCCGGAGCAGGACGGCGCCCTGCGGGTGACCGGGCTGCCGTTGCCGCGCATCAGCGATCTGGCGCATGGGGCGGACGTCCGGCTGTGGGAGCTCTCCCCGCACCAGGCGTCACTCGAAGAGGCCTACATGCGGATGACGCAGGGCGCGGTCGACTACCGCTCCACCGCCGATCAGCGGGCCGGGCTGCAGCAGCCGGTCCCCGTCCCCCGGATGGGACCGCAGGGCGGACCGGGCGGACCGGGCGGACCGTACGGATACGGCCCGGCGATCCCGGGACAGCCCGCGGGCCCCGTGGGCCATCCGCCGGGGACCGTGCTGCCCGGGTACGCCGAGCCGCCGGCCGCGCCGCAGGGCAGCGCCCCGCCCGCGCCGCAGGGCGCCCCGGCCGCACCGGCGACGCCGCCCGCCGCTCCCCCGGCCGCACCGGCGACGCCGCCCGCCGCTCCCCCGGCCGCTCCGGCCGCCCCCGCGACTCAGGCCCCGGCCGCGGCGCCCCAGCCGCCCGCCGCTCCCGCCCCCGCCGATCTCACCAAGCGCGACAGCGAGGACGCCCGATGACGACCCCCTACCAGCAGCACTCCCAGGCGCCCGTCCCGCCGCAGGGTCCTCCGCAGGCGCCCCATCAGGCACCGCCGCACCCCGCGGCCGGGGCCTTGTCCCAGCCGTACGCCTCCATGGGCGCGTACACCTCGCCGATCCCGATCCGGCGCACCCATCTCGGGAACGCCATCGCCTCCGAGTGGACCAAGATCAAGTCGGTGCGCTCGACGATGTGGACGCTGGGCGTCATGGTCGCCGTGGTGATCGGGGTCGGGCTGCTGGTGTCGGCGACCACCAGCGACACCGACTACACCATCATCCCCACCACCTCCCTCCCCGGGTTCATGGGCACCCTGCTCGGCCAGCTGTGCATCGTCACGCTCGGCGTGCTGGTGATCTCCTCCGAGTACGGCACCGGGATGATCCGCACCACCTTCACCGCCTCGCCGGCCCGCTCGCGGGTCCTCACCGCCAAGGCGCTCGTCTTCTTCACGGTCTCGTTCGTCACCACGACCGTCACGCTCGCCCTCGTGGCCTTCGCCACCACGGGAATGCACAGCGGGGCGGGCATCATGGAGCCGACGGACAGCCAGATGATGGGCGCGACCCTCGGGGTCGGGCTGTATGTCTCGCTGCTCGGGCTGCTGTCCCTCGCGGTCGGCTCCATGCTGCGGCACTCCGCCGGTGCGATCACCACCATGCTGGGTGTGGTGCTGCTGCCCGCGATCCTCCCGGGCTTCCTGATGATGTCGGACAGCCTGGCGGACCTGGGCACGACGATGCAGAAGTACTCCTCCCCGTTCGCGCTGGCCGCGCTCTTCCAGGTCGACGAGGCGGTGGGGACCGGCGGGCCGCAGCTGATGGCGCTGTCCGGGGTCACCTTGGCGGCGTTCGTCGCGGCCTACGCGCTGCTCGAGAAGCGCGACGTCTAGCGTCTGGCAGCGATCAGTACCGCGGCGCGCTACGGGACCGCTGGAGCTTGGCGCTCCGGCGGTCCCGTGCGTTCCAGCACGCCTTGTGCCAGTGGCGGCGGTCGTCCGCGCCCGTGTGCTGCTGCCAGGCGACCACATGCGGCAAGCCCGGCGGGATCTCCTGGTCGCAGCCGGGGCAACGGTAGTGCTTGGCGGCGGACCCGCCGCCCACCTGGCGCACCACCCACTCCTCGCCCTGCCAGCTCTGAGTGGTCTCCAGCCCATAGCGGTCAGCGCCGTCGTGGCCGACGGGCTTTTCGCCGCCTCGTGGGCGGTTTCGGCGTGGAGACACGGGGCACCTCGACAAAGCTGGGGGCTACTGGCTGTGACCAGCGTACGCGTTAGGGTCACGGACCCGGAAAGCCGTCTTCCACAAGCACGCTGTGATCATCATGAAAACTTCTTGCCAGGCCGTGCCTATGGCACGTGTCAGACGTTAATGCCTCCGAGGAGGGGTGCCCACGAGCCGGCGAATGAGCCGTGACAAGGAGGCAGATGGCGATGGATGTGGGGGCTTTCATCCTGGCCGCCCAATTCCCCGGCCAGGGACAGGAGGAAGCACTGCACCGGGCGGTGCGGTCCGCCGAACTCTCCGAGGAGGCCGGGCTGGACGCGGTCTGGCTCGCCGAACACCACTTCGTGCCCTACGGCGTCTGCCCGTCCGCGGTCACGCTCGCCGCGCTCCTGCTCGGCCGTACCCGTTCCATAGGCGTGGGTACGGCGGTGAGCGTACTGCCGACCGCGCATCCCGTCGCCCTGGGTGAGCAGGCCGCACTGCTCCATCTCGTCTCCGGCGGCCGGTTCACGCTGGGGGTCGGCCGAGGCGGGCCCTGGGTGGATCTGGAGGTCTTCGGCGCGGGCCTGCGGGCATACGAGCACGGCTTCCCCGAGTCGCTCGATCTGCTGCTGCGCTGGCTCCGCGAGCCCCGGGTGGGGGCGGACGGAGAGCGGTTCGCCTTCCGTGAGGTCCCGGTCGTCCCGCGCTCCGAGGACACCCTCGGCGGGCGGGCCGGAAGCACCCCACCGGTGATCGTCGCCTGCACCTCCCCCGGCAGCGTCCGGCTCGCCGCCGAGCGGGGGCTGCCCATGCTGCTCGGTATGCACTGCGGGGACGAGGAGAAGGCGGAGGCGGTCGGCCTGTGGCGGAAGTCCGCGCTCGCGGCGGGCCGTTCACCCGACGAGGTCGCGGCGGTGGCGGCGGAGCACGTCTCGGCCGGAGTGGTGCAGATCGCGGACGCGCGGCCCATGGCCGCGGAGACCCTCACCAAGGCGATGCCCGGCTGGTTACGGCAGGGCCTCGGCGCCCATGTGACAGTCGACGGGCGGCAGCGCCTGATGCGTGACCCGGTCGCGTACGTGGAGCTGCTGTGCGAACTGCACCCCGTGGGGCCGCCCCGGCTGTGCGCCGACCGGCTCGCGGCGACCGCCGAGCGCACCGGCATCAGCCGGTTCGCGCTGCTGGTCGAGGGGTCGGGCGATCTCGCGGCCACGGAGGAGAATGTGCGCCGACTCGGGGGTGAGGTGCTGCCGCTCCTGCACTGATACACCTCCCGCTGGGGGAGCGGCAGCGGACACCGCGTCAGCAGTCGCGGAGTTCGGGTGACTGGTTCAGCAGCTGTCCCCGGACCGAGGTGAAGCGGGCCAGGCGTTCGTCCGCCGACGCGTCCAGCGGGAAGACCGCGACCCGGTGGCAGTTCTGGAAGGCCAGCCGCACCCCGAAGTGGCGCTGCAGCGCACCGCGTATCGCGTCACTCGCCAGCGCACGCAGAAGTTGCCCGCGTGCCTGCTCGTCCGGCGGCGGCGTCTGGTTGTCGGCGAACTCGCCGCCGTCCACCTTCAGCTGGGCCACCAGCGAGCTGATCATCTCCCATGCGTAGGGTAGGGAGTTCCTGACGCAGTCGACGAAGTCGGCTTCGTCGACCTCGCCTCGCTCGGCCTGTTCGAGCAGGGCCGGTGAGACGTCGAGCGACATGGGTTCTCCTCTCGCGACCCCAGGAGCGGGTCTCAGGGATGGGAAGGGCAGACGGCGACGCAGCGTACCCGTCCGGCGACCGCCCGCTTCAACGGTAATTCGGCCACTGTGCCCGCACCAGGAGAGTGGGCACACAACCAGCCACCGCCGGAGGGGCCCATCGCCGGACGAATCGCGTGGAGCGGCGGTGGTCGAGTAGCGTTGCCGACCATGCGTCTCGTCATCGCCCGGTGCTCCGTGGACTACGCCGGCCGCCTCACGGCCCACCTCCCCTCGGCACCCCGCCTGATCCTCGTCAAAGCCGACGGAAGCGTGTCCATCCACGCGGACGACAGGGCCTACAAACCCCTCAACTGGATGTCTCCGCCGTGCACGCTCAAAGAAGGCGATGACGATGTGTGGACGGTCGTGAACAAGGCGGGCGAGAAGCTCATCATCACCATGGAGGAGGTCCTCCACGACTCCTCCCACGAACTCGGCGTCGACCCCGGACTGATCAAGGACGGCGTCGAGGCCCACCTGCAGGAGCTGCTCGCCGATCGTATCGAGACACTTGGCGATGGCTGGACGCTTATTCGGCGTGAATACCCCACTGCCATTGGCCCCGTGGACATTCTCTGCCGGGACGCGGACGGGGCGACGGTCGCCGTCGAGATCAAGCGGCGCGGCGAAATCGACGGCGTCGAGCAGCTCACGCGCTATCTGGAGCTCCTCAACCGGGACCCGCGCCTCGCTCCGGTGAAGGGCATCTTCGCGGCCCAGGAAATCAAGCCCCAGGCCCGGGTGCTGGCCACCGACCGGGGCATCGGGTGTGTGGTCCTGGACTACGACGCGCTGCGGGGCATCGAGGACGACAAGCTCCGCCTCTTCTAACGACCCCGGCGCCTCTTCTGACGACCCCGGCCGGGCCACCGGTCTCCGCGCCCCGGGCCAGGCCCAACGGCCCGGCACCCCCACACTGCGTCGCCCCCCGCCGAGCGGGCGGAGGCGCGGCGCCCCGCGGAGCGGGCGGAGGCGCGGCGCCCCGCTGCGTCTAGCCCCGCCGTAGTGCGGCGCCCCGGCCGCGCCACCGGACGACCACATCCCGCCACCTGGACCCACCCGACCCCGGCGCGAATCACTCACGCCGGTCCGCCGCCGGGGCGGGGCGGGAAAAGGCCCGGCGCATCCGCCCACGCGAGCCGCGCCGTCGCTGCCCGACATGCACGGCCGTCCCACCAACATCGGGCATGCACGCCCCGCGCATCGGCTTCCCCCCGCCCCGCCCCGCCGTGGCGGGAAGGGTGACCCGGGCGGACCCGGGTCGGCGACCGCGACGTGCGGGCCCCCGCGTTGCGACGGCCCCACGCGCGGACACGCGCGCCCCGGCCACCGCGCTGCGCGCGATTCCGCAGGAGACGGCCCCACGCGCGGACACGCGCACCCGCGTACCGGCGCCCCGGCCCGGCCCCGACGGGCGCGGCCGGTTTCGCACCGGCGGACCTCGCCGTCCAGCGCGCCCCGCCACCCGGGCGCGGCAGGGTGACCCTCGCGGACCCCGATCGGCGACCGCGTCCCGCGCCGCGCGGTACGCGACCGCGCCGTTGTCCTGCCGCCGTAGGCACGCGCGCCCCGCGCAACAGTTTCCCCAGGGCCGGTGAGGTGCGCCGGGCGGCGCGGCCGGATTCGCGTCGCCGGACCTCGCCGTCCAGCTCCCCGCCGCCAAGGCGGAGGGCTGGTCAGCCGCCTTCCGTGGGACGCGAGTGCCGAGTGCTACGTCGAGACCACCGTCGTGGAGGCGGAAGCCGTATCCGTGGCGGGAGCGCTGGCCGTGGTGGAGGTGCCGCTCGTGGGCGTGGTGGTGGGCGGCGTCGTCGGGGGCGTGGTGGGGGGCTTCGGCGTCGGGGTCGGCTTCCCGGTCGGCTTCGGCGGACGGGACGTCGGCGTACCGGGCGAAGACGGCGGCTTGGTCGTGGACGGCGACGGCTTGTCCGACGTCGCCGGGCCGCTGCTCGTCGACGTCGGGTCGTCCGGGCTCTTCGAGCCGCTGGGGGCGCCGGTGTTCGGGGTCGTCGGGGAGGTGGACGACCGCGGGACGCCGCTGAGGCCCGGTTGGGGGGCGTCGCTGGGGCCGCTCGTCGGATCGTCGGCGGTCAGGCCCTTGTCGTCCTCCTGCCGGGAGGTCGACTGGCCGGGCTTGACCTTGTCGGAGGAGGGGCCGCCGGGGTCGTCGCCCGAGGTGACGCCGAGGGTCACCACGGTGCCGAGGACGGCCACCAGAAGCGCGCCGGCGGCCGCCGCCACCGCGTTGCGCCGGGCACCGCTCAGCGACGTGAGCGACTTCAGCGACAGTCCGCGCGGGCTCTTCGGCCCCTGCCCGAGGGCGCCGGCGCCGGTGGGGGCGCCCGAAGGGGCGCTCGGGCCGGCGAGCGCCGTGCCGAGGCCGGGTATCGGGGTCGTGCTCTCCACCCTCGAGGTGACGAGCGTCGTCTCCGTGGCGCCCGGCACGACGCCCGGCCCCGAAGCCCGCTCATCGCGCCGCGCGGCCGGGGGCTCCTCCCCCGCCGCCGTACGGCCGCCGCCGCTCACCCCGAACGCACCCGACATGGCCGGGCCGGCCGCGCGGTCGGAGACGAGGGCGAGGGCGCGTCGGCCCGCGACCGTGCCGCGCTTGTCGGCGAGGACGCCGCGCAGTCCGATGGATGCCTCGAGCTCGGCGCGGGCCCGGTCCAGATTGCCGGTGCACAAGGCGAGGACGCCCAGTTCGTGGTGGAAGTACGCCTCGTCGGCGACCTGTCCGGCCAGCCGCGCCGCCTCCTGCCCGTGGCGTACGGCCCGCTCCCACGCGCCCCAGTGGAGTCCGGCGGCGAAGGCGGGCGCGGCGGCGCGGGCGAGGAGCACGGCGGTGTCGGCGTGGGCGGCCTCACGGCCGGCGACGAGGGCGGTCATCGCGGCGAGGATCGCGTCGGCCTCGGCGACCACGCGCTCGGGGGCCACCGAGGGGTGGCCGGCCCACCAGACGTAGTGCTGGGCGACGGCGTGGGCGCGCCCGGCGCTCTCGTCCCCGTAGCCCTCCTCCGCGAGGTGCGCCGCCACTCCGGCCGCCAGCCGGTAGTGCGAGCCGACGGCGGTGACGAGGCCGCAGCCGAGCAGCTCGCCGAGCGCCGCGTCCGCGTGGGTGTCCCCGGCGAGTGCGGGCAGATGGGCCTGGTGCGGGCATTCGCCGCCGAGCGCGACCGCGAACCGCAGGGCGCCGCGGGCCGCTTCGCCCAGCCGCCGGGCGAGCAGCGCGGCGGGGGCGGCCGCCTCGGCGAGCGAGGGCAGCGGCACCTCGCCGGTGGGGCCGGTGGCGTCCTCGCGTAGCGCGTCCCGCTGCCGCAGCAGCGCGCCCGCCTGGACGAAGCGCAGCGGCAGGCCCTCGGATTCGAACGACAGATCCGCGGCCCAGCTCGCCTCGTCCTCCGTCAGGGGGCGCCGTACGGCCCGCTCCAGCAGTTCCAGACCGGCCGTGCGGGAGAGGCCGGAGAGGAAGACCTCTTCGAGGTGGGAGTCGGCGGAGGGCGCCGGGACGTCGGGGGTGGCGGAGATCAGGAAGGCGCATTCGGGGGTGGCGTCGAGGAACTCGTCGAGCGCGGTGCCGCCGAACTCGAGGTCGTCGAGGACGACGACCGCGCCGATCTCCTGGACCGCCTCCAGCAGTTCGGCCCGGTCGGGCCGGTGGAGCGGTGCGTCAAAGACGGCGGCGTACAGGTCGTGGAGGAGGTCGGTGGGGGTGCGGTGGTAGCCGGAGAGCCGTACGACGCCGTCGGGCGCGAGCCGCTCGCAGTCGGCGGCGACGGCCTCCAGCAGTACGCTGCGCCCCGCGCCGGAGGGCCCGGTGACCCGTACCGAGCGGCCGCGGGCGAGCAGTCGGGCCAGCCGCTCCCGGTCCTCGTCGCGCTCCAGCATGGGCAGCTCGGGCACGACGGTGCCGGACGGGCGGGGCGCGGCGGCGGCGCGGCGCAGTTCGGCGCGCTCTTCGGGGCCGTGGCGCTCGGGCCGGGCGGGGCGCTCCCCGGGCGGGCAGGGTTCTATCTCGCTGCCGTCGACGGGGTTGATCGTCAGGAGATGGTCACCGGCGACGATCCGGGCGGTGCGGGCGGGCCCGGACCGCGGATCACCGTCGGGGGGCGCGAGCGGATCCAGCGCGGGCCGCGGCGGCTGCGAGGACCGCGACCCGGATGCCTCATCGGCGGGACGAGGGCTCGCGTCGTCGTGACCGTACTCCTCCGGTCCCCGGTCCTGCTGCTCCATGGCCCTTGACCCCCCAGGTGCGTGGCGTGCTGTATGGCTCCCCGGCCTCTCCGCGCTTCCGGTCCGGTGCCGCCGTAGGGATATGTCCGGCCGCGCACCGGACTCCAGATCTCGACACAGTATCCACTGCCCCCGGGCGGGGGCGCGCCACCCCGGTGTCCTGCTCCGGTCCCCAGGGAGGTACGGGCTCAGACCCGGGGCAGTGACTCCGCTTCGAGCCCGCCTTCGATGGCCAGGATGCGGTGCAGCCGGGTGGCCACCAGCAGCCGCTGCATCTGCGGTGGCACTCCGCGCAGTACGAGCCGCCGGCCGGCCCGGCCCGCCCGGCGGTGCGCCCCCATGATCACCCCGAGTCCGGTGGCGTCCCAGGAGTCGAGCTCGGTGAGGTCGAGTACGAGATCCCCGCCGCCGGCGTCGACGGCGGTGTGCAGGGCCGTACGGGCGTCCGCCGCGCTTCGGACGTCCAGTCGGCCCCCGACGACCAGCTCGGCGTGGTCGCCCTTGATGTGCATATGCGCTCCCCTGCGGTGCGTCGGTGTCGTCAATGCGCCATTCTGTCTACAGAACTGACTGTCTCTCACGCGGCGAAGTTGCCGCTTGTAAGCGAACCGATACCGAATTCACCCGCGAGGGTGAGCTTGTGGGCCTGGCGCGGCGCCGGAGCCCTCAGTAGCGGTAGAAGCCCGTGCCGCTCTTGCGGCCGATGTCACCCGCGTCGACCATTCGACGCATGATCTCCGGCGGCGCGAACTTCTCGTCCTGAGACTCGGTGTAGATGTTGTCGGTGGCGTGCAGCAGGATGTCCACGCCGGTCAGGTCCGCCGTCGCGAGGGGCCCCATCGCATGGCCGAAGCCCAGCCTGCAGGCGGTGTCGATGTCCTCGGCGGTGGCGACCCCGGACTCGTACAGCTTCGTCGCCTCCACGACGAGTGCCGAGATGAGCCGGGTGGTGACGAAGCCCGCGACGTCGCGGTTGACGACGATACAGGTCTTGCCGATGCCCTCCGCGAACTCCCGGGCCGCGGCCAGCGTTTCATCGCTGGTCTTGTAGCCGCGGACGAGCTCGCACAGCTGCATCATCGGGACGGGCGAGAAGAAGTGCGTGCCGACGACCTTCTCGGGACGCTGGGTGGCCGACGCGATCTTGGTGATCGGGATCGCGGAGGTGTTGGAGGCGAGGATCGCGTCGTCCTTCACCAGCCCGTCGAGGGTACGGAAGATCTCCCGCTTGACCTCGATCTTCTCGAAGACGGCCTCCACCACGACATCCGCGTCGGCGACGGCGTCGAGGTCGGTGGTGGTGGCGATGCGCTTCAGCGCCCGCTCGGCGTCCTCCGCCGCCAGCTTGCCCTTGGCCACGAACTTCTCGTACGAGGCCCGGATTCCGTCCGTGCCGCGCCGCAGCGCATCGTCGGTCACATCGCGCAGGATGACGTCCCAGCCCGCCTGGGCCGACACCTGCGCGATACCGGACCCCATGAGTCCGGCTCCGATGACCGCGAGCTTCTTGGCCACGACACACACCCTTCGAAATGGCGAGACGTTGATGTGCCGGACCTTAACGCCCGTTCACCCCTCCCGGCAGCCCCCACAAGGCGCGTCACGGTGTGTTCTTCACCGCATAATTGAGCGTTCGCTCTCCCAGCAGTGACTTGACCACCTCCAGCCTCTGGAGCACCTGCCGTGCCACGTCCACGGGGTCGCCGCCGGCCGCGACGAGCCGCTGCACGCTGTTGAACGTCACGCTGTTCACCCAGGAGAGCTGGCTGGCGATCAGCACCGGCTCGGGGTCGTCGGGCGCGGCGCCGGTCTCCCCGCTCAGGGTGTCGGCGACGGCGCGACAGGTCAGCTCGTGCATGGTCATGACCCGGACGGTCAGGGCCTGGGAGTTCTGGATGACCGCCATGAACCTGGCGAACTCGGGGTTGAGCGCCTCATATCGCCCCTCCTCGATGGAGGTGCGCAGCTCGCACAGGACGGCCTCGGCCGCGGACTTCCCCGGCGGGCGCTCCGCGATGACCCGCGGCAGCCGGCCGACCATCTCCTCCTGCCGGTCGAAGAAGAGATCCTCCTTGGCCGGGAAGTAGTTGTAGACCGTGTTGACGGACACCTCGGCCGCCTCGGCGATCTCGGCGATGGTGACCGCCTCGAAGCCGCGCTCCAGGAACAGCCCGGTCGCCACATCCGAGATGTGCTGCCTGGTCTGCCGCTTCTTCCGCTCCCTGAGTCCCTCTGCCATACCTCACATCGTAACTTCGGTGGGTCCAATGAAATTTTGGGGACATTGCACTTTTGGGGTTGCTCTGCTTTTCTGGGGTCATGGCAGTCATCACGACGAGCGGGCTCGCCCGCACCTTTGAGACCAAGCGCGGTCCGGTGGAGGCCGTGCGCGGCATCGACCTGACCGTCGAACGAGGGGAGATCCTGGGCTTCCTGGGGCCCAATGGCGCGGGCAAGACCACCACGCTGCGCATGCTCACCACGCTGCTCCCACCCACCGGCGGCACCGCCACCGTGGCCGGACGCGACCTCGCCCGCGACCCGGCGGGGGTACGGCGCAAGATCGGTTACGTGGCCCAGTCCAGCGGGGTCGACCCGGCCGTCCCCGTCCGGGAGGAGCTGGTCACCCAGGGGCGGCTCTACCGGCTGACCAGGGTCGAGGCCCTTGCCCGCGCCGAGGAGCTGGCCGGGGAACTGGACCTCACCGAGCTGCTGGACCGGCCGTGCGCCGCGCTCTCCGGCGGACAGCGCCGACGGCTGGACATCGCCCTCGGCCTGACCCACCGGCCCGAGATCCTCTTCCTGGACGAGCCGACCACCGGGCTCGACCCCGGCAGCCGCGCCGAGCTGTGGGAGCTGATCCGCCGGCTGCGCTCCGAGCACGGCATGACGGTCTTTCTGACCACCCACTACCTCGACGAGGCGGACGCCCTCTCCGACCGGCTCGTCATCGTCGACCGGGGCGAAGTGGTCGCCGAGGGCACCTCCGCCGCGCTCAAGGCCGAGTACGGCGGCTCGCCGGACGCGACCTTGCAGGACACCTTCATCGCCGTCACCGGGCGCCGCGCCGCCCCGCGCGACACCGCCCCGCTCGCCGTCTGACCCCGGAAAGGGTCCTCATGCCGTATGTCATCTCGGACACCGCCCTGATCTTCGGCCGCTACGCCCGGCAGACGCTGCGCTCCAAGCCGGCCATGATCTTCGGGCTCGTCCAGCCGCTGCTCTTCCTGACCCTCTTCGGCCCGCTGCTCACGGATCTGCCGCTGGGCGGCGAGGGCAGCTCCTGGCAGACCATCGTCCCCGGCATCCTCATGCAACTCGGCATCTTCAGCGCCTCGTTCGCGGGGATAGGCCTTGTCCTGGAGAAGCGCACGGGTGTCGTCGAGCGGATGCGGGTCACCCCGGTCAGCCGGCTGGCGCTGCTCATGGGCCGGGTGCTCAAGGACGTCGTCCAGTTGCTGCTGCAGTCGGTGGTCGTGGTCGTCGTCGCCGTCGCCATGGGCCTGCGTGCGCCCGTGCTCGGCGTGGCGATCGGCTTCGTCTTCGTCGGCGTGCTCACCGTCTCGCTCGCCTCACTCTCCTACGCGCTGGCGATGCGAGCGGCCACCCCGCAGGAGTTCGCGCCGGTCATCAACTCCGTCACCATGCCCGCGATGCTGCTCTCCGGCATCCTCCTGCCGATGTCGCTCGGGCCCCACTGGCTCGATGTCGCCTCGCACTTCGTCCCGTTCCGCTATCTCGTGGACGGCGTACGGGCCGCGTTCGTCGGCGAGTACGGGGACGGGAAGATCGCGCTCGCCTCGCTGGTCGCCACCGGTCTGGCGGTCGTGGCGGTCACCGTCGGCGCCCGGCTCTTCCGGCAGGCCGGCGCGTAGGCCCGGCGCGTAGGCTCGGCCTCATGGTCAATCTCACCCGCATCTATACGCGTACCGGGGACACCGGCACCACCGCCCTCGGGGACATGAGCCGCACCGCCAAGACCGATCCCCGGATCGCCGCGTATGCCGACGCGAACGAGGCGAACGCCGCGATCGGGGTGGCCATCGCGCTGGGCGGGCTGCCCGCCGAGATCACCGAGGTCCTGCGCCGGGTCCAGAACGATCTGTTCGACGTGGGCGCGGATCTGTCCACCCCGGTGGTCGAGAACCCCGCGCATCCGCCGCTGCGCGTCGAACAGAGCTATGTCGACAAGCTAGAGGCGGACTGCGACCGCTTCCTGGCGGATCTCGACAAGCTGCGCAGCTTCATCCTCCCCGGCGGCACCCCCGGCGCCGCCCTGCTGCACCAGGCGTGCACGGTGGTACGCCGCGCCGAGCGCTCCACCTGGGCGGCGCTGGGCGAGTTCGCGGACTCCATGAACCCGCTCACCGCCACCTATCTCAACCGGCTTTCCGACCTGCTGTTCATCCTGGCCCGTTCGGCCAACAAGGAGGTCGGGGACGTACTGTGGGTGCCCGGCGAGAACCGCTGAGGCCACGCGACGCCGAAGGGCCGGGGCCGGGGACAGCGTCCCGGGCCCCGGCCCTTCGGCGGCCTACCGCACCGCTGAACCGGCCCGCTCCCGCTTCGGCCACAGCGTGTAGCTCAGGGCGATGACCACGTTGACGCCGATGGCGAAGAGCATCTTCGTCTGCCAAGCCCGCAACGAGCCGACCTCCCCGTCCTCCCCGACATACCAGATCGCCCCCTGCAGCAGCGCCATCGCGATGACCGCCGCCAGCACCCACCGGGCGGCGGTCTTCCACTCGTGCGCCGCCCGCGCCATGCCGTACTTCGGCGGCCTGACCGGCGGCGGCCCGCCGAAGAACCGGTGGGCCACCCGCGCGTCCACCCAACTGATCGTCTGATGGCCCAGGGCGACCGAGAAGCCGATGTAGACGGCGGCGAGCCCGTGCTTCCAGTCCGGCTCGGCCCCGTGCTTGAGATCGATCGCGGTCACGACCAGCAGCACCAGCTCCAGCAGCGGCTCGCACAACAGCACCACGACACTCGCCTTCGGCTTCCGCGCCGGATACCGCAGGGCCAGCCCGGCGGCCAGCAGCACCCAGAAGCCGACCTCACAGGCAATGATCAGCGCGACAATCACGGATCGCTCCCTTCGCTCCCCCTCACCGTCGCGTGCGGCACGCGCCGTCGCGTCGTCGGCGGCGATGAGACCGGACTGCATCCTTCGATGTACGCGGGCCCCCTCCGCGCGCACCCGGGAGCGGATCCGCCCGGCGCGGGCCGCGTGGTGGGATGGGGCCATGCCGTCGCGTCCACGCCTCCCACCACGCCCGCACCGCGACGATGTGCTGATCAGCCTCGGCGGGCTGCTCGGCGGGGTGGTGCTGTGGGCGCTCGGGCTGGTCAGCAACGACTGGTTCCCCGGCCTGCCGGACGCTCTGCCGCTGGTGCCGCTCACCGTGATGGCGGGCGCCGAGCTGCTGCGCAGAACCGCACCCGGGGTCGCGCTGCCGCTGGCCACGGCCGCGCTCGCCGCCGACCAGGCGAGCGGCTCGCTGATCGCGACCGTGCTGATGTTCACCGATGTGCTGTACGCGGCCGTGGTGTACGGGACATACCGGGCGGCCCGCCTCATTCCGCAGGCCACCGTCCATCTGACGGTCGTGGCCACCGTCGTACCGGTGGTGATCTTCCGTACGGCCGTATCCCTGCTGATCGGCGTGGCCTTCGGACTCGTCGTGCTGACGCCCGCCTGGACCGGATGGATCATCCGCGGCCATCGGGACACGGCGGCCACCGAGCGGCTGCGCGCCGAGCAGACGGCGCTGCTGGCCGAGCTGGACCGCCGGGAAGCGGTCACCGCCGAGCGCGCCCGGATGGCGCGCGAACTCCATGACCTGGTGGCCAACCATCTCTCGGCCATCGCGATCCACTCCACGGCCGCGCTCTCCCTGGGCGACCCCGCCGGGACCGATCGGGCGCTCGGGGTGATCCGGGAGAACAGCGTCCGGGGCCTGGCCGAGATGCGCCGTCTGATCGGGCTGCTGCGGGACGCCGGGAACGAGGACGCACCGGCCGCCGCGCCCACCCTGGACGCGCTGGACACCCTGCTGGAGCAGACGCGCACCACCACCGCACCCGGTGACGGCCAGGAGTTCGTGCTGTGCGACGAACGGCCCGCCGACGCCGCCCCGCTGCCCGCCCCGGTCGAGCTCGCCGCGTACCGCATCGTCCAGGAGTCGCTGACCAACGCGCTCAAGCATGCCGCGCCCGGCCGGGTGGACGTGACGCTGGCCCAGGTCCCGGGCGGCCCGCTGGAGGTCGGCGTCATCAGCCCGTACGACGAGGGCCCCGTCCCCCGGGCGCCCGGCTCCGGCACCGGCCTGATCGGGATGCGCGAGCGGGTGAGCCTGCTCGGCGGCACCCTCGACGCGGGCCCGGTCACCGGCCCCTCGGGCACGGTGTGGCGGGTCCGGGCCGCGCTGCCGCTCGGGGACGGGGGCGCAGCACCTCAGCCATGACCGCGCCCCGACACCGCTCATTCGACCTGGAGCCGCCGTGACCCAGCCATCCGCCGCCGCACCGAATCCGATCCGGGTGCTCGTCGCCGAGGACCAGGCATCGGTGCGCTCGGGGCTCGTGCTCATTCTGGGGTCGGCCCCCGACATCGAGGTGGTCGGCGAGGCCGAGGACGGCCGGCAGGCGGTGGACCTGGCCCGCTCGCTCCGCCCCGATCTGGTGCTCATGGATGTGCAGATGCCGCGCCTGGACGGGGTCGCGGCCACCCGTCAGGTGGTCGACGAGCAGCTGGCCGACGTGCTGGTGCTGACCACCTTCGACCTCGACGAGTACGTCTTCGGGGCGCTGCGCGCCGGGGCGGCCGGCTTTCTGCTCAAGGACAGCGACGCGGTGGGCCTGATCGACGCGGTGCGCACCGTGGCTCGCGGTGAGGGGCTGATCGCCCCGGCGGTGACCCGGAGGCTGATCGCGGAGTTCGCCCGGCCCCGCGGCCGTGCGCACGACGGGGCCGCGGCCGATCCGTCGGTGCTGGCCACGCTCACCCCGCGCGAGCGGGAGGTGCTCGGCTGTCTCGGCCAGGGGCTGTCGAACGCTCAGATCGCGGTACGGCTGTCGATGGCGGAAGCGACCGTGAAGACCCACGTCAGCCGGCTGCTGGGCAAACTGGAGCTGCGCAGCAGGGTCCAGGCGGCGGTGCTGGCCCAGGAGCTGGGGGTGTAGCGGACGGCCGCCCCATGGAGGAGACGGCCCTGTGAGAGGGCCCTGCGCGGGCCCTACGCGACGTTGACGCGCTGACCGGGAGGCGCCGCCTCCAGCCAGGCCAGAAATCCGGTGAGGGCGTCCTCGCTCATCGCGAGCTCCAGCCGGGTGCCGCTGTGCCGGCACGCGAGGACGACCGCGTCGGAGAGCAGCGCGAGCTCCTCCTCGCCCTTGGGCGTACGCCGCTCCAGCACCTCGATCTGTGAGCGCTCCAGGACACGGCGGGGCCTCGGCGCGTAGGAGAAGACCCGGAACCACTCGATCCGGTCACCGTTGTAACGGGCGACCCCGTACACCCACCCCTTGCCGCTGGGCTCCGGCTCGGACTCCGGTCCGGGCGCGCCCCACCGCAGCGAACAGTCAAAGGTTCCGCCGGACCGCTGGATCAGCCGCCGGCGGAGACCGAAGACGAAGAGTCCCACCACCACCAGCGCGACGACCACGCCGCTCACAAGCAGAGCGAGGACCATCTTCACCGACCTCCTCGCGTCATCCGGAAAAACCGCACCTGCATCGCCTCAGCCGCGGATCGCTGAAGAGAGCTCCAGCGAGGTCCGCGGCTGAGGGTTTCGACCGTACGTGACAGGCTCAGTGCGCTCCCGCCACCGCACGCAGCCGGACATCGGCGCGCCGCTCGGCGGCGGCGTCCGCCTCCGCCTTGGCCCGCTCCAACGCCCGCTCCGCGCGCTTGACATCGATCTCGTCGGACAGCTCCGCCACCTCGGCGAGCAGCGAGAGCTTGTCGTCCGAGAACGAGATGAAGCCGCCGTGCACCGCGGCGACGACCGTTCCGCCACCGCTCGTACGGATGGTCACCGGGCCGGACTCCAGCACACCGAGCAGCGGCTGGTGGCCGGGCATGACGCCGATGTCACCCGATGTGGTGCGCGCGATCACCAAGGTGGCCGTGCCGGACCAGACACTACGGTCCGCCGCGACCATCTCGACGTGCAGCTCAGCAGCCAACGTGGCTCCTCGGGTCTCCACCTGTCGGGTACGACAGGGCTTTCGTCAAAGAATAACGGGCGTGCGGAGAGGGGTGGGACCGGGCCCACCCCTCTCCAGAGCTACGGGGCTCAGGAGACGCCCAGCTCCTTGGCCTTCTTCTTCAGGTCGTCCAGACCACCGCACATGAAGAACGCCTGCTCCGGGAAGTGGTCGAACTCACCGTCGGCGATCGCGTTGAACGCGGCGATGGACTCGTCCAGCGGAACGTCCGATCCGTCGAGACCGGTGAACTGCTTCGCCGCGTGGGTGTTCTGCGACAGGAAGCGCTCGATACGGCGGGCGCGGAAGACGGTGAGCTTGTCCTCCTCGCCGAGCTCGTCGATGCCCAGGATGTTGATGATGTCCTGGAGATCCTTGTACTTCTGCAGGATCGACTTGACGCGCATGGCGCAGTCGTAGTGCTGCTGCGAGATGTAGCGCGGGTCCAGGATCCGGGACGTCGAGTCCAGCGGGTCCACCGCCGGGTAGATGCCCTTCTCCGAGATCGGCCGGGAGAGCACCGTGGTCGCGTCGAGGTGCGCGAAGGTGGTCGCCGGGGCCGGGTCGGTCAGGTCGTCCGCGGGGACGTAGATCGCCTGCATCGAGGTGATCGAGTGACCACGGGTCGAGGTGATGCGCTCCTGCAGGATGCCCATCTCGTCGGCCAGGTTCGGCTGGTAGCCCACCGCGGAGGGCATGCGGCCGAGCAGGGTCGAGACCTCGGAACCGGCCTGGGTGAAGCGGAAGATGTTGTCGATGAAGAACAGCACGTCCTGCTTCTGCACATCGCGGAAGTACTCCGCCATGGTCAGACCGGCCAGGGCCACGCGCAGACGGGTGCCCGGGGGCTCGTCCATCTGGCCGAAGACCAGCGCGGTCTGCGGGAGTACGCCGGACTCGGCCATCTCCTCGATCAGGTCGTTGCCCTCACGGGTGCGCTCGCCGACGCCGGCGAACACGGAAACGCCCTCGTGCAGCTTGGCCACACGCATGATCATTTCCTGGATGAGGACGGTCTTGCCGACGCCCGCGCCGCCGAACAGACCGATCTTGCCGCCCTTGACGTACGGGGTCAGCAGGTCGACGACCTTCAGACCGGTCTCGAACATCTCGGTCTTGGACTCGAGCTGGTCGAACGCCGGCGCCTTGCGGTGGATGGGCCAGCGCTCGGTGACCTCGGACTCGGCCTCGGGCTCGTTGAGGATCTTGCCGAGGGTGTTGAACACCCGGCCCTTGGTGACATCGCCGACGGGCACGGTGATGCCGTCGCCGGTGTTGGTCACCGCGGCCTGGCGGACCAGGCCGTCGGTGGGCTCCATGGAGATGGCGCGGACCAGGCCCTCGCCGAGGTGCTGCGCGACCTCGAGGGTCAGGGTCTTCTTCTCACCCGCCCGGGCGGGGTCGGAGACCTCGACGGTCAGTGCGTTGTAGATGTCCGGCATCGCGTCGACGGGGAACTCCACGTCGACGACCGGGCCGATGACCCGCGAGACGCGGCCGGTGGCCACGCCGCCAGGAGCGGTCGGCTCAACAGTGGTGGTCATAGTTGTCAGTCACTCCCCGCAGAGGCGTCGGCCAGAGCGCTCGCGCCACCGACGATCTCGCTGATTTCCTGGGTGATGTCGGCCTGGCGGGCCGCATTGGCAAGTCGCGTGAGCGACTTGATGAGCTCTTCGGCGTTGTCGGTCGCCGACTTCATCGCCCGCCGGGTGGCCGCGTGCTTGGAGGCAGCGGCCTGGAGCAGGGCGTTGTAGATACGGGACTCGACGTACCGCGGCAGCAGCGCGTCGAGCACCTCCTCCGCCGACGGCTCGAACTCGAAGAGGGGAAGGATTTCGCCCTTCTTCGCCTGCTCGTCCGCCGACCCCGCGGCGTCAGCCTCAGCCGCTGGTGTCTCTGTGAGGCTGAGCGGCAGCAGCCGGTCGGTCTTCGGCGTCTGCGTCAGCATCGAGACGAACTCGGTGGCCACGATGTGGAGCTCGTCCACGCCGCCGTCGGCCGTGTCCTTGAGGACCGCCTCGATCAGCGGGCCGGCCACCTTCTTGGCGTCCGCGTAGGTCGGGTTGTCGGTGAAGCCGGACCACGACTCCGTGACCTTGCGCTCACGGAAGCCGTAGTAGGCCACGCCCTTGCGGCCGACGATGTAGGCGTCGACCTCCTTGCCCTGCGCGACAAGCCGCTCGGTGAGCTGCTCGGCCGCCTTGATGACGTTGGAGGAGTAGCCGCCGGCCAGACCGCGGTCGCTCGTGATGAGCAGCAGCGCGGCCCGCGTCGGGTTCTCCGCCTCGGTGGTGAGCGGGTGCTGGGTGGTGGAGCCGGTGGCAACCGCGCCCACCGCCCGGGTGAGCTCACTGGCGTACGGAGTCGACGCGGCCACCCGGCGCTGCGCCTTGACGACGCGCGAGGCGGCGATCATCTCCATCGCCTTGGTGATCTTCTTGGTCGCAGAGATGGACTTGATCCGCCTCTTGTAGACCCGGAGCTGGGCACCCATGCTCAGCCCTCGCCCAGCAGCTTGCCGTCCGAGGTCTCGAACTGCCGCTTGAAGCTGTCAACGGCCTCGCCGAGGGCCTGGATGGTGTCGTCGGACATCTTGCCGCCCTCGACGATGCTGGTCAGCAGCCCCTTGTGCTCACGGTGGAGGTAGTCGAGCAGCTCGCGCTCGAAGCGGCTGATGTCCTCGACCGGGACGTCGTCCAGCTTGCCGTTGGTGCCCGCCCAGATCGAGACGATCTCGTCCTCGGTGGAGTACGGGTTGTACTGCGGCTGCTTCAGCAGCTCGACCATGCGCGCACCGCGCTCCAGCGATGCCTTGGAGGCCGCGTCCAGGTCGGAGCCGAAGGCGGCGAACGCCTCGAGCTCGCGGTACTGGGCGAGGTCCACCCGGAGCCGGCCGGACACCTGGCGCATGGCCTTGTGCTGGGCGGAGCCACCGACTCGGGAGACCGAGATGCCGACGTTCAGCGCCGGGCGCTGACCGGCGTTGAACAGGTCGGACTCCAGGAAGCACTGGCCGTCGGTGATGGAGATGACGTTGGTCGGAATGAACGCCGAGACGTCGTTGGCCTTGGTCTCGACGATCGGCAGACCGGTCATCGAGCCGGCACCCATCTCCTCGGAGAGCTTGGCGCAGCGCTCCAGCAGCCGGGAGTGCAGGTAGAAGACGTCGCCCGGGTATGCCTCACGGCCCGGCGGACGGCGCAGCAGCAGGGAGACGGCGCGGTAGGCGTCGGCCTGCTTGGACAGGTCGTCGAAGACGATCAGGACGTGCTTGCCCTGGTACATCCAGTGCTGACCGATGGCCGAGCCGGTGTAGGGGGCCAGGTACTTGAAGCCCGCCGGGTCGGACGCCGGGGAAGCGACGATCGTCGTGTACTCCAGGGCGCCGGCCTCCTCCAGCGCGGCGCGCACGCCGGCGATGGTGGAGCCCTTCTGACCGATGGCGACGTAGATGCAGCGGACCTGCTTCTTCGGGTCGCCGGAGCGCCAGTTGTCACGCTGGTTGATGATCGTGTCGACGCACAGCGCGGTCTTGCCGGTCTGGCGGTCGCCGATGATCAGCTGGCGCTGGCCGCGGCCGATCGGGGTCATCGCGTCGACGGCCTTGTAGCCGGTCTCCATCGGCTCGTGCACCGACTTGCGCTGCATGACCGTGGGGGCCTGCAGCTCGAGGGCGCGCCGCCCCTCGGTCTCGATCTCGCCGAGGCCGTCGATCGGGGTGCCCAGCGGGTCGACGACGCGGCCGAGGTAGCCCTCGCCGACGGCGACCGAAAGAACCTCACCGGTGCGCTGCACCGGCTGGCCCTCCTCGATGCCGCTGAACTCACCGAGGACAACGGCACCAATCTCGCGCTCCTCGAGGTTGAGGGCGAGGCCGAGGGTGCCGTCCTCGAACTTCAGCAGCTCGTTCGCCATGGCCGAGGGAAGACCCTCGACCTTCGCGATGCCGTCGCCGGCAACGCTGACCGTACCGACCTCCTCGCGCGAGGCCGCGTCCGGCTTGTACGCCTGGACAAAGTTCTCCAGTGCGTCCCGGATCTCCTCCGGCCGGATCGTGAGCTCCGCCATCTGGGTTCCCTGCTCTCCTTGTTGGGCCCGAAGTGTCTGACTACGGCCCAACTCGGGCCGCTTGTATGCTTGTTGAGTTGGTGGCTGGTCAGCCGGCGATTCGCCGGGCCGCCTCGTCGAGGCGATCCGCGACGGTCCCGTTGATGACCTCGTCGCCGATGCGCACCATGACCCCGCCGAGGACCTCGGGGTCCACATCGAGGTTGAGGTGCATCTTGCGGCCGTACAGCTTCGCCAGTGCCGCGCCGAGACGCTGCTTCTGCTGGTCACTGAGCGGCACCGCCGAGGTCACGACCGCGACCATACGGTCCCGGCGCGCCGCGGCGAGCTTGGTGAGGGCGTCGAGCCCCGCCTCCAGGCTACGTCCCCGCGGATGTGTCACAAGGCGCACGACGAGCCGCACGGTCACCGCGTCGGCCCGGCCGCCCAGCAGCTCGCGCACCAGCGCGGCCTTGGCCGCCGACCTCGCGGCCCGGTCGGTCAGCGCGGCGCGCAGCTCGGTCGAGGAGGAGACGATCCGGCCGAACCGGAACAGCTCGTCCTCGACATCGTCCAGAGTGCCGGCCCGCAGGGCCGCCACCAGGTCCGCGGTGTCCGCCAGCTCCTCGATCGCGTCCACGAGGTCGCGCGAGCGCGACCAGCGGGAGCGGACCATGCCGGAGACCAGGTCGATGGTCTCGCCGCCGACCTGCCCGCGCAGCAGACGCCCGGCCAGCTCGGCCTTGGCCTCGCCGGGCTGCGCCGGGTCGGTGAGGACCCGGCGCAGCGAGACCTCGCGGTCGAGCAGCGCGGTGACGGCGGCCAGCTCTTCGGCGAGCTTCGTCGCGTCGACGGAGGTGTTGTCCGTCAGGGCGTCGAGGCGCTCACGCGCGGCTGCCAGTGCCTCCCGGCTCGCTCCGATCATCGGCCGGCCTCGGCCTTCGAGCCGTCGGCCGCCTTGGCCTCGAGCTCGTCGAGGAACCGGTCGATGGTGCGGCTCTGCCGGGCGACGTCCTCAAGGGACTCGCCGACCAGCTTGCCGGCCAGGTCGGTGGCGAGCTTGCCCACGTCCTGGCGCAGCGCCTGAGCGGCCTGCTTCCGGTCGGCCTCGATCTGGGCGTGACCGGCGGCGATGATCTCCTCACGCTGCCGCTGGCCTTCCGCACGCATCTCGGCGATCAGTGCGGCACCCTGCTCCTGCGCCTCCTGGCGCAGTCGCGCGGCCTCGTGACGGGCGTCGGCGAGCTGGGCGCGGTAGTCCTCGAGGACCTGCTGGGCCTCGGCCTGGGTGGCCTCGGCCTTCTCCATGCCGCCTTCGATCGCCTTGCGACGCTCCTCCAGAACACGGTTGATGTTCGGGAGGAGCTTCTTGGCGAAGAAGAAGAAAACGATGGCGAAGGCGATGAGGCCGATGACAACTTCCGGCCACTCGGGGAGGAGGGGGTTCTGCTCCTCGGCCGCCAGCTGTGTCAGGGCTTTCACATCATTGCCTTTCGTCGAAAACGACTCGCGCTACGCCGACGTCACTTGTAGGGGTAGACGAACGGCATGACCAGACCGATCAGGGCCAGCGCCTCACAGAGGACGAAGCCGAGGATCTGGTTGGCGCGGATCAGACCGGCCGCCTCGGGCTGGCGGGCGAGCGCCTGGGTGCCGTTACCGAAGATGATGCCGACGCCGACGCCGGGGCCGATGGCCGCGAGGCCGTAGCCGATCGAGCCGAGGTTGCCCTTGATCTGGACAGCGTCTGCGGCGAGGGTCTGGAGAGCGGACATGCCGTTTCTTCCTTCTCTTTCACGGACCGGCGGGGGTTGGCCACCGGACACATTGGGGTCTGGGCTGGCTGGCTTGTCAGTGGTGCTCGGCGAGAGCGCCCTGGATGTAGGCGCAGGCCAGCAGGACGAAGACGTAGGCCTGAAGGGCCTGGATGAACAGCTCGAACATGGTCAGCAGGATGACCATCACGAACGAGACGCTGGCGTACGCGATGCCGACGCCGTTCAGCAGGTACCAGCTGGCGATCGTGAAGATCAGCAACAGGACGTGGCCCGCGAACATGTTCGCGAAGAGCCGGACGGCGTGGGTGAACGGCCGGATGAGGAGGTTGGACAACGTCTCCAGGAACATCACCAGCGGCAGCACCGGGCCGAGCGACTTGTCGTAGCCGGTGATGTTCTTCCAGCCGCCGACAAAGCCGTGCTTCTTGAAGGTGAGGCTCACCCACAGGACGTAGACGACCGCGGCGAGCCCCGCGGGGAAGGCGATGATCGACGTCGCCGGGAACTGGGCCAGCGGTACGACCGACCACAGGTTCATGATCCACACGAAGAAGAACAGCGAGACCATGAGGGGGACGTACTTGTCGCCCTCCTTCTTGCCCAGCGCCTCGTAGACGATGCCGCGGCGTACGAAGTCGTAGCCCGCCTCGCCGACCAGCTGCAGCTTTCCGGGGACGACCTTGGCCTTCCCGAAGGCGGCCCAGAAGAAGACCACGACGACCACGGAGCCCAGGAGAGCCAGGAGGATTGGCTTGTTGATCTCGAAGCCGCCGATCGTGGCGATCGGCTCGAACGTGAACGAATGGAGCCCCGGGGCCGGAAAGCCGCACCCGTTGAAGATGTGGCAATCGGTCTCGAAGGCGAGCGTCTGGTCAGGACTCACCGCGAGCTCCTTCAGCGTGGCGCATGGGTACGGCAACCTCGTTGTGTCGGCGCGGCGCACGGCCACGGAGCGGCACTGGACTGGTCATACGGATATGGGCGTGAATCGTCGGCGCGTGGCCGAGGGTCGGGTAGGGCATCAGCTGCCTGGGCCGCCGATTCCATCCCGTGGAACCCGGGGGTTCAGCTACCTGCGCCTGCTGTGCCTCAGATGGCACCGGACGATAGCAGGTGAGCGGATGTCCCCTTATACCGGCCCTACTGATCACGACGGAGACCCGGCGGGCGTACCCTTCTTCGCCCCCTCGGGCTTACGTTCGTCCTCGGCTTCCGGCTGCACATAAAGGATCTTGGCCTTCATATGGGCGCGGGTCTGCGCGGCGATCCACGTCAGCGTCGCGGCCAGCAGAGAGAAGGCGAATGCCCTGGTGTTGAACAGGGTGGTGTCCTTGAAGACGGCCAGCACCACGGCGACCAGCAGGAACTGCACCATGTAGAGCGCGAGCCCCATCATCTGGAACAGCTGCGGCAGATGCTTGGCGGTGCGCTCCAGGATGATCAGGTCGACCGCCATGAGTGCGGCCACCAGAATCGCCCCGAAAGCGGCCCCGATCGCACCCTTTCCACCGGCGAGCACAGAACTGACAGCGACGGCGACCACCCCGACCACGGCGGTGGGCACTGCGCAACTCAGCAGCGTTCTGGCGTCGTTGGACTGCATGAAGGGTTTCTCCGGCAAGTGTCGGAAGCAACGATTCGTCGTGGACGAGCGTATCCCCGGGAATGAGGGAAACCACGCGACGGTGGCCGTCGCAGCTACGGCCCCTCAGCCTGTGCACCGGGTTTAGTGAACGGTATCACAAACTATTTGATGAGGTCTTTACCCGTCTTGTGTGCTCGACGTCACACACAAGAGTTATGGAACGTGTAGGGAGTTGACTCCTTGAGCGTGACCGGACACGTGGTTATCGGGAGGTTCCGATCCTCCGCCGGTGGGCGAGGCCGGACCGGTCGCCGATCGCGGTGGCCCCGTTCAGCCCGGGCGGCGGCGTCATCACCTCGGGTGCGATGGTCTCCGGGGCGGGCTGCCCGGGCACCTCCGGCTCCGCGATCCGCTCGGCCACCGCACCGGCCCGCCCGCCGCGCCGCCGGTAGCGCGGCGGTACGAACGCCTCCGCCCAGATCGGCACCCGCGGAGTGAAGCGGGGCAGCAGCAACAGCACCAGGCCCACCGCGCTGAGCGCGACGATCGCGAGGATGAACCACACGCCGGCGGTGTTCACCGAGTACGCCACCGCGCCGAAGGCGATCAGCGCCGACCAGAAGTACATGATCATGACGGCCCGGCTGTGCGAGTGGCCGATCTCCAGCAGCCGGTGGTGCAGATGGCCGCGGTCCGCCGCGAACGGCGACTGGCCCCGCCAGGTGCGCCGGACGATGGCCAGCACCAGATCGGCGAAGGGCACCGCGATGACGGTGAGCGGCAGCAGCAGCGGGATGTAGACCGGGACGGTGGCGTGCACCGCGGCGGTCTTGGACCCGTGGAAGAACAGCTTCATCGCGTCCGGGTCCACCTGGCCGGTGATGGAGATGGCGCCCGCCGCGAGCACCAGCCCGATGAGCATCGAGCCCGAGTCGCCCATGAAGATCCGCGCCGGGTGGATGTTGTGCGGCAGGAAGCCCACGCACATGCCCATGAGGATGGCGGCGAACAGGGTCGCGGGGGCGGCGGCCTCCAGGCCGTAGCCGTACCAGATGCGGTACGCGTACATGAAGAACGCGGCGGCGGCGATGCACACCATGCCCGACGCCAGACCGTCCAGACCGTCGACGAAGTTGACCGCGTTGATGGTGATCACGACCAGGGCGACCGTGAGCAGCGTGCCCTGCCAGGGCGTGAGGGAGACCGGTCCCACACCGGGCACCGGCAGCCACAGGATGGTCAGACCCTGCAGCACCATGACACCCGCGGCGATCATCTGGCCGCCGAGCTTGATCAGCGCGTCCACGCCCCACTTGTCGTCCAGCACCCCGAGCAGCCAGATCAGCCCGGCACCGGACAGCAGCGCCCGCGGCTCGTTGGAGAGCTCGAAGACGTCCTTGAGGTTGCTGAGGTGCGCGGCGACCAGCAGTCCGGCGCACAACCCGCCGAACATCGCGATGCCACCGAGTCGCGGTGTGGGCTCACGGTGCACATCACGGGCACGGATCTCCGGCATCGCGCCGGCCGCGACCGCGAACTTCCGCACGGGCCCGGTCAGCAGATAGGTCACCGCGGCCGTGATGCACAGAGTCAGTAGGTATTCACGCACCTATTCCCCAGAAGATCGCGAGGGCAGATCAGGGCCACACCCTAGAAGACCTCACCCTAGCCTGCTCCGGTTCCCGATGTGCCCGGGACGGGGGCGGCGTGGGGTGCCCCACAGACGCCTCCTCGCACCTGCGATGTCCTCGGGAGGCCCGGGTCCTCACCAAAGCGGTGCCGAATCCTCACCCGCCCCGCTATGCCGGATACGGGGGAAAACCGGCCGCCAGCTCCTTGACCTCCGCGCGCACGCCCCGCATCCGTGGCGCCGTCTCCTCCTCGCGCAGCGCGATGGCGATCAGCGCGCCGATCCGCGCCATCTCGCCCTCCCCCATCCCCTGCGTCGTCACGGCCGCGGTGCCCAGCCGCAGCCCCTTGACGCAGCCGCCCGGCTCGGTGGCGGAGGCCAGCGCGCAGATGTCGAGCACGATCCCGGCGGCGGCGCAGCGGGCGCGGGCGGTCGGTGCGTCCAGGCCCAGCGGGGTGACGTCCGCGGTGACCATGTGGGTGTCGGTGCCCCCGGTGACGACCGCCAGCCCCTCCTGGGCCAGGGCGTCGGCGAGCGCCCGGCCGTTGGCGACCACCCGCTGGGCGTAGGCGGTGAAGGCGGGCACCGCGGCTTCGGCGAAGGCGACGGCCTTGGCGGCGACCGAGTTCATCTGGGCACCGCCCTGGGTGAACGGGAACACCGCCCGGTCGATCCGTTCGGCGAGCTCCGCGCCGCACAGCAGCATCCCGCCGCGCGGTCCCCGCAGCACCTTGTGCGTGGTCGCGCACACCACGTCGGCGTACGGCACCGGGTTCGGCGCGGCCTTCCCTGCCACCAGGCCGATGGGGTGTGCGGCGTCGGCGATGAGGGAGGCGTTCACCTCGTCCGCGATGGCGCGGAAGGTGGCGTAGTCGAGATGGCGGGGGTAGGAGATCGAACCGCACACGATCGCCTTGGGCCGGTGCGCGCGCGCCAGACCCAGCACCTCGTCGTAGTCGATCAGTCCGGTGGCCGGATCGACGCCGTAGCCGATGAACTCGAACCAGCGGCCGGAGAAGTTGGACCGGGAGCCATGGGTGAGATGGCCGCCGTGCGGCAGCGCCATCGCCAGCACGGTGTCGCCGGGCCGCAGCAGCGCGGCGTACGCGGCGAGCACCGCCGAAGAGCCCGAGTGCGGCTGCACATTGGCGTGCTCGGCGCCGAACAGGGCCTTCGCCCGGTCCATGGCCACCCGCTCGGCGATGTCCACCAGCTCGCAGCCGCCGTGGTGGCGGGCGCCGGGATAGCCCTCGGCGTACTTGTTGGCCAGCGGCGAGGCCAGCGCCGCCAGCACGGCCGGCGAGGTGAAGTTCTCCGCGGCGATCAGCTGGAGCCCGCTGGAGACGCGCTCGGCCTCGCTCAGGATGATGCCCGCGAGCTCGGGGTCCTGACGGGCGAGCGCGTCGAAATCGGGGCCCCAGGGGATGACGGCCATGGCATGCTCACAGCCTTGGGAGGGGTCAGGTCATCGGGTTTGTCACCCCCAAGGTAGGCCCGGGACGCCGTCTCCGCGCGCCGTGGGATCCCTGCCGGGGCTCGGGGTCACCAGGGGGACACGCCGGGGCCACGCCGGGGCTACGCCGGGGCGGGGACCCCCGTCAGCGCCGTCACGACCGGGTCCAGAGCCTGGTTGATCTCGTCCCCGATGGAGCGGAAGAAGGTGATGGGCGCCCCGTACGGGTCGTGCACCTCGTCCGCCTCCTCGTTGGGCGCCAGGAGCCAGCCGCGCAGCGCGGCCGCCGCCCGCACCAGGGCGCGGGCGCGCTCGACCACGCCGCCCGCCTCCTCCGGATCGGGCAGCGTCGCGGGGTCTATGGCCCGTACCAGCCGGGTGAACTCCTTGAGGGTGAAGGTGCGCAGTCCCGCCGAGTGGCCCATCGAGATGACCTGGGCGCGGTGGTCACGCGTCGCGGTCAGCACGAGGTCGGCGCGGATGACGTGCTCGTCCAGCAGCTCACGGCCGATGAAGCCGGCCGGGTCGGCGCCGAGGTCGGTCAGGACGGTCGCGGCGTGCGCCTCCATGGGGGCGCCCTCATGGCCCCAGGTGCCGGCGCTCTCCACGATCAGACCGCTGGTGCGGGCGTTTCCGAGGCGGTGGGTGAGGGCATGCCGGGTCAGCCGCTCGGTGATCGGCGAGCGGCAGACGTTCCCGGTGCTGACGTGGAGGATGCGGAAGGAGATCTCGGCGTTCTTCGCCCGGTGTTCCGCTATGCCACGCCCCGTCTCAGGGGCTGTCAATTGGCCACCTCGAGGTCGGGTACGACCTCGCGGAGCTGCTCGGCGGTGAGCGCGCCCGCGCGGAGCAGCACCGGCACCTTGCCGGTGACGTCGACGATGGAGGACGGTACGGCGGCGGGGGTCGGCCCGCCGTCGAGGTAGACCGAGACGGAGTCGCCGAGCATGTCCTGAGCGGCGTCGCAGTCCTGCGGGGACGGGTGTCCGGTGAGGTTGGCGCTGGAGACCGCCATCGGGCCGAAGTCCGTCAGCAGCTCGATCGCGACCGGGTGCAGCGGCATCCGCACCGCGACGGTGCCCCGGGTCTCCCCGAGGTCCCAGGTGAGCGACGGCTGGTGGCGGGTGACGAGGGTGAGCGCGCCCGGCCAGAAGGCGTCGACGAGCTCCCACGCCTGCTCGGAGAAGTCGGTGACCAGGCCGTGCAGAGTGTTCGGGGAGCCGACGAGGACAGGGGTCGGCATGTTCCGGCCGCGGCCCTTGGCCTCCAGCAGGTCGCCGACCGCCTCGGCGTTGAAGGCGTCCGCACCGATCCCGTAGACAGTGTCGGTGGGCAGCACGACCAGTTCGCCGCGGCGGACGGCGGAGGCGGCCTCGCGCAGGCCGGTCTTGCGGTCGGTCGCGTCCCCGCAGTCGTATCGCCGTGCCATTTAACGGACCTCCTCGTACGTGGCCAATGTGTGGTGCGGTGCCGCCGTCACGGCATGGCCTTCCGCGCGGTGGCGAACCGGGGCCGTTTGTTCAGGTCGGGGTGGTCGGCGGCGTCCGCCCAGCCACGCTCCTCCGTGAAGATCCACGGCACCTGGCCGCCCTGGGTGTCTGCGTGTTCGATGACCACCACGCCCCCCGGGCGCAGCAGCCGGTGGGCGGTGCGCTCAAGGCCGCGGATCACATCGAGGCCGTCCTCACCGGAGAAGAGCGCGAGCTGGGGGTCGTGGTCGCGGGCCTCCGGCGCGACGTACTCCCACTCGGTCAGCGGGATGTACGGCGGGTTGCTGATGACGAGGTCCACCTGCCCGTCGAGCTCCGGCAGCGCCGTCAACGCGTCTCCGTGCTGAAGAACGACGCGGGACCCCTCGACGTTCTTGCGGGCCCAGCGCAGGGCGCCCTCGTCCAGCTCCACCGCGTGCACCCGGGAGCGCGGCACCTCCTGCGCGAGGGCCAGGGCGATGGCCCCGGAGCCGGTGCACAGATCGACGATGAGCGGTTCGACGACATCCATGGCGCGGACCGCGTCTATGGCCCAGCCCACCACCGACTCGGTCTCCGGCCGGGGCACGAAGACCCCCGGTCCGACCTGGAGCTCCAGATAGCGGAAGAAGGCACGGCCGGTGATGTGCTGCAGGGGCTCGCGGGCCTCGCGGCGGGCGACCGCCTCCCAGTAGCGGGCGTCGAAGTCGGCGTCGGCGACGCCGTGCAGCTCTCCCCGCTTGACGCCGTGCACAAAGGCGGCGAGCTCCTCCGCGTCGAAGCGCGGAGAGGGCACGCCCGCGTCGGCCAGCCGCTGAGTGGCCTGGGCCACCTCGGCGAGCAGCACATTCACTGAATTCCTCCAGCCGGTCCGGACAAGGGCACGTCAGCTTTCCTGGCGCGTGCTTACTGCGCGGCCGCGAGCTTGGCGGCCGCGTCGGCGTCGACGCACGCCTGGATGACCGGGTCGAGTTCGCCGTCGAGCACCTGGTCCAAGTTGTACGCCTTGAAGCCGACCCGGTGGTCCGAGATGCGGTTTTCCGGGAAGTTGTACGTACGGATCCGCTCGGACCGGTCAACGGTGCGGACCTGGCTGCGGCGGGCGTCCGACGCCTCCCGCTCGGCCTCCTCCTGGGCCGCGGCCAGCAGCCGCGAGCGCAGGATGCGCAGCGCCTGCTCCTTGTTCTGGAGCTGGCTCTTCTCGTTCTGGCAGGAGACGACGATGCCCGTGGGCAGGTGGGTGATGCGCACCGCGGAGTCGGTGGTGTTGACCGACTGGCCGCCGGGGCCCGAGGAGCGGTAGACGTCGATCCGCAGATCGTTGGGGCCGATCTCCACCTCGACCTCCTCGGCTTCCGGCGTGACCAGCACACCGGCAGCGGAGGTGTGGATACGGCCCTGCGACTCGGTGGCGGGCACACGCTGCACGCGGTGCACCCCGCCCTCGTACTTCAGCCGGGCCCAGACGCCCTGGCCGGGCTCGATCGTGCCCCTGGCCTTGACCGCGACCTGCACGTCCTTGTAGCCGCCGAGGTCGGACTCATTGGCGTCGATGATCTCGGTCTTCCAGCCGATCCGCTCGGCGTACCGCAGATACATCCGCAGCAGGTCGCCCGCGAACAGGGCCGACTCCTCGCCGCCCTCGCCCGCCTTGACCTCCAGGATCACGTCCTTGTCGTCGCTCGGGTCGCGCGGGACGAGCAGCAGGCGGAGCCGGTCGGTCAGCGCCTCGCGCCGCAGCTCCAGCTCCTTGACCTCGTCCGCGAAGTCGGGATCGTCCTGGGCCAGCTCCTGGGCGGTCTCCAGGTCGTCCCCGGTCTGCTTCCACGAGCGGTAGGCGCCGATGATCGGGGTCAGCTCGGCGTAGCGCTTGCTGAGCCGCTTCGCCTCGCGCTGGTCGGCGTGGACCGCGGGGTCGGCGAGCCGCTTCTCGAGGTCGGCGTGTTCGCCGATCAGTTCCTCGACCGCCTCGAACATCGGGGGCTCCCTGGGTGGTCTTCGTGGATGCTGCGGGGGTGGATCCGGTAGGGCCGGTGACGACAAAACGCCGGTCCGGTCGCCCCAGGAAAGGGGCGACCGAAGACCGGCGCCGTGCGGGTCGCTACTTCTTGGCGGACCCGGCGGACTTGCCGAAGCGGGCCTCGAACCGCGCCACACGGCCACCGGTGTCGAGGATCTTCTGCTTACCCGTGTAGAACGGGTGGCACTCGGAGCAGATGTCGGCGCGGATGGCGCCGCCGCTCACGGTGCTGCGGGTGGTGAAGGACGCGCCGCAGGTGCAGCTGACCTGCGTCTCGACGTACTCCGGGTGGATGTCGCGCTTCAAGGGAATCTCCTAGGTTCGGGAGGGCACCGGGTCGACGGGCGGGTTGCCTGTCGTGAACCGGGACCGACGGTCCAGTTTGCCAGCACTGGCCGCATCCCCCAAAACCGGGGGTGGGGCCCGGTTATTCCCCGGGCCCCCGGGGCCCTACTTTGCCCGGGCCCCCGGGGCCCTGCTTTCCCCGGACCCCCGGGGCCCTACTTGACGACCTTCCCCGCGTCGGTGGCGTCGCCCGCCGAGCCCTTGGTGGCCGAGGCCGGGATGGTCTGGTCGTGGCGGAGCGCCGTCCACATCAGATGGGCCTTGCGCTCCATGGGCAGCACCCGGGCCGGGTTCTCGGGGTCGTACCGCACGGGCAGCGTCGTCATCTTCATGTTGCCCGGACCGATGCCCTTGAGGCTCTCGGCGAAGCCCTTCAGCTTGTTCACCGAGGCCAGGTCGGAGTCGGTGGTGAGCGCCTTGGTGGAGGTGTCCGCCAGGTTGTACAGCTTCTGCGGGTTGCCGAACAGGTCGACGTGCTTGATCTGCTCGAGGAGCGCCTTGACGAACGCCTGCTGGAGCTTGATCCGGCCCAGGTCGCTGCCGTCCCCGACACCATGCCGGGTCCGCACCAGGCCGAGGGCCTGCTCGCCGTCGAGGGTGTGCGGGCCCGCCTCCAGGTCGAGGTGGCTCTTCGGGTCGTGGATCGGCGAGGTGGTGGTGATGTTGACGCCACCGAGGTCGTTGATGAGCTGCTTGAAGCCGGAGAAGTCGACCTCGAGGAAGTGGTCCATGCGTATGCCCGTCATGGACTCGATGGTCTTCACGGTGCAGGCCGGGCCGCCGACTTCGTAGGCGCTGTTGAACATGGCCTCCCGCACGGCGGGGGACTTCTGGCCGCCCTTGGCGCAGGAGGGGCGCTTGACGAGGGTGTCCCGCGGGATGCTGACCACGCTGGCCTTCTTGTGGCCCTTGTAGACATGGACGATCATCGCCGTGTCGGAGCGGGAGGTGCCCTCGTCCTTGCCGTACTTGGCGTTCTTGCCGGCGCGGGAGTCGGAGCCGAGGACGAGGATGTCCATCGAGCCGTTGTCGACGTTCTTGGGGCGGTCGGGGCCGAGGGCGGCGTTGACGTCGACGCCGGTCAGATTGCCGTTGAGCTTGAAGTAGAGATAGCCGAGGCCGGCTCCGCCGAGCACCACCACCGCGGCCAGCGTCCACACCACATAGTGCGCGGCCCTGCGGCGCGTGCTGGGCCCCTTGCGGCGTCGGCCGCCGGTGGCGGCGCCACGGGCGCGGTGGCGGCCCGGCGTTATGTTGCTGTCCTCAGCCATGTGCTCCTCAGTCCTCGTCTGTGCCCGGATACCCCCTGCCGTCACGGTCAGGCGCGACGTGGTTGTCTCGACCTGACAGATGGAAGGCCGTGCGCCAGGGTTGCACACCGAGTTCGTCGGGTTTTGTTGTGGGGCTGCCACAGTGCCGTTCGTCCCCTTCGTCCCCCTTAATGCTCTGACCAGCACTTTCGCGCGCGATAACGGCACAGCGGCCGGTCCGTGACGGATCCGGCCGCTGTGGTTCAGATCTCATGCCGATTTCATGCCGAAGGGCCTCCCCACCACGGCGGGGAGGCCCTTCGGCTACGGAACGTGTCCGATTCAGTCGCCGTTGCCCGGAGTGGGCGTGGTCTTGGCGATCTGCATCAGGAACTCGGCGTTCGACTTCGTCTGCTTCATCTTGTCCAGCAGCAGCTCGATCGCCTGCTGCGAGTCGAGCGCGTGCAGCACCCGGCGCAGCTTCCAGACGATGCTCAGCTCCTCGGGAGCCAGCAGGATCTCTTCCTTACGGGTGCTCGACGGGTCGACGTCCACCGCCGGGAAGATGCGCTTGTCCGCGAGCTTCCGGTCGAGCTTGAGCTCCATGTTGCCGGTGCCCTTGAACTCCTCGAAGATCACCTCGTCCATCCGCGAGCCGGTCTCGACCAGCGCGGTGGCCAGGATGGTCAGCGAGCCGCCGTCCTCGATGTTGCGCGCCGCACCGAAGAACTTCTTCGGCGGGTAGAGCGCGGTCGAGTCGACACCACCGGACAGGATGCGGCCGGAGGCGGGCGCCGCCAGGTTGTAGGCGCGGCCCAGACGGGTGATCGAGTCCAGCAGCACGACCACGTCATGACCCAGCTCGACCAGGCGCTTGGCCCGCTCGATCGCCAGCTCGGCGACGGTGGTGTGGTCCTCGGCCGGACGGTCGAAGGTCGAGGAGATGACCTCGCCCTTGACCGACCGCTGCATGTCGGTGACCTCTTCCGGACGCTCGTCGACGAGGACGACCATCAGATGGCACTCGGGGCTGTTGCGGGTGATCGCGTTGGCGACCGCCTGCATGATCATGGTCTTACCGGTCTTCGGCGGGGCCACGATCAGACCGCGCTGGCCCTTGCCGATCGGCGCGACCAGGTCGATGATCCGGGTCGTGAGGCCGCCGGCCTCAGTCTCCAGACGCAGCCGGTCCTGCGGGTAAAGCGGCGTCAGCTTGCCGAACTCCGGCCGCCCGCGCCCGGTTTCGGGCGCCATGCCGTTGACCGAGTCGAGGCGGACCAGCGCGTTGAACTTCTCGCGGCGCTCCCCCTCGCGCGGCTGGCGGACCGCACCGGTGACATGGTCACCCTTGCGCAGACCGTTCTTACGGACCTGCGCGAGCGAGACGTACACATCGTTCGGGCCCGGCAGGTAGCCGGAGGTCCGGATGAACGCGTAGTTGTCGAGGATGTCGAGGATGCCCGCGACCGGGATCAGGACATCGTCCTCGGCGACCTGCGGCTCATTGCCGAAGTCCTCGCGGCCACGGCGGCCACGGCGGTCGCGGTAGCGGCCGCGGCGTCCACGGCGCCCGCCCTCGAAGTCGTCGTCGGCCTCCTCGGCGCGCTGCTGGCCCTGGCCGCGCCCGTCGCGCTGCTGGCGACCGCCGCCCTGCTGGCCGTCGTCGCCCTTGCCGCCGCGGCGGTCACCGCGGTCACCGCGGTCACCGCGGTCACGCTGGCCGCGCTCCCGGCGGTCGCCCTTCTGGCCGCGCTCCTGGCGGTCGCCGCCCTTGGCGCCCTTGCCCTCGGCGGTCTCCACGGCGGCCTCGGCCTTCGCGTCGGCCTTGGTCTCCGACCTGGCGGAGCCGGCCACGTCGGCCCGGGTCTCCGTCTTGGTCTCGACGGCGGTGGCCGTGCCACCGGACTCGGCGGGGGTGGCTGTCGGCGAGGTCGCCCGACGGCGTCGGCGCTCACCGGCCGGCTGCTCGTCGGCGGCGGGTTCACCGGGCTGGCCCGGGATGTCAATCTGCTGCTGCGCGACGGCCTTGTCGGCCTTGTCGGCCTTCTCGGCGTCCGCCGCCTTGCCGGCGCCATTGGCCTTGTCCGCGGCGGCGTCGCCGCCGCCCTCGCCCGTACGGGCCTTGGATGTGGCTCGGCGCTTCGGCTTGGTCGCCCCCTCCGCTGCGGACGGGGCGGCCTCGGTGCCCTGGGCTCCGCTGGAGCCCGCGGCCTGCTTCTCCTTGATGACCTCGATCAGCTGGCCTTTGCGCATCCGCGCGGTGCCCTTGATGCCAAGGCTCGAGGCGAGCTGCTGCAGCTCGGCCAGGACCATGGCGTCAAGGCCGGTGCCCGAGCGGCGTCGCCGCGGGGCAGTGCCAGTGGCAGCACCGGTGGCAGGCGCGGCGGGAGCGTCCGTAGCGGGCGCGTCGGCGTTGCCGACACCGCTGTCGGAGGTGCCGGAGGCGTTCACGCCCATCAGATCGGTGGTGTCGCTCACGAAGGGTCCTTCCCTGGAGCGGGCGTCGGCCTGTCTGGCTCGGCGACCGGTTGTGCTGTCCGGCTGTGGTCCTTCTCGTGCGGACCGGGCCGGGGCGGTGGTCCGCCGGGTACGGCGGAGAGAAATTTCTTGGTTCCGGCGGGACGGGAGGCTCACTGGGATCCGCCACGCCGATTCCGGAGCGTGCTCGCTACTGCTCAGGCAGGCTGCTCAGGCAGTGGGGGAGGCTCCCGGAAGAAGGGTGGTCCCGGATGGGGACACTGAGCACTGCGCCTCCGAATACATCCAAGAGGCTGCACGTGCAGACTTGAGGTTAACACTACCGGATCCAACAAACATTCCCCCTCTCCAAGACCGGCACATCGAATTTCCCAGGCCCGGGGCCCGCCCCCGGCCGCTGTGTCAGGTGAGCGGCAGGACGCTCGCCCCCCCGGCGTCGAGAGCCAGCCGGTTGGCGGCCCACCCCTCACCCGCCAGTCGTGCGACCTTGTCGGCCGCACCGTCCTCGACCAGCGCGAGCACCGTCGGCCCCGCGCCGGAGATGACCGCGGGGACGCCGTCCGCGCGCAGTCGGTTCACCAGGGCCACGCTCTCGGGCATCGCCGGAGCCCGGTATTCCTGGTGCAGCCGGTCCTCCGTCGCCGCGAACAGCAGCTCGGGACGCCTGGTCAGGGCCTCCACGAGCAGGGCCGCCCGTCCCGCGTTGACCGCCGCGTCCACATGCGGCACGGTGCGCGGCAGCAGTCCGCGGGCGGCCTCCGTCAGCACGGGCTTCCCGGGCACGAAGACCACCGGAACGATGGAATCGGCTGGGTCCATTCTGATCGCCCGGGCGGCTCCCGCGTCCGTCCAGGCGAGGGTGAAGCCGCCGAGCAGACAGGCGGCGACATTGTCGGGGTGGCCCTCGATCTCGGTGGCCAGCTCCAGCAGCGCCTCGTCGTCGAGCCTCTCGGCGCCGCCTATCGTCACGGCGCGCGCGGCGACGATCCCGGCGCAGATGGCCGCGGACGACGAACCCAGGCCCCGGCCGTGCGGAATGCGGTTGGCGCAGACCACCTCAAGGCCGCGCGGCTGCCCGCCCAGCAGGTCGAACGCGGTGCGCAGGGACCGTACGAGCAGATGGCTCTCATCGCGCGGGAGGGTCTCGGCGCCTTCGCCCGCGATGTCCACATGGAGACCGGAGTCGGCCACCCGGACGACCACGTCGTCATAGAGCCCCAGGGCGAGGCCGAGGGCATCGAAGCCGGGACCGAGATTGGCGCTCGAGGCGGGGACGCGCACTCGGACGGCGGCGGCGCGGAACGCTGGACCGGCCATCGCTCGATGACTCTCCTTGTGTGACGTGAGATTGCTCGAAGAGGTACGGAACACCGCGAGAGACGCGCACGCGAAGTACGGCGACGCCGCGCAGAGGTGAGCGCTCTGCGTCGGGGCGGATTCAGTACAGCCTATCGAAGGAAGGTTCTGTGGCGACATAGGGCGCACGGGAGGCGCACGATGCGTGTCGCGCTCCCTGCCGTCGTCCACGACCACTCTACTGGAGCGTTGCGCGCGCCCTCATCGATCTCGTGCTTCTCTGTCACCACTTGAGTGGATCTTTAAGAGGAGATCACCCGGGAGGGGCCACGCCTCGGGCCCGAACCGGGCTCCGGAGGCGGGCCCCGGGCTGGCTCTCTGGCCTGGCTCTCTGGCCTGGCTCTCGGGCCTGCCCGCGGGCCTGGCTCTCCGGCCTGCCCGCGGGCCGGGATTCGGGGACCCCGGCCCGCCGGAGCCGTCAGACCAGGCCGAGCCGTACGGCCGCCGCGTCCGCGTCCACCGGGACGACGACCGGCTGCGGCGCGCCCGCCACCGCCCAGTCCGGGTCCTTGAGCCCGTTTCCGGTCACCGTGCACACGATGCGCTGGCCCGGGTCGACCAGACCCTGCTCGGCGGCCTTCAGCAGACCCGCCACGCTCGCCGCGGAGGCCGGCTCCACGAAGACGCCCTCCTGGGAGGCGAGCAGCCGGTAGGCGGCGAGGATCTGACGGTCGGTCACCTCGTCGATGAGGCCGCCCGAATCGTCCCGCGCCTGCTCGGCGAAGGCCCAGGATGCGGGGTTGCCGATGCGGATCGCGGTCGCGATGGTGCTCGGATCCTTCACCGGCTCACCGCGCACGATCGGGGCCGCGCCGGACGCCTGGAACCCCCACATCCGGGGCGTGCGGGAGGCGCGCGCCGCCTCGCCCTCGAAGGGCGCCGCGTACTCCCGGTAGCCCTTCCAGTAGGCGGTGATGTTGCCCGCGTTGCCGACCGGCAGCACATGGATGTCCGGCGCGTCGCCGAGCATGTCGACGATCTCGAAGGCCGCGGTCTTCTGCCCCTCGATACGGGCCGGGTTCACCGAATTGACCAGCGCCACCGGGTACTTCTCGGACAGCCCGCGCGCCAGCGTCAGACAGTCGTCGAAGTTGCCGTCCACCTGAAGGATCTTCGCGCCGTGGACGAGGGCCTGGCCCATCTTGCCCAACGCGATCTTGCCCTGCGGCACCAGCACCGCGCAGACCATCCCGGCCCGTACGGCGTACGCCGCCGCCGAGGCCGAGGTGTTGCCGGTGGAGGCGCAGATGACGGCCTTGGCGCCGGCCTCCTTGGCCGCGCTGATGGCCATCGTCATGCCCCGGTCCTTGAAGGACCCGGTGGGGTTGGCACCCTCGACCTTGAGGTGGACCTCGCAGCCCGTGCGGTCGGAGAGCACCTGGGCGGGGACCAGCGGGGTGCCGCCCTCGCGCAGAGTGACGACGGGGGTCGTCCCGCTGACCGGCAGGCGGTCGCGGTATTCCTCGATGATCCCCCGCCAGCCTTGCCACTGACGGGTGCCGGACATTCGGGGCCCGGCGTCGGCGATTGCGTTCATGATTTCCTTTACTCCCCTGCTACTCCCGGCCCCGCTGATGCGCGGTACGCCCGCTGGGCACGTCGCTCCACCCGCTCTCCACTGCGGTCACTCGCCCTCGACCCGCATGATGCTGGCGACATCGCGGACGGTGTCGAGCCGGCGGAGCGCCTCGACGGTCGCCGACAGGGCGGCGTCGCTCGCGCGATGGGTCACGACGACGAGGGAAGCCTCGCCGTCCTTACCCTGCTGGCGGACCGTATCGATGGACACTCCGTGCTCGGAGAAGATTGTCGCGACCTGAGCGAGAACGCCCGGCTTGTCGGCGACGTCCAGACTGATGTGGTAGCGCGTGATCACATCGCCCATGGGGCTCACCGGAAGCCGACTGTACGCCGATTCCCCCGGTCCTGTGGTGCCCGCCAGCTTGTTGCGGCAGGCGGCGACGAGATCACCGAGGACCGCCGAGGCGGTCGGCGAGCCGCCGGCCCCCGGCCCGTAGAACATCAGCTGACCGGCGGCCTCGGCCTCCACGAAGACCGCGTTGTACGCCTCGTGCACGGAGGCGAGGGGGTGGGTCAGCGGGATCATCGCCGGATGCACCCGCGCGGTGACGGACCGGCCGTCGGCGGCCCGCTCGCAGATCGCGAGCAGCTTGACGGTGCAGCCCATGCGCTTGGCGGAGGCGATATCGGCGGCGGTCACCTCGGTGATGCCCTCACGGTGCACATCGTCGAGGGTGACCCGGGTGTGGAAGGCGATCCCCGCGAGGATCGCGGCCTTGGCGGCGGCGTCGAAGCCCTCGACATCGGCGGTCGGGTCGGCCTCGGCGTATCCGAGGGCCGTGGCCTCGTCGAGCGCCTCGCTGTAGCCGGCGCCGCTTCCGTCCATCCGGTCGAGGATGAAGTTGGTCGTGCCGTTGACGATGCCGAGGACGCGGTTGACCTTGTCGCCCGCGAGCGATTCTCGCAACGGCCGCACCAGCGGAATCGCGCCCGCGACGGCCGCCTCGTAGTACAGGTCCGCGCCGCGCTCCTGGGCGCCGGCGTGCAGCGCCGCGCCGTCCTGGGCGACCAGCGCCTTGTTCGCGGACACCACGCTGGCGCCGTGCTCGAAGGCGGTGGTGATGAGGGTGCGGGCGGGCTCGATCCCGCCGATGACCTCGACGACCACATCGATGTCCCCGCGTTTGACCAGGGCCGTCGCGTCAGTGGTCACCAGCTCGGCCGGTACCCCCTCGCGGACCCGGCCCGGCCGCCGCACGGCGATCCCGGCCAGCTCGACCGGGGCGCCGATGCGTGCCGTGAGGTCGTCCGCGTGCGTCGTCATGATGCGCGCCACCTCTGAGCCGACCACTCCACAGCCCAGCAGCGCCACTTTCAGCGGACGCGTACGCATCATCCAACCTCACTTCTCATCCATCGTGGTGGTGCACCAGTCTCATGCACTGGACGGAAATTCCTATCCCAGGTCCAGTATCCGAGATTTATTTCTCGCTAACCGACATCGAGCCGCAGGAGATCTTCTTCCGTCTCCCGGCGGACGATCTCGCGCGCCTGTCCGTCCCGTACGGCTACGACGGGCGGACGGAGCGCGTGGTTGTAATTGCTCGCCATCGAGCGGCAGTACGCGCCGGTGGCCGGCACGGCGATCAGATCGCCGGGCGCCAGGTCGGCGGGGAGGAAGGCGTCCCGTACGACGATGTCGCCGGATTCACAGTGCTTGCCGACGACGCGGGAGAGCATCGGCTCGGCGGTGGAGGAGCGGGAGACCAGCGCCACCGAGTACTCCGCGTCGTAGAGCGCGGTGCGGATGTTGTCGGACATCCCCCCGTCGACGCTCACGTACGTCCGCAGCCCCGGCAGCTTCTTGACCGTCCCCACCTCGTACAGCGTGAACGCGGTCGGCCCGACGATCGCCCGCCCCGGCTCGACCGACAGCCGCGGCACGGCGAGCCCGGCCGCGTCGCACTCGCGGTGGACGATCTCGCGCAGCGCCTTGGCGATGTCGTCCGGCTCACTGGGGTCGTCGTCCGAGGTGTACGCGATGCCGAGGCCACCGCCGAGGTCGATCTCGGGCAGCTCCACCGCGTGCTCGTCCCGGACCTCCTTCAGCAGCCCCACCACGCGGTGGGCGGCCACCTCGAAACCGGAGGTGTCGAAGATCTGCGACCCGATGTGCGAATGGATGCCGACAAGCTCCAGCCCGTCGAGCTTGAGGGCCCGGCGGACGGCCTCGGCGGCCAGCCCGCCCGCGAGCGGAATCCCGAACTTCTGGTCCTCGTGCGCGGTCGCGATGAACTCGTGCGTATGCGCCTCGACGCCGACGGTGACCCGGATCTGCACCCGCTGGCGCTTCCCGAGCCGCTGCGCGGTGTGCGCGACCCGCGCGATCTCCTGGAACGAGTCGAGCACGATCCGCCCGACCCCCGCCTCGACGGCCCGCTCGATCTCCTGGGCGGACTTGTTGTTCCCGTGCAGCGCGATGCGCTCGGCCGGCATCCCGGCGGCCAGGGCGGTGGCCAGCTCGCCGCTGGAGCAGACGTCGAGGTTGAGCCCCTCCTCGTGCAGCCAGCGCACGACGGCCCGGGAGAGGAACGCCTTCCCGGCGTAGAACACATCGGCGTCATCCCCGAACGCCTCGCGCCAGGCGCGGCAGCGGGCCCGGAAGTCCTCCTCGTCGAGGAAGTACCCGGGCGTCCCGAACTCCTCGGCGAGCGTCTTGACGTCGATCCCTCCCACGGTGGCGACGCCCTCGGCATCCCGGGAGACCGTACGGGACCAGACCCGCGGGTCGAGCTCATTGAGATCGGCGGGCGGCGCGGCGTAGTGCCCCTCGGGAAGCACATCGGCGTGGCGGGGCCCGGCGGGGTGGGCGGAACGGCTCATGCTGTCTCTCTCACGTCCTGCGGCGTCTTACAGATGATCGGGGGCGCTGATGCCGAGCAGGTGAAGGCCATTGGCGAGCACCGTCCCGGCGGCCTCGGCAAGGGCCAGCCGGGAGCGGTGAACGGCCAAGGGTTTCTGCTCGCCGCGCGGGAGGGGCGGACACGCGTCATGGAAGCGGAAGAAGGCGTCGGCGGTCGCCTCGAGGTGGCGGGCGACGCGATCGGGGGCACGGTGGCGGGCGGCGGCCTCGACCGTCCGCGGAAAGTCGCCGAGAAGGGCGAGCAGACCCACCTCGGCGGGATGGTCGTATCCCCCGTCGTATCCCCCGGCCTCGGCCCCTACGCCGAGGCCGGGGGATACGACCTCGGCCCGTACGCCGAGCCGACCCGCGCTCCTGCCGAGCGCCCGGGCCCGGGCATGGGCGTACCGCACCCGGAAGAGCGGGTTGGACTCCCGCTGGGAAAGCAGACGCCCGGGATCGAGATCGGGGAGATCATGGCCGGCGGGCCGCAGCAGCGCCCAGCGGGCGGCATCGGACCCGAGGGCGGTGAGGAGGTCACGGCCGGAGATTCCGGCGGCCCGCACGGCGGGCGGAGCCCCGTCGACCACCTCTCCCCCGCAGGAGTCGACCACCTCTCCCTGGCAGGAGTCGACCACCTCTCCCCCGCAGGAAAGGTCGACAACCTCTCCCCCGCAGGCGAGCACAAGCCCCCGCACCACATGCGCGACAAGCGCCCCACGAACCTCATCGGGGCGCCCCATGGAAACCCGTACCCCCGCGAGCCCCTCCCCCCTCCCGTACTCCGGGCCCTGGGAGAGGACGGTCCGTACGAGCTGGGCGTGGGAGGTGGCCTCGAGGGTGATGTTGAGGAACCCGGGAGCGGCGATGTCGACGCGGGCAATCCCGGGCGCACGGACCAGCCGCCGCCGCAGAATCTCCGCGATCCGCAGCGCGGCACCGTTGCCGCCTCCCTGCTTCCCCTGCCCCTGGGCAAGCCGCAACGCCACATTGGTCGCGTAATCCCCACACCCAGGCCGCGGCGGCGTCCGCACGACAACCCGCTCCGGCACGTCGACACACAGCTCGTCGTCCTCAACGGCACGACGCACGGTATGCAGCACAGTGCGGGAAAGCTGGGCGGGAGTCACGGGACAAGCGTATGGGAGAGGAGGGGTGACTCCGCGAACCGGTTTCGCCCTTCGGACGGCACGACGCGGGAGCGCGGCGGCCGGGCGCGGGCCGGGGGCACGCGGCCCAGAGCCCTGGAAGCGCTCACCCCCCACGGGCACCACACCGGAAGCCCGCTCACGGGCACCACACCGGAAGCGTGATCGCACCGGCTCTGATTCACCGGACGCGCTCGCATCAGAGGGAGGCGGGCCCCACCAGCCAACGCGGGACCCCCAGGGCCCACCCGCGCTAGCCGGTGGGCCCCACCACCGGCTCCGCATCACCGGGCGCCGCCGCCCCGGCAGCCCCTCGCCTCATCAGCCGCCATACGAGTTTCACCAGCTCGGCAGGCTCGAAGGGCTTCGCCAGGAAGGCATCGACTCCCAGAGCCTTCGCGCTGTCTACCTCGTACTGCGTACACGCACTGATGATCGCGACGGGCACATGACACGTATGAGGATCAGCACGCAATCGGGATGCCGTATGCAGCCCATCCAGTCTGGGCATCACGACATCGAGAGTGATCACATCGGGCCGCACCTGGTGAACGATCTCCAGGCACTCGGCACCATCGGCCGCGGTCACGACCTCGAAGCCCTCCAGCTCGAGGTTGACCCTGATCAGCTGCCGGATGACCTTGTTGTCGTCGACGACAAGGACCCGGCCGGACACGCCAGGCACATCCTGAAGAGTAGGCGCGCAGCCCGGGCCGCGTCCGGGTTTTGCCCACTTCCGCCACGTGCGGGGGACCTTTCCCCCAGACCCCTGCACGGCCACCTCCACATGCGGTATACGCCCCTCCGCTCCCCTGCTCCCCTCGCCGGCGGTGGGCTCTCGATAAGCGTTCATGACCACCCTGATCGAGCTGGTAGGGTTCTACCCGTCGCCGCAAACAACAGCGACACCGCCCCCGTAGCTCAGGGGATAGAGCAACGGCCTCCGGAGCCGTGTGCGCAGGTTCGAATCCTGCCGGGGGCACCTCGCAAAAGGTGTCAGCAGACCCCGCCATCAGCCACGACGCTGAGTGCGGGGTCTTCGCGTGTGTGCGGCCGAATGCCACCGAAGGCAGCCCCATGCCAGTGATCACGTAATGACCACGTAATGATCTTGATGAACCTTCCGCAGACCAGGGGCCACTTTGGGCAACCACGGAGTGAGCTCCGCAAGCCGCAGAGCCCACCCCCTACTCCCCTACTCCCCTACCTGGGTGGCCTGCGTGTCGACACACGCAGGCCCGACAGGGCTCCTCGGGGACTCGCATGCAGCCGTGACCTAGCGCCGCCGAAATCGAGCTCGAGCCCGCTCAAGAACGTCATCATAGGTAACGATGTCAAGATTCGAGACATCCGTTTCCGCATTCCTGAGGTCGGTCGCAGAATACTCACTGCGCTTCCCTATCAAGACCATCATCCTAGGCCTGAAGAATCGAAGTCCGTAGACCTTCTCAACAGCCGCCCTCTTGGCAACGTCTTCGAAGTACGACTGATACTCCCTCAACTGTGCACACGCCTCCATAATTGCAGACGTAAGGCGCACACGATTCTTGCTCACTCTCAATAATTTCGCCTTAGGCAATTTAAGTTCAAGCAAATCGCAGAGCGCGGCAGAATTCCTCGGCTTGAGAGCAAAGTCAGGAATGAGCGGCCCATCATTCTCCCTCTGGAGCACAACGTGAGGATGCGCCTCTTCGTATGCATCGCCAGTAAGAAACTCTGGATTCTTCTCGAAGAATTTCTGAAGATCCTGCTCAGAGGTAGTAGGGGAGTTAATGAGCTCTTCGAGCTCCTGTATCAGAGACTTCCACCCCGCGGCCTCCAGCGAGGCGACGTAGAGCAGGTTGTGCAACTGACCAGGCGAGTCAACAAATTTGACGCTACCATCCGGCTGAACTAAGACGATCTTCAGCTCGCCGTCCAGAAGCTCGATACCGAGCACTTCCTCAGATTCCCCAGGGGCGTCTGGTTCAGGTCCAGTCTCGACCTTTACCTCATCAACCTGAGGCCCCTTATCTGACTGCGAAATCTCAAACTCAACCCTTTGGCCTTCTTCAAGTTCCCGGCGGCCATCCATATCGATCGCACTGTGGTGCACAAAGACATCGGCTCCATTGTCTACCGCAATGAACCCGAATCCCTTTTCGACGTTGTACCACTTCACCGTGCCACGCGCCACGATCCTCACCCCCCAGGACCCACGCATTATACGGCACGGTCAAGGCAGCAGCTCTGAGAGGGGAGCAACACGCGGCCGAGCCCCGGATCTCTCCGGGGCTCGGCTCGATCAGATGACGTTAGTCCTCGCTATAATTCCTCACCGAGGCCCTTCATAATCCGATCGTTCATCTCGGCCTCTTGGCCGTCGATGCATTTGGCATAGATCTTGAGCAGCACCTCCACCGAGTGGCCAGCCCGCGAAGCAACCTCTGGAGCAGGGACGCCGGAGTTGAGCCACTGTGAGACGCCAGCGTGTCGCAGGTCGTACGGGCGAGCAGCCAGCACCGAGGAGACCTGTCCGGGTAGGAGGGTCAGTTCCCGCGTCGCCTTCCAGACGCGGGAGTACGACGACGCCGCTACGACGTTGCCCCGCTCGCTGTTGAACAGCAGCCCATCGTCCCCCGTCCCAAACTCCTCCAGGTGTTCCCGGAGCAGCCGGACCAGCGGCGGCGGGATAGGCACGAGACGCGCCTCGCCATCGTCGCGCTGCTTCAGGCCCCGCCGGTCGTGCACCTCGCCGGAATCGGTCCACGCCTTCCCTGCCGTCGGACGTGTCTCCTGGAGCTCGATACGGCCCCACCCCTTCTCGGGGAGCACACAATCCGACGACCGCAGGCCCAGCGCCTCACCGGGGCGCGCAGCCGCGTAGTACAGGACGCCGAAGAACGCCCGCAGCCGTCGGCCACTGGCCCGCTCGTAACCGCCCACGTACGTCACCGCCGTCAGCAACTCACGCGCCTGCCGAGGGTTGACCACGACACGGCGGTCAACCTCTTGCACCGGCCGATGAACCGCCCCGGCTCGAATGGAGACTCGATTTCATGAAAGGATCGAGTCATGGCACGACCTTCCCGTTACCCGCTTGAGCTCCGCCGTCGTGCGGTGCGCATGGTCGCCGAGGTGCGCGACGACTATCCGACCGAGACGGCCGCCTTGCAGGCGGTGGCAGAGAAGCTCGACATTTGCTCCCGCGAGACGCTGCGGAACTGGGTGAAGCAGCAGGAGATCGACGCGGGGACGCGTCCGGGGACGACGACGGAGGAGTCCGCCCAGCTCAAGGCGTTGAAGAAGGAGAACGCCGAACTCAAGCGCGCCAACGAGATCCTGAAGGCCGCGGCTAGTTTCTTCGCGGCCGAGCTCGACCGGCCACACACACGCTCGTAGCGTTCATCGACGAGCACCGGGACCGCTTCGGCGGCGTCGAGCCGATCTGCAGGACGCTCACCGAGCACGACTGCAAGATCGCCCCTTCCACGTACTACGCCCACAAGAAACGCCTCGGCTCCCCCTCCGCCCGTTCCGTGCGCGATGAGGAACTCAAAGAGCGGATCCAAGAGGTCTACACGTCCAACTACCGTGTCTACGGGGCCCGGAAGATCTGGCGCGAGCTGAACCGGCAGGGGCATGCCGTGGCCCGCTGCACCGTCGAGCGCCTCATGCGCGAACTCGGCATCACCGGCGCCGTCCGCGGCAGGAAGGTGATCATGACGATCACCGATCCGGCCGCCGGGCGGGCCCCGGACCTCCTCGACCGCGACTTCGTCGCCAGTGCCCCCAACCGCTGCTGGGTCGCCGACTTCACGCACGTCGCCACCTGGAGCGGGATCGTCTACGTCGCCTTCGTCGTGGACGCCTTCTCCCGGCGCATCGTCGGCTGGTCCGCATCCACCTCCAAAGAGACCCAACTCGTCCTGGACGCACCGGAGATGGCCCTGTGGCAGCGCGACCGCGAGGACCGCCCGCACACTCCCGAGCAGCTGATCCACCACTCCGATGCCGGCAGCCAGTACACATCGTTCAAGCTCGCCGAACACCTCGACGGCATCGCGGCGAGTATTGGATCAGTCGGAGATGCGTATGACAACGCCCTGATGGAATCGACGATCGGCCTGTACAAAACCGAGTTGATCAAGCCCCAGCGTCCCTGGAAGTCGCTCTCCCAGGTCGAGTTGGCCACCGCCGAGTGGATCGACTGGTACAACCACCGGCGCCTCCACGGTGAGATAGGCCACGTTCCGCCCGTCGAGTACGAGGCCAACCACTACATGGAATCCACGAAACCCCAGGTCACAACCACAATCTGAGATCTCTACCGAACCCGGGGCGGTTCACCTGCGGCGGTCACTGACCTGGGACCAAGGCAACGAGATGGCAGGCCACCACAACTTCTCCACCGCCACCAACATGCCGGTCTACTTATGCAACCCCGGCAGCCCCTGGCAGCGCGGCTCAAACGAGAACACGAACGGCCTGCTCAGGCAGTACTTCCCCAAGGGCACCGACCTGTCTCGCTACAGCCGTGAGGACCTGGACACAGCCGCCGCCGAACTCAACAGCCGCCCACGCAAGACGCTCGACTGGGGGACCCCAGCCGAGCGTCTGTCTAAACTTCTCGCCGGCACACGTCAGTGATCACGTGTTGCGACGACCCCTGGAATTCACCGCACGAGGAGGGGGCCTTGCCATATCCAAGATACGGACGTGGATCGTTTGGGCGCTACGCGACCACGCCGTACAGGCGCCGCGGAGCCCGCTGCGATAGATCAGAAATCATCATCTTCGATGCTCACCCTGGCGCCAATCTGTTCCGATTTCTCCACAAGAGCGCCTTGATCTCCATCGAGCGTGGTCAGCGTTAGCTGCATGTTGATCAGTTGATGATCAGGGCTCGCGGGGTTAGCCGGGTCGAGAGTCTTAGCCAATTCTCGCAACAGTTGCCATACCTGCTCGCGGCCTGCCGCCGAAGTAATACTACGGTTGGCCAGTGCCACCGTGTAACGCTTATAGACCTTCGGATCACTCGTCGCCGCTGAGACAACTGGCCTTTCAGAGGCAGCGGGCAAAGCCGACTGCTTCGCGCTGAAGTGGCCTGAAGTGCTGCCAGCCGTACTCCCGGTGTCCGGCGTCGGAGAAACCTGCTCCCCCTGCGTCCCGGATGGAGGCGGCTCGGGGGCACGCCTACGTAGAGTCTGGTTGATCGAGTTAATTGGTATCTGGCCCGGCGAGGAGACGTCTAGATGGTTCCCGTCGGCGTCAACCAGCTCCCAACCGTCCGTGACGAGGTCAAATATTACCCGACGAATTTCGTCAGTCGATGGCACCAGAGGGAAACCTGGATTCTTGTAAAATGCCTGCACGACCTCACGAAGGGTCAGATCTCGATCAAACCCCTCAAGTAGCGCAGCCAAGTAATCTGCAGCAAGGCCACCAGCCACGGTCGCACGCCCATTAGAGACCAATTGCGCCCAAACATTTTCGCCGCGCAGAGAACTACGACTGTCATCGTCGAAACGTTTGAACTCGATCGTTAGACTTCCAGCGCGCAGCAAGTAAGAATAATGTTGGAACGCCTTAGCCACGTCTTGCCTTAGCTTCCCTTCGACTTCACTCAGCTTCGTGCGGGCGTCGGCGAGCTCATCATCGGCGTCGTCGATTTGCCTCAGGACATATTTCCATGCGAGGACTTCGCCAGCGCGCTTCCGCGCGACATCGCGGCGTTGGGTGTTGACGCAAGCCACAACGCAGCTCGCGGCATTGTCCACACGCAAGGCCTTCGGACCAAGTCCCAACAGCGCTTCGATATCGGCACGACTAGCAGTGTCGCGGCCGTTGAGAAGCGTCCAACGGCGAGGATCAAGAACTACTAGGCGATTCGAATTCGAGTCAACGCCGTCAAAAATCGCTTCCAGGTCTGCGTTCTCGGCGGATGGTCGCTCAACATGCACGACCTCCTCAAAAGGCCCTTTACTCGTCAGTTTCTGCGCGTACTCCCAGACCAGATCGTCGCGCTCTTCTGGCTTCACTAGGGCCATAGCGGCAGTGAAGTACATGCGGAGCGTCTGCTTGATAGATAGATAGAACCGGGCCGGCGCATTGGGCGGAGTGGTGACCTCGAGGGCTCCCAACCCTTCATCCCCAGTAAGAGCGTTAAAAACTTCCTCGGCAGCGGTAAACGTTGGCGCACCCGAAGCCGAGGGCTCGAACACAGCAGCGAGCAACTCGGCCTTCGTGGCACCTCGCCGGCCCTGAGCGCGGCCGACAAGCGAGTAGCAGAACAGGACAGTAGCCATTCGGACCGCTGGCTCCGGCTGACCGAGACTGACGCCATTTCCCGCTAGCACGGCGTCCACATTTACCGCACGTCCGCCCGTGCCGTCAGTACTCGTGACGTCTGTGCCAGCCACGGCTCGATACCCCTGAACCGCTCGGTCGTTACCGAGAAGCAAGCCCGACGATAGCAATTGCTCAAGGGCAACGGTGAGTGGAATGTCACCTACACCGATAAGAGCCGGCGCCCAACGTCCTGCCTTGTGCTCAGTCACCCAGTGCAGCGCTGTACGAGCGAAGATGGCCACTGTCGACCGGACCCTTTGAAAGCCCTGTACCTGAGCCCATTCATCCCGCACCAGTCGCATGAGCTCGGGGTGGAACGGATAACTGCCGGCAATTCGGTCTTTAAGGCCAGCAGTCCCCCGATTAGCGCCGAGCTTGTCAAACACCGATTCGCACCAGGCACCTTCGGCGCATCGGATGAACTCCGAAGCGAGCGATTCCGTAGGCAGGTTACGGGCGGCCGGGACTTCGAAAAGTCGTCGGCGAATGATGGAGGCAAAATCCTGCGCCTCGGTCACTGCAACTGTAGTGCCATTCCTTACCAGGCGCTGAGCGACATAATCGCGAAAGTCCTCGGCTTGAAAAGGATATCCACGCTCGTCCAGTTCGGAACGAATCATTACGACAACGAACGCCACGCGCGGCACGTCGTCGCAGGCATCCATGAGGGAATTCAAGAATGTTTTTTCCCCTGGCATGGTCGCTACGTACTGTGCGTCAGACAACGCCAGAACATAATCCATCAGCTCGTCGAGCAGGATAAGCACTGGACATCCAGCATCAGTGAGTGCCCGCTGAATGGTCGCCTTATTAGGGCCCATGGCTACGTAACTGTGATACCGATCCAGGTCACCGCCGACAAGGGCGTAGATGAACCGTTCAAACAGGTTGATGGCCGGCCCGAAGGTCTCACTGGGCCTCCCAGGGGAGAAGTAGTCGGCCGTCAACGTAATGACGCGAGAACCAGCAAGGTCAACCGCGGCCCCGGCGTACTCGGCCTCTTCCTTGATGAGCCGACCAAACTCAGTGCTAAAGAACTCTGCAGGCTTGTTCGCCATGTGGTGCAGTCCGACGAGAGCGTGCGACTTACCCCCGCCCATCCCCTGATCGAGATGGAACAATGCGGTGGTGTCGTCGTCCGTGCCAAGCCGACGCGCCACCTGGCCGAAGAAACCGATCAGGTTAGGGGTCGGTTGCGTGATATCGACGTAGTAATCCACCTTGCGGTAGGGCACATCGACAGTCTGGTAGACCGCCTTGTGTAGCGACATCTGCAACTCGCCGACCGAGCCATCAGAGGCGCGGACCTCGGGACGGAGAGTAAGTACGTCCGCCCAGTGCTTAGTGTTGGTCCGGGCACTCATGATTAATTGGCCTCCGGGAAGTCGGTGATGACGAGCTGGGCGTTTTCCACCTTGGCGTGTTCGGAGACACGATGAACAAGGTTGCCGATAGTGCCGGCGTTACGGTGGATGGCTGTCAAGGCCTTGGCCACAACGTCACTTGCTGGGAGTTGAGCGTTGATCTCGCTAACAACCGCCCACAAGTGCGCGTCGTTTGGCTGCCTATCGGCTTGCGCCATCACCGCCGCCACGGGCTCTGTGCCACCCTCCCCCCAAGCGGCAGCCATGGCGCGGACCACCTCAAATGTTGACAAGCGAGGTGAGACAGTGCTGGGCGAGTCAAGTCGCAGCCTGAATCCGCTTTTGCTTTCCGTCAGCAGCGAGCCGCGCAACTCTTCGAGGCGGAGATTGTCGGCCTGGGCAAGGAAACGCGCTTCTCCCTTCGGCACGTCGGTGCGCCCATAAAGACGCTGCCAGAACACGGCAAATCTCGTCGGTGCATCGAAGGTCTCCAAAGGAAGTTCATCAAGCTTGAGCGCGGTGGCATCACGGACGGCAGTGCGGGCGAGGTTAAGGTAACGGTCAAGTTGAGCGTGGGCGCCGTCAGGCTTGAGAACCTTGCTGTAGCGGCCGTAGATACCCATCGCTGGGCCGTAGGCCGCCATGAGTTGGTCCGTGAGTGCCAACCCGTCGCGATCCCATTCCCGGCACGCCGCCTTGACCGCCTCGGTGACCTCCCGGTCAACCTCTGCCGCAGTCGCAACTGGTCGCACTGGCGCCGCAACTTGGCACCCAATCGTCACTGTGACCTTGATGCTGGCCACTCCGGTATTGCTGGACTCGGTGCGGCTAGGCCACGAGCTTGTGACGACGAAGCCAGCCGCATGTAGGGCGGACAGCAGGCGAAGCCAAGCGTCAGGGTCAGAATGCCCGAAAACGACGACGAGGTGACCGTCCGGCTTGAGCACTCGCTTCGCTTCGCTAAATGCCTTTGAAAGGCTTTGCTCATAGAATTCACGTGTCCGGTGCTCAGTCTTGACCGTGCTCGGTTTGTGAATTACCTCGTCAGTCTTGTTCTGCAGACTTCCCTCAGCGAATAGATCTGGGTCCAGGTCGAATAGAACTCGCCGAAGCCAAACATAAAAGTAGTCCGAGACATCACTGTAGGCAATCATCTCGTAGTACGGCGGATCGGTGACTACGGTGTCCACGCTGCCATCTCTATACGGAAGCGCCAAGGCGGAACCCCTCCGCACACGAGCAGGAACGGCAAAGCTAGGGATTCCTCGAACATGTTTGGTCAACGGGACGAGACCGCTCTTGGAAACAGATCCCCAAGTTCCTGGTCCCGCCGCTGGTCCGGTTTCGAAGCTATCAAAGGCGAACGTGATGCCGCTTTCATTGGCGAAAATATCGTGGGCGTCGAGACGGTTCTGCTTGCTACCATCAGGCTTCCCGTGCTTGTTTACTCGACAACCGCGGCCGGACCGGCGTAGCTTGCGCACGAGGTTGCCCGACGCATATGAGGCCAGGGCAAGTGCGTAGGATGATGAAATACCGACGCCTATCATATCAGCGTGGCAAGAACGAATAGCCTTTACGAGTTCGGCTGTATAGATGGCTTGCCGCTTGACCATCAGAGATGCGAAAGTATTAAACCCGTACCCAGAAGCGTCAATCTGGCTTGCGTTACCCTCCGGTATGTATTCGTCCGGTATTGCACTAATTCCCCCCACCGCCGATAGGCGTGCCGCCGTCTCGTCAACTCGGGCAATAGCTTCACGGTCAGCAGGGGTGAGATTACGGAAAACCTTCCGCTCAACTGTCCGATTGGGATTCCGCTTGGTAGGAGCTGGAACCTGCACAAGATCAGCAGCGGCCAACAGCTCATCCTGATACTGGCCAGCAAATCCTTTTGCTTTGACTGAGTCCAGTGTGTGTAGATGACCGCACCCCCGGTTCGGGCAGCGCGCACTCTTCCCTCGGCGCCCGGTGGCCGAGGAAAAGGTGGGGTGCTCTTCCGGCAACCCATCATGTACCTCTGCACGCCAGCGATCACCGTCTTGCACTAGTCGAAACGCTTGCCCCTCATCACTTGTGAATTTGTACGGATGACGGAGAGCCATAGAACCAACCAGCGGAAATCGTACGCCGCAGTTATCGCACGGAATAGAAACTGCCCACAAGTAGCCCCAGGGAACGCTACCATCAGGGCTCTTCGGGTAGAGATCCTTTACTGCTTCGGCCGCCCTCTTGCCAACTTCGAAGAGGAGAGATCGAACATCTGAGACTAGCCGAGGATCCTCTGATTCCTCCCCCTGGAAAAGTTGGGGTTCATTTGCTTCCGAGTCATGCACCTGCTCTGATTCGAAGGGCAGGCTAGGTTCTTCACTCCAATCAAGCATGGGATAGACAGTGAGCAATTTGGTGGCTAGCGTAGCTACCGAACTGAGGTCAATCGCGGCCGTGGTGAAACCAAGGCGCGACGCTTCGAGGGGGATAATCCCTCGCCCGGAGAACATGTCAAGAACAACCGGGGGGGCCTGCGGGTAGTCTTCGCGAATCTGCGCTGCGAGGTATTCAAAAGTTTTTGTATCTCCCGCGGTTACTGCGTCGCAGACCACCTCATGCAAGTCTTTCTTGTTAGGCAGGAGTGCAGTCAGGACGGCAGCACGGGCTTGAGCGATCGGTCGTGATGCGAACCAGGTGAATAGGGCCTTTTCACTCAAGCCCGATCCGGCCGGCGTTGTCACCGCTTCATCCACGGCCGCACATGGGAACCAGCGGTCAATCATTCGGGATGTCACGTCGTGTGTAGCGCTTGATGGGGCATCGGCCGCAGTCGACTGGTGATGATTCGTCACTTGCTGTCTCCCATGAGCTTCCTCAACTCCGCAAGCTTGATTTGGAACCGTTCAATACGCCGGGGGCCATGCGCCAGCTTGCCGGCCGGGTCTTGAGCACGAACAACGACCGTGGGCACAGACGCGCAATTCTCGACAACGTATAGCCAGTAGTCGTTGCTGCGTTGTTGCGCTTGAGCCCACTCATGCTGTTCAAGCCATACAGCCCGAAGATTCTCGGCGAAGCCCTTGACCTCTATAAGGCGTTGTTCTCCGCGATACTTATGCCGAGCGAACAGGTCATAACCGACCTTCGCGGTTTGTCTGTCGTCAACGATAAAGTCGAGCCGTTCCAACTCGGCGAGCACAGTGGCGACTGCGATTGCCTCGCTGTCAGGATCGTGCCCGAGCTCCGTGACACGGGCACCACCAACGACATGCACCCAGCCGATTAGCCGCGGTGCGGTCGGATTGACCTTCTCCATCTGGCTTAGTTGGTGCAGTCTGTCGCGTTTGACCTGATCGAACAGCGTCATCCGCTCGCGACGGACTTCGATCGACAGTTCCTCTAGCTCCTCGATGTAGCGGTACTCAACCTGATCCAGCTGCTCCCGGGCCTTGCCGACCCACACCTCGCGCTCTCTCACGTGCCGGGCAACTTCCTCAGCAAGTAGCCGCTGGGCCTCCTCCATGCCCTCTGTGCGCATCGCTGGCGCCAACGTCGGAACTGTCCCCGGAGAGCCAGCCGCCGTGCGCAGGTTCATCAGTGACTCCCACCCCGCGCCGAACGCACCAGCGCCGGAATAACGCACGAGCAGCGGGGTCTTGTGCCGGACGCGCCTCAGGCCATCGTGAACCTCGACTTCAGCGTCGTAGAGCAACAACGTGTATCCAGTCAGCGAAGCGGTGTCGATGAGCTGGGTACCGCGCGCCAAGTCGGTTTCGCCGGATCGCAGCGCCAGTTCTACGAGGTCAACGAACGGCTCTTCCGTGGGCCCAAGAACCACGACATCGTCTAGGTCGGTGGCACCGTCATTGATGGCGCCCCTTACTGATGCACCGTCAGCAGCGAAAAGTTGTTGGTGCCCCGCTCCGAGGGCCTCTGGAAGATGCCGACGCGATCGAACCCATCGGAGCCCCCGGGCCGGCCCAGGAGAGACCTGCCAACCTTCCGAGCGCGCAAGTTGGTCCAAGAACGCATCGACGATAACAGGGTTGATGGCTTCGAGCCTGTCAGCACGAAACCGCTCCATCGCCGCTTCCGTATTCGCTGGCGTTTGCAACCGGTCCTCGTCGGCTACCAGTTCACGAGCTGAGGCGATTAGCTCGTCGGTCTTAGGAACGAGCACTAGTGGGGTGGCGCTGGACTGAGCCTCAACAAGTGCCTTCGTGTAGTCGAAGCACGCCCGTTCGGCTACGGCATCCAGTAGATCGAATATGCGCCCGCCGAGCGCATCACCAGCTCGCTCCAGGTTGGTCAACATAACCTCCTGGACACGGCCCTCGCGCGTCTCGGGAGCGACCAAGTGGTAGATGTGGACGGCCTCGGTCTGCCCGATACGGTGTAGCCGTCCCATCCGTTGTTCGAGCCGGACAAGCGACCAAGGGATATCCCAATTGATCATCACGTGAGCCGACTGCAAGTCGATTCCCTCGCCACCAGCATCGGTAGACACCAACACCTGAAAATCGCCTGCGAGGAACCGCTGCTGGAGCGTATCGCGGTCATCGTGTCCCACCGCACCCTCCAGGGTGGCAACGGAAAACCCCTGCTTGGCGAAGAGCTGTGCGAGCCAACGGGCAGTATCAGCGAACTCGGTGAACACCAGTAGTTGACCCTCGCCTGGCCGGATGTCATGCCGTGCGAGGACCTTTTGAGCACACTGCCACTTTGTGGAAGGCCCGGCGGTCTCGGCTGCAGCAATGGCGGCCAGTACACCATCAATGGCTGAAAGCTCTTCGGCCTTGTCTTTGGTGCGGGCCCCGATAAGGGTGTCCTCGGCCCGGCTCCAGGCGTCCTCGTCCTCAACCGCCAGGTTGTATGCGCCACTACCATCAGCAAACTCATCAGGTATGAGTCCACCCATTCGCGCCGCGGCAGGACCACGCAGCGCCTCCTGCCGCCGACGGATTGTGGTGGCTGCCGCCAGCAACGCGGAAGCTGCCCGCTTTCCGTAAATGGATCGAGCCAGAGTCGCATTGTCGCCGTAATGAATGTCGACGTAATCCATCACCGCCCTGTAGGCAGTCAGCTCATGAGGGTTTAGATCGACGGAGATGGTCTCCGCGTATCGGTGCGGGAAGAGCTTGTTACCCTCAAGATCCCTAAGGTCCTCCTTCATGCGCCGCAGAAAGGAGAGCGTGCTGGGTCTCAAGGCGGTGTCGTAATCGGTCTGCCGCGGATCCCAGGGGTAAAGGGTGGAGTCGAGTAGGTTCAACAGTCCACGGAAGAAGTGCTCTTTCCCGCGGTGGGGCGTTGCAGTGAGCAAGAGCAAGTGGTGAGTGCGCCGCGCAACCTCCCTTCCTGCGCCGAGGTACTGGGACGTAGGCGTAAGCCGGTGCGCCTCGTCGAACACCGTGAGCGACCACGAGGCGCGTCCGCCGGAGACCTTGCGACGCACATCGTGGTTGTGCGTGTACAGGTCAATGCTCACCACCCAAACGCGCACCCGAGGATCGAGGTCGCGGGGATCCCTCGCAATCTCGGGGGTGAGCCGGCCAGCCTCAATCGCGAAGTAGCGGCGCAGATCACGGCGCCATTTCTCGACCAGGTGAGCTGGGACGATGATGATCGTGCGCCCAGGGATAAGGCCGCGACGGGTACCTTCAGCGATGTACATCCCAGTCATGATGGTTTTGCCGGTGCCTGGCTCGTCAGCGAGCAAGAAACGCAGGCGAGGTTGGGCCAACATGTGGCTGAACACCGCCTCGTCCTGGTGGGCGAACGGCTTCAGCGGGCGGGTTGCAAGCACTGCGGAGCGGATCCGCGGCACTGCGTGCTGCATCCAGCGGCCCCACATGCCACTGAGCGCCTTGTCAGGGTCGCCCCCGGCATCGTTGACAGGAACCAAGGAGGCTTGCAGCTCTGCGGCAGTGAGTGCCGCATCCGTAAGAGAGCCGTCAGGTTTGCGGATAACGAGGTCGGCACCTGTAGCAGTTGGTGTCGCCATCACCACCGTAACTAGCTCTCCATCCACGAAAATCTGCGTGCCCGTGGACGGGAGCTGTGCGCCCTGCCCAGCCACCGTGCCCCCTCGCCATCTCAGTAGCAGGTAGGGCGGGCTTTCTGCCGCACAGGTTCGGACGCAGGCGCACCGCAGAGGAGAGCGACACCGCGACCCGATTAGCCCCCCGGCTTCCTGTAACTGCGCCTTGACGAGGCGACCGCTTCTGCACCCGTACCGGAGATCCGGAGCCAGCGTCCCCACGCGTGATAGCCACCCTGTACCTACCCGACGCCCGTATCGTAGCAACGCCTGTGACGTAGCACACGAGTTGAGTGCCCATCACATGTCAGGGCGAACATGCGAGAGCTCAGTTGAAGGGTGACCCAGCCGAACACGGAAGCCTGATGGACTGGCGGTGGTCCATCACTTTGCCCGCAGAGTCAGTCGGAGAGCACGGAGGTGCAACCGGCCGCGCCGACGAGCACCCAGGGCTGTGGACCGTCCGTGGACAGGTTCCGCTCGATCCGTCGCCTGTGAGCCTCGGACCTGCGGTACTGTCCGAAGAGCCAAGCCCCTCCGGAGCCGTGCGCGGAGGCATAAGGCAGGAGTTCTTCTCATGCGGCGCAGGTCCCACGCCGCCCATCGCCACGACGCGGATTTGTTGGACGGCGATCTCTCGGGCCGACGCGAGATCTCGGACGCCGATGTCACGGATGCGATCGACTGGGTCGAGGGGATCGTTCCTGCCATCGCGACGGTGCTGGGCTCTCCCGGCGGCAGGCACGGGGATACTGGGCGCTTGGCTGTATCCCCGCCTCGTACGTCAAGGGCGTGTCGCGAAGGCCACGAACGTTGCCCAGCTCTTCTGGGCGAAAACGAGTTGGGGCCTCGTTGGCTCCTTGGAGTCCCGCACGTGCACAGCGTCGGGGGTGGTGGCGACCTCCAGGCATTCGCCGCCCTCGTTGCCGCTGTAGCTGCTCTTGAACCAGTTGAGTGGCGCGGAATCCTCAGTGCTCATCGTTGTGTCTGCATCCTCTCGATCAGTTCCAGGGACTCACGTGGCGTGAGCGCCTGGGCCCTGATGGTGCCGTAGCGTGCGGCCAGGATACGGACCTCTTCGGCATCCGTCGCCAGTCGCGCATGGTTCTGGATCTCCGTGTATCCGACCTGCGGTTTCCCCTTGGGGGTCAGCAAGATGAAGGACCCGCCCATGCCGGCGTGCTCTGTGCGCTCCAGCGGCATCACCTGAAGTTCGACGTTGCGCAGCCGCCCCAGGCGGAACAACTGATCCAGCTGCTCCTTGTGCACCTCCCAGCCACCGAGTGGCCGCCGAAGCACTGCCTCCTCCACCACTGCGGTCGCCATGGGAGGCGGCCAGCGAGTCAGGATCTTCTGTCGGTCGATTCGGGAGGCCACTCGCTGCTCGATCGTCTCCTCGTCCAGCAACGGCTTTCGCATCTCGTACAGGGCCCGTGCGCGTCGTTCGGTCTGGAAGAGACCTGGGATGTCATGGCCGTTGTAGAAGTTGATCTCAACGGCCTCCTTCTCCAAGCGTGCATAGTCCCTGAACCATGCCGGGTGGCGAACCCGCGCCTTCGCTTTCGCCTGCGCGATGTCCTCCTTCGTGACCCTCAACAAGCCCTCCGCGCCGAGAAGGTCGTCCGCGGCATCCAGGAACTCCGGCTGCGGCGTTCGGCGCCCGCGCTCCAGCGACGCGATCTGATCCTCGCTGTAGCCGAGTCGGTTGCCGAGCTCCTTCTGAGTCCAGCCCGACCGCTCACGGAGCAGTTTGACCTGCTTGCCCACGGCTCTGTTGAGGTCCGCCGCGCTTTCCGTGTCGTCCCGAGGATCAGGACGCCGTTCCCCGTCCGGGCCGATATCTGTATCCGTCACCCGAGTCACCACCCCATGTCGTGCGCCCGTATGGTCACGCCCGCCGCCCCTGACAGTCAGCCGAACGTGCCGGTACCAGCACGCTGTGTACTGGCTGTCTTCCTGGTCAGCGTAGGAGCCTCCGGCCACGCTCTGTGACATGTCGCAGGAAATTCACTCTCAGCAACTCGTCCAGGGCACCCACCGCTTCAGTCAGCGCCTCAGCCCCACCCGGCGCGGGGCGCGCTTGGCCCGTCGGCTCGCCGTGCAGCAACTCGCCGACTGGGGCTGGGACCACAACAACCAGTCCACGCACACCGCCGCGCTGCTCGTTGCCGAACTCGCCGCGAATGCCGTCCAGCACGGTCGTGTACCCGGCCGGGACTTCCTGCTGGCTCTCGTCCTGACGAGGCCGGGGGCTGGGCCTGCCATCTTGCGTATCGAAGTCGCCGACTGCCGGGGCGAGCGGCTTCCGCGTCCGGTCTCTGTCACGCCTCCGGATGCCTGCGACGAGCATGGGCGAGGTCTTCTTCTCGTCGAATCTTTGGCAACGCATTGGGGTGTCGATCCCCGGCACCCGTGCGGCAAGACTGTCTGGGCTGAGCTCCAACTCAGCGCCGGTCCCCCGTCCTGAACCGCACAGGATCGGCCTCCGCCTTGGCCGCTGCTTCAGCTTATTTCTGTCAGCCGGCGGTCGATGCTTTCGCGCACCGCTACCGCGCGAGGGTCATCGAAAGCGGCGAGGAACCTCAGCGCCTCTGCCCAGTGCCGGTGGGCCTCCTCCGGGCTTTCGCCGAGTACGGCCGAGGCCAGGCCATCGAGGGCCAGGGCTTGGTGCCACTCATCACCGAGATCGCGGTGCGTCGAGGCAGCCTGGCGGTGGAAGTCGGCCGCCTCGGCATGACGCCCGAGCCGGCGGTAGACCTCGCCGACGCCCTGCCAGGCCAGCGCCTCTCGACTGCGGTCGGCGAGGCGTCGGTGGAGTGTGGCGGAGCGCTGGTAGGAGGTCAGGGCCTCGGCGTACTGGCACTTCGCCTGCTGGGCATCGCCGAGGGTCAGCAGCCAGAAGCCCTCCAGACGCAGGTTACGGAGGCTGAGGGCGATATCGAGGGCGGCCTGGGCCGTGGCCAGGGATGCCTCGATATCGCCCTGCTCACGCTGGACGTCGCTCAGCACGCGCAGGATGTTGCCCTCGCCACGATGATCGCCGAGGGTCCGGTGCGCTGCAAGGGCCTGGTCGATGACGGTTGCCGCCTCCGGAAGCCGCCCGGCGCGGTAGTGGGTGGTCGCGAGGTTGGACAGCGCAGTGGCGGCCCAGTGGGCGGCATCCTGCTCCTGGAAGGCGGAGATGGCCTGCTCGAAGTAGCGGGCAGCGGAGTCGAGTCGTCTGCCGCGGAGATGGTTCAGCCCGATCAGGTTGAGTGAGCGTGCTTCGCCAAGACGGTCGCCCAGGTCGCGCCGGATCATCAGCGCGTTCTCGTGGGATTCGCGGCTCTCGGTCTGGCGGTTGAGGCGGGTGTAGGCCATTCCGAGGTAGGTGTGGAGTGCGCCTTGTGCGGCGCGTTCTCCTAGCCGTTCGGCTGCCTCCAGCCCGATGCGGCCCACGCACGGCCAGCTTGTGCCTGAGACGGAAGGGAACTGCGCGTTCCACAGGACTGTGGCCAACTGCCACGCCAGTCGGTCATGCCCGGCGTCGGCCGCCGTGCGTACGGCCTGGAGGAGGTTGTCGTGCTCCCGTTCCGCCCAGTCCACGGCAGCGTCGTACTCGGAGAAGGTCAGCGGGCTGATGTCGTCCGAGGCGGGCGTGAGGGGCACGCGGTCCTCGGCGGGGTTGATCCAGCTCTGCGCGGCATCGGCGGTGTGCAGGTACCACTCCAGCACGCGTCGCAGCGCTGCCTCCCGCTCGGCTGGCGGCTCTTCGTGCTGGGCTTGGTCGATGGCGTAGGCACGCAGAAGGTCATGGAACTGGTAGCGGTCCGGGGCGGTCTGTTCCAGGAGGTGTGCGCCGACCAGAGAGTCCAGCAGCTGCCGGGATCGACTGGTGCTGGCCGACCCTGCCAGGGCCGCGGCGGCCTGCAGCCCGAACTCGGGTCCGGGGTGTAGGCCCAGCAGGCGGAACAAACGGGCGGCTTGCTCGGACAGGGCGCGATAGGACCACGCGAAGACGGAACGGACGGCTTCGGCTTCCTCGTCGTCGCCAGTGCTCAGAGCGTCCCAGAGGGCCGATTCGTCGCGTAGTTCGGCGATCAGGTCGTCCAGCCGTAGGTGGAAGTGACTGGCGGCGCGTTCCGCGGCTATCCGCAGAGCGAGCGGAAGTCGTGCGCACAGCCGGGCCAATTCGGCGAGTTGCCGTTCGTCATCGACCGGCCGGTATCCCGCGGTGACGACGCGCAGCAGCGCAACCGCCTCCGGCTCCGGCAGCACGCCAAGCGTGAGCCTGCGGGCCCCGTCCCGGACGGCAAGGCCGGACAGGCGGCTGCGGCTGGTGACCAGCACCAGGCTGTGCGCGCTCCCCGGTAGCAACGGCCTGACCTGGCCGACAGTGGCCGCGTTGTCCAGGACAACCAGTACCCGGCGTCGGGCCGGTGTCCTCCGAGGCGGCCACCTGCGCGGCGGGAACAACCCTGATCCGCTGCCCGTATTCCGCACGCTGTCGCTGGGAGTGGAGTTCCCACTGCACATACGGCGTCAGTGGCCTCTCGACCACCCGCACACGGTGAAAGGCATACCCTCTGCGCTCGTCCTCCTGAGCGGTCGCGGCCAAGGTGTCGCGCCGGTCGGCGAGGAGCCGAAGCGCCTCCTCCCAGTCACCCCGACGCAGGGCGTCCCGGCTCGGACTGCCCTGCTCCTCGAAGTGCTGTCGGCGCTCCAGCTTCCAGGAACTCCCGTCACGGACCGCGTCCTCCCGTTGCCGGAAGTCCTCCTTGTAGGCGGTGCGGGTGAGCCGATCGCCCTGCTCGGGAACGAGATCGGGGGCGAGGAGGTCAAGCATCGGGGATGTCCTTCTTTGCCGCGCTGAGCATGTTCCCCGGGATGACGACCAGCCGCTCGTCCGGAGCGAGGTTCACGCCCTGCGGCAGGCGGGGGCTGTAGACGGCTGTCAGATCCCGGCCGATCACAGCCACATCACCGTTGTCGAGCTGCCAGATGTCCGGACACTCGTCGTTGCCGTCGGAGTTCCCGAGCTCTTCGGCCGACTTCCCCAGCCGCCGCTCGAATAACGCGGACGGGTCAGCCTCCCAGGCGCGGGCCATGTCTGCCTCCGGTCAGGTGGTCGAGCACGCTGTGGCTACCCACTGTATCCAGGACCACACCCATAGGTGAGAGGGTTGCCCCCCACGGCTGAGCCGCAGTGGTGGCACGGAAGCCGTCGGAGGCGGCTCCCCGCGCGGTCGGAGCGCCGGTCGGTTACGTGCGCGCCCGAGTCACCGGCACCGGGACGACCGTCTGGATCACCAGCTCACCGCCCATCAATGGCTCGGTTCTTCCCCATTTGCCGCGTCCCCCGCCGGGCACTCGAGCCTGCGAGAAGCGCTTCACTACAGCACTCGGCCCATGCCATACGACGATTCCCAACCGGCCCTCGGACGTCCCAGGCTCCGTCGTACAGGCTCGGCTTTCGGGCGCCGGTCGTGGGTTCACAGGCCGTGCTGGTCGAGGAGCCGCATCAGGTTGCGTTTGCGCTTCTGGTCGGCGCGCAGGGCGGTGAGGTACGTGGTGAACTCGTCCTGTGTACCCAGGCGGCGGTGGCAGTCGCGGATGCTCAGCAGCAGGCTGGTGAGCTGCTCGTAGATCGCGTTGCCCGTCTGCTTCGTGAGGGGTTCGGCCAGGCGCCGGTAGACGCCGAGCGCGTCGGCGGGGCGGGCGGCACGGGCCTGGTCGGCGAGCGTGAGCCACTGTTGGTCGTGGGCGCCGGTCTCGGTGGCGGCTTGCCAGGCCGCGTCGGTGTCCTTGTCATCGAGCAGGGCGTCGATCAGGGCCGGGCCGCCGTACCGGGAGTGCTGTCGCTGCTCTGCGTCGGCACGCAGCAGAGCCAGCGCTCCCTCACGCTCGGCCGGCCAGCAGTCCGCGGCCCCGGCGGCTGCTCGCAGTTGCTGGTACGCGAGCAGGGTGCGGCGGGCGCCGAAGTGGTCGCGGCGCAGGGCGACGACATCGGGCAGCCGATCCGCCTGCGCGTAGCGGTCACAGAGGTAGTCGACGAGGGCGGTGTCGACGTCGGCGAGGTCGCGGGCGTCCTGAATTCCGCGTTCCGCCCAGCGCAGGGCCTCGTCGGGGCGCTGGGCGGTGTCCAGCTCGTGGGCGATGACCAGGTGCGTGTGACCGTTCGGTGAGAGGTCGGCCGCATGCACGGCGATCACCGCGTCGACATCCCCTCCCGCCTTGGCCAGACGCTCCATCAGGTATTTCTCCGCCCAGCCGCGGCGGTTGCCCCGCCACGCCTCGACCGCCGACTTCCGCAGGACGGCCATCCCCTCTTCGCCGAGGATTTCCTCGTAGTCGAGCGGGTCGATGTCCGTGAGGCCGTCGTCCACGTCGCCGAGCGCATGGCCGACCAGCCAGCGCGCGAGCTCCTCGGGGTCGGGGCGTGCCGCGCGGCACGCTTCGAGGTGAGCGTCGGCGAGGTCTGTGCCGACCTGCCCGAGCCGGCCGTCGGAGTCGTCGACGCTCTCCACCGCGTCGGCCAGCAGCCGCATCGCCTCCCGCGCCAGGGTGATCGCGTCGTCGGCCCGGCCCGAACCGGTGAGCGCGCCGATCGCGGACACCGCCTGCCCGGCCTGGTCGGCGTAGGCGCGGGCATCGGCGTACTCGACATACCCGTACTGCGCGAACGGTGAGATATCCAGCAGATCGCGGATACGGGCCCGGACCGCGGCGAGATCGCCGCGGGCACTCGCGGCCCGAAGCTCCAGACGGCGCCGCAACTGCCGGTCCTCGCCGACCTGTTCCCGCACCAATGTGAGCAACTCGTCTTTGGCCAGACCGGACAGCCACCCGTCAAGGTCCTGCGCACGGTCCCGGGCCGCCTTCCGCTGCCGCGGCAGGCTCTCCCGCTGTGCGAGCACCGTCAGGCCGAGGGCGACCAGATGCTTGCAGAAGTTGCCCTCCATGCCGTACGGGCAGTCACACTCACCGGACAGCCCGCCGGGTCCGTCCAGCGCCAACTCCACCTCGTACCGCTCCGTGCCGTGGACACTCGCGGTGACCCAGCCGTCACCGACCTCAACCCCGGACACCGCGTCCAGGTAGCCGACCCCGCGCTCGTAGGAACGGGAGCCGGCCAGCATTTTGAGGTTCGCCTCAGTGAGGCCGCGCATGGTACTTCCGCTCTGCCGTGGTTGTGCTCTTGATGCTCCGCCAGCCTAGGCGAGCCAGGGGCGCGAGCTGACGACTTCGGCAGGCTTGGCCTCCCACCCCGGCGCCTCATTCGCCGGATGCGTTCGGCGGCCCTGTGCGGAGCGCTGCCGCCGATGACGAGCACCCCGGCTTCCGGCTTCCTTCTTGCCCCGGATTCAGCGAGATTCGCGCTGCCCACCAGCAGGACCCGTGAGCGCGCTCGCAGGGCGTGGTGCCGCCGGGTTCCCTCAGCGCGGCTACCGCGACAACCTGATATCCCCTCCTGAAGCTCAGCCCGGGGTCGCAGGTGTTCCCGGCTGCCTCACATCGGCACGGTGGCGGGCCTACTCCATGGCCCGGCCCGCGGTGCGCATCAGTTCACGGATTTGGTACCCGTAGATCTCGGCGAGGTTCTCCCCGGCGTAGCACAGCACCTCGTCGCCGTCGTAGTCGCCTTCGCAGGCGTCCAGGCCGTCGAGTACGCCGAGGGCCACGGCCTCGGCCGCGTCGGGCATGCCCAGCGCCAGCCGGCGGCGGACATCGGCCTCGTGCTGTTCGATGACCGGCTCGATCAGGTGGCTCGCCGCCTCGTATACGTCGGTGTACCCGAAGCCGGGGCGGTAGCCGGTGGTCAGACTGTCGGTGGCCAGGGCGCGCAGGGCCTGCTCGACATCGGCCGCCGTCCCCTCCTGAAGGGCGTTCAGTTCGGTGCGTTCACGCGGAGCGAGCAGTCGTACGGCCATCTTGTCGGCCTCCGTGCGCAGTTCGGGCCGAGCGTCCAGCAGCCGGTCCAGAACGGTGGCCTTCTCCACGGCGGTGAGCGCGTGCAGGGCTTCGCCGGACGTGCGGCGGGCGGTGGGCGGGGTGTGCCAGGGCAAGCGCCGTTCGACGGCGTGCAGGGCGAGTGCGACGGCATGTCGGCACAAGCGTCCTGAGGCCAGGGCACACGGACCGTCGCATTCCGCCGTCAGTTCCCGCCCTACGACCTGCACCCATACGCCGCAGGCGGCGCCCGAGCCGTCCCGCACCAAGCCGCTGACGCCGCGCGGCTCACTCTCCGCCTCGATCACCGCGCCGTCGGCGAGCAGCGTCCGCCCCTCGGTGACCTCGGTGTCGTCGGCGAACGCGTGCACTGTCTCCTCATCCATGACCACAGCCATGCGGTCATTCAAGCGCACCCCCGCCCAGTGGGCGTACGGGCGGCTCCGTGCGCAGCGCCCGAAGCGCCGATCGTCTACGTGCCCACTCGATTCACCGGGACGACGACGATATGCGGCGAGACGTTCGGATCTCGCCGCATATCGTCGTCGGCCGACGTCAAGGAAGGGATACGCGCGGTGGCGCCATCGCGTGAAGCGGCGCATGACATGAGTACGCAGGGGAGATTAGACCGATCAGCTGACATCACGCTGCGGCAATGCGGGCCACGAACCAGCGTCAGTCCGTGCCGGGGATGACGACCACCAGCCCGCCACATAGATGTCCGGGAACCGTCGAGTGGCCGTGCTGCTGATCACCTCGCCGCGCTGTGCGGCAGCCGGGTCACCGTTATCAGGATCCGACCGCGCGCGAGCCGCGCCCTCCCCTCCCGCACGTGGCGGCGGTCGTGCTGCGTCCGCCGGGTCTGTCAGTGGTGCGCCGTACGGTTTTCTTCGTGGCCGGCGATGTTCCTGGCGGTGGCGCCGGCTGCCGAGGCGGAACGTCGTGTCACCGTGCTCTCGGTGGGAGGTCAGTGTGGTCTGCAAGCGACCGGTCGCTCTGCGCATGCGGAGTGTGACGCGTAAGCGGCAGGCCATCCTGTCAACCCCCGCGGCCCATCCTGTCAATCCCTGCGGCGGGGATTTCCGCCCTGGTGTACGTGTCGGGGAGAATGCCGGGACGATGACGTCACCAGCTTCCGGTCCGCGCGGCAGCGAGCACGCGCCGTTCATCCATCTGACCGTGCCGAACGCGGCTTTGTACCGTCAGGTGATGTGTGCGTTCCTCGCGGCGAAGGAGCGGTTCGCGGTGCATCTGCGGCCCGAGGACGTGCACGCCGCGCTGCCGCCGGAGCACCGGCCGACGGATCCGGACGCGGTGGTGAAGGCTCTGGACAGCCTCGTGGAGTGGGGCAATCTGCGGGCGGATCCGGACACCTCCCGGGTCACCGCGGTCGAGGACTTCTACCGCAAGCGGTTCATCTACCAGCTCACGCAGGCCGGGGAGGCCGCCGAGCAGGCGTTGTCGGTGTACGACGAGGCGCTGGGGCGGCGCGGTGCGCTGCAGGCGGTGGCGCTGCACGACATCGTCACGCAGCTGCGGGCCCTTCTGGTGATCGCGGCTGAGCGGGAGGAGGGCGGGCCGGACGCGGCGAAGGCGCATCTGGCGCTGTCGGCGCTGACGGGCCGGTTCGAGGCGCTGGCGGAGAACGCGCGGGCGTTCATGGGGTCGCTGCAGCGCACCATGGATCTGCACGGTGTGGAGGTCGAGGTGTTCCTCGCCTACAAGGACCGGCTGATCCAGTACCTGGAGCGGTTCATCCAGGACCTGATCACGCTGGGCGGGCGGATCGCGGTGCTCATCGGCGAGCTGGAGCAGGGCGGGCGGGCCGGTGTGCTGCTGCGGCTGGCGGCGGCCCGTGAGGCGGCCGACGCCGCGCCCGAGGACGCCGAAAGCGCCGAGGAGCAGGCGTATGAGCGGTGGGCGGCGAAGTGGTCGGGGCTCACCGCCTGGTTCGTCTCCGCGGACGGCCGTGAGTCGCAGGCCCGGCTGCTGCGCGGGCGGGCCCTCGGGGCGATCCCGCAACTCCTCGCGGTGGTCAGGCAGTTGAACGAGCGGCGGGCCGGGCGTTCGGACCGGTCCGCCGACTTCCGTAGCCTGGCCCGCTGGTTCGCCGAGGCCCCGGACGACGAGGCGCGGCACCGGCTGTGGCGCGCCGCCTTCGGTCTGTACTCCGCGCGTCATCTGACCGTGGACGCCGATACGCTGGCCGAGCGTACGGTCCGCCCGGTGCCCGCGTCCACGTCGTGGGCCGAGGCCGAGCCGCTGCGGATCAGCCCGCAACTGCGCCGTACCGGCAGCTACGAACGCCGCGGGCGGGCCCGCCGGGTGCGGGACCGCTCCGAGCAGCGACACCGGCTCGCCGAGATCGCCGCCAGGCAGGCGGAGGAGATCGCCGCCGCCCGTGCCCGGCTCGCGACGGACGACACCATACGGTTGTCCGCGGTGGGAGAACTGGACCCGGTGGCCTTCGGGCTGTTCTTGCAGCTGCTCGGCGATGCCCTGGCCACGTGGCGACCGGGTATGACGAACACGGTGGCGACCAGCAACGACGGCTCGATGGAGATCCGGCTGACGGCCATCGCCGACGGGACGACGGCCGAGATCCGTACGCCGGGCGGGACCTTCCGCGGCCCCGACCACCTGATCGAGATCACCGACCTCACCCGGCCCGGCCGCGCGGGACAGCCACACACCGGCCGAGACGATTGAGGGGGAGCCATGACCACGCCCCTGGGCGAGGTGCTGGACGGCCGGCGGACGGCCGAGGTGCACAAGGCGGCCCGGACCCTGTTGAAGGAGCCGCTGTTGCTGGCGCGGGGCCCGCACGCGGACGAGTTCCGGCTGGTGCGGCAGCACGCCTCGGAGCTGCGCGACTGGTTCGACCGCAACACCGGCTGGTCGCTGCGGGTGGACGCGGAGGCCGCCCGGCTGGCCCGGACGCCCGGCACCTTGGCCGATCCCACCCATCCGGCGCGCGAGGCGTCTCGTGGCCGCGCCGCGTTCACGCGCCGCCGGTATGTGCTGCTGTGTCTGGCGCTGGCCGCGCTGGAGCGGGGTGAGGCGCAGATCGCCCTGGGCCGCCTGGCCGAGCAGGTGGTGCTGGACGCCGCCGATCCCCACCTGGCCGCCGCCGGGGTGGAGTTCACCATGGAGCGCCGCGACGAACGCCTGGATCTGGCGGCGGTGGTGCGGCTGCTGCTGCGCTATGGGGTGCTGCGGCGGGTGGCCGGCGAGGAGGAGGCATACGTCAGCGGTAGCGGCGACGTGCTGTACGACGTGCAGCGGCGCGTCCTGGCCGGGCTGCTGGCCGCCCGCCGGGGCCCGTCGACGATCATCACCGAGGACTTCGAGGACCGGCTGGCCGAGCTGACCGCCGAGAGCGCGCTGGACAGCGACGAGCTCCGTTTCCGCGCGATCCGCCAGCGGCTGACCCGGAGGCTGCTGGACGACCCGGTGCTCTACTACGAGGAGCTGACCGACGAGGAACTCGTCTACCTGACCCGCCAGCGAGCCTTCCTCACCGCCCGCATCACGGAACTGACCGGCCTGGTTCCCGAGGTGCGGGCCGAGGGCATCGCCATGGTCGACCCGCACGACGATCTGACCGACGTACGGATGCCGGAGCAGGGCACGCACGGGCACGTCACCCTGCTGCTCGCCGAACACCTGGCGGCCAGGGACGGCGAGGTGAGCCGCGCCGACCTCGAACGCAAGGTTCAGGAGCTGGCCGCCGAACACGGTGCGTTCTGGTCGAAGAGCGCCAAGCAGCCCGGCGCGGAGGCGGAGCTGGTCGGCCAGGCGCTGGAGAGGCTCACCGCGCTCGGTCTGGTCGCCACCACCCCGAAGGGCATCGTCCCGCTGCCCGCGCTCGCGCGGTACGCGGTCGGCGAGACCGTCGTGACGGAACCGGGACAGGCTTCCGCCCGCACACCCCGTGCTCCTCGCACACCCAGCGCCCCCAAGCGAAAGGCACCGCAGTCGTGACCGCCCTGCCCGACCCGACACCCGGCCGGTGGCAGCCGCTGCGCATCGGCCTGGTCGACCTCTTCCACTACGACACGGAGGAGTTCTGGTTCCGTGACGGCCGCCTGCTGCTGCGCGGCAACAACGGCACCGGCAAGTCCAAGGTGCTCGCCCTGACCCTGCCCTTCCTCCTGGACGGCGACCTGTCCGCCCGCCGGGTGGAACCCGACGCCGACCCGGGCAAGCGCATGGAGTGGAACCTGCTGCTCGGCGGCCGGCACCCGCACCCGGAGCGGCTCGGCTACACCTGGATCGAATTCGGCCGCCGTGGCCAGGACTCGGGCCAGGCACATTTCCGCACGCTGCTGTGCGGGCTGAAAGCGGTAACGGGCCGCGGCATCGCCCGCCACTGGTACGCGGTGACCGACCAGCGCGTCGGCGAGGAGCTGACCCTGCTCGACGCCACCGGCACCGCGCTGTCGCGGGATCGCCTGGCCGAGGCCGTCGCCGGCCGCGGCATGGTCCACGACCAGGCGAAGGCGTACCGCAGGGCGGTCGACGAGGCGCTGTTCGGGCTCGGCGAGCGGCGCTACGCCGCCCTGGTCGACCTGCTCATCCAGCTGCGCCAGCCGCAGCTGTCCAAGCGCCCCAATGAGACGGCGCTGTCCCGCGCGCTGACCGAGGCGCTGCCGCCCATGGACCAGGCGGTGATCGCCGATGTGGCCGAAGCGTTCCGCTCCCTGGACGAGGAGAAGGAGGAACTGCGAGCGGCCGGTGAGGCCGAACGAGCCGCTTCCGCCTTCCTCGACCACTACCGCCGCTACGCCCGCGTGGCCACCCGCCGACGGGCCCGGCTGCCGCGCAGCGAACACGCCCGCTACGAACAGCTGCACCGTGACCTGTCCCAGGCGCGGACCGAGCGGGAGGAGGCCGAGCGGCAACGGGCGGAGGCCGCGGAGCGGATCGCCCAGCTGGAGGAGACGGCCGTGCGGCTGACGGCCCAGGACGCCGCGCTGCGCGCGGGTCCGGAGATGCGCAGCGCCCGGGAACTGGAGCAGGCGGCGGCCGATGCGCGGCGCACCGACGGCGAGCGGGCCCGAGCGGAGGCGGACCGGGGCCAGGCCGCCCAGGCGAACTCCCGCGCCCTCGGCCGCCTGACGGGCGCCGAAGGACGGCTGGCAGCGGCCGAGCAGCGGGTCGAGAGCACGCTGAGCCAGACACGGGAGACGGCCCGAGCGGCCCGGCTCGACGACGTGCTGGGGCCCCACGACGCGGTCCCGGAGGCCGAACTGCGCCACGCGGCCGAGGAGTCGGTGGCACGCCGGAGGCGCACCCTCGACCACGTGGAGGAGCTGGCCGCGGGGGCCGAACAGGCCGCCAGCGAACGGCGGGCCGCCGCCCGCCGCCTGGACGAGGCCCAGACCGAGGCCGCCCACACCGCCGAACGCCAGGCCCAGGCGGAGGCGTCCGCCACACAGGCAGGCCAAGACCTGGTGGGTGCCGTACGCGCCCACCTCGACCGGTGCACGGAACTGGACCTTCCCGACCCGACGGGGCTCCTGGACGCTCTGCACGACTGGGGCACGCATCTGCACGGACCCAGCCCCGCCCGGGAGCAGACCGCGGCAGCCCACCGCGGGCAGGCCGCGGACCTGGCCGACCGGGCCGCCGCACTCGGCCAGCGGCTGGCCGAACTGGCCGAGCGGCGCACGGCGGCGAGGAGGGAGCTGGCGGAGCTGGAGGCCGGTGGCCAGCACGGACCGGAGGCACCCCGCACCCGTACCCCGGGCCTGCGCGACCGGACTCCCGGAGCGCCTCTGTGGAGGCTGGTCGACTTCCACGACCACGTCGCTCCGGACGAACGGGCGGGGCTGGAGGCCGCGCTGGAGGCGTCCGGGCTCCTGGACGCGTGGGTGTGCCCGGACGGCACCATGCTGGAGGCGAGCGGCCACGACGTGCTGCTGTCCCCGCTGCCTTCGCATGCGTCGCTGCCTTCGCACGCGTCGCCGCCTTCGCACGCGTCGCCGGCCGGCTCGGTGCTCGCCGACGCGCTGCGGCCCGCCGTCGACCACGGCGATCCCCGGGCCACGCAGGTCGGTGAACCGGCCGTGTCCGCTCTCCTGGCGGCCATCGGTCTCGGGGATACCGGTGCACCGGGCACGTGGGTGGCGGCGGACGGTCACTTCCGCATCGGCGCGCTGACCGGCGGCTGGTCGAAGGAAGCGGCCGTGTACGTGGGCGAAGGCGCCCGCGAGGAAGCACGCCGCGCCCGGATCACCACCCTGCGCGGCGAACTGGACGCCCTGGCCGCCAGCACGGCACGCCGTGAAGCCGAACGCGCCACGGTGGCCGCGCGTCGGCGCACCCTGGACGCCGAACTGGCCGCCGTCCCCGACGACGCCCCCCTGCGACACGCCCACGCGGTGGCCGCCGCGGCGGCGGACGCCGCCCACCGGGCCCGCGCCCGCCAGGAGGAACGCGCGGCCGAACTCACCGAGGCGGCCCGCCGCGAGGCCGAAGCGGCCACCGCACTCACCGAGACGGCCGACGCCGTGAACCTGCCCGCCGACCGACCGGCCCTCACGGCCGTCCGCCAGGCCCTGGCCGACCACACGGCCGCCCTCGCCGCCCTGTGGCCGGCCCTGCGCGACCGGGCCGAGGCGCGACGCACTGTCGCCGACGAGCAGGCGGAAACCGGCCGGACCGGGGAACGGGTGGCCGAACTCGACCAGCGTATGGCCGAGGCGGCCCGGCTCGCCGCCGCCGCGGACGAACACCACACCACTCTCCGCTCGACCGTCGGCGCGGCCGTCGCCGAGCTGGAGCGCCGTCTGGCCGAAACCGCGGGTGCCCTCGCCACGTGCGAGCGGGACCAGAAGCAGGCCCGTCACGAGTACTCCGCCGCGGACCGCCGCGCCGGCCGCGCCGAGGGCCGTATCGAGCAGCTGGACAAGGACGTCCATGAAGCGGCGGCCACGCGCGCCGAGGCCATCGCCGCGCTCCAGCGGTTCGCGGCCACCGGCCTGCTGACCGTCGCCCTGCCCGAGGCTCACGTACCGCCGCTGGACGGCGGATCCTGGGCCGCCACCCCGGCGATCGCGCTCGCCCGGGCGATCGAGTCGGCACTGTCCGGCACGGACGACTCCGAGGGCGCCTGGGAACGCGTGCAGAAGCGGCTCAGCGAGGAGTACAAGAAGCTCCAGGACGTCCTCTCCCGGGGCGGCCACAGCGCCACGGCGCGCATGACCGAGGACGGGATGATCGTCGACCTCGTCTACCAGGGCCACGGGCGGGCCGTGCCCGAACTGGCCGGGGCCCTGGCCACCGAGGTCCAGGAGCTGACCCGCATACTGTCGGCGCACGAACGCGAAATCCTGGAAACCCACCTGCTGACCGAGGTCGCCGGCACCCTTCAGGAGCTGATCGACACCGCCGAGCGCCAGGTACACGCCATGAACACCGAACTTGAGCAGCGACCCACCTCCACCGGCATGAAGCTGCGTCTGATGTGGCGGCCCTCCCGCAAGGCACCGGCCGGACTGGCACAGGCGCGGGCACGGCTGCGCCAGTCCGCCGACGCCTGGGCGGCCGAGGACCGGGCGGCGGTCGGCGAGTTCCTGCAAGCCCAGATCGCCCGCGCGCAGGCCGAAAACGCCACAGGCAGCTGGCTCGAAGTGCTCACCATCGCGCTCGACTACCGCGCCTGGCACGAATTCGGCATCGAACGCCACCAGCACAACGCCTGGGTGCCCGCCACCGGGCCCGCCTCCGGCGGCGAACGCGTCCTGGCCGTCTCCGTACCCCTGTTCGCCGCCGCCTCCGCTCACTACGCCACCGCCGCTCCACACGCCCCGCGCCTGGTCACCCTGGACGAAGCCTTCGCCGGCGTCGACGACGACTCCCGCGCCAAGTGCCTGGGCCTGCTCCACGCCTTCGACCTGGACGTGGTGATGACCAGCGAGCGTGAATGGGCCTGCTACCCGCAAGTACCCGGCATCGCCATCGCGCAGCTCTCCCGCGTCGACGACATCGACGCGGTCCTGGTGACCCGCTGGCAGTGGGACGGCGCCGAGCGGGCACCGGCCCCCGAACCCGACCGCCGCATGGCGACGGTCCCCGCACCGGCACACTCCCCCGGGGAACCCGAGCCCACCCCCACCGAGAACCCCGCACCCGGCCAGGACGCCCTGTGGGCCTGAGAAGTGACCCAGGACCGCCCGTGGAGAGGAAAGGGAAGACCCTCACATGAGCGCACCCGGCACCCCCATCGGGCGCGTCGACCACGACCGCCTCACCCGTCTCCTCGGCGATCCGGGCTGTGCCTGGCTGCTGGACCGGATACGCCGCCGCATGGAACGCGCCGAGCCACTCACCGGCCCGGTCATCCTGGCCGCGCCCACCGACGGCGAGCGGGCCGCCGCCGAGCGCCTGCTGGGCCGAGCCCCCGGCGGCGGGCGCTCGCTGAGCATCCGGCTCGACGCCGTCGAGACCATCCTGCGCCGCTCCGGCGTCAGCCCCGACGGCCTCGCCGCCGCCGTCGTCGCTCTCACCGGACCCGTCACCCTCCTCAGCGACGCACGCCGGCGGGAGGCGGACGCCTGGCACGACGCGTACACCCCGCTCACCGGTTTGTGCTCCGAGCGGCCCGAACTGACCGACTGGGGCGAGCACATACGCATGAGCGGCCTCGTCCGCCGCCTCGCCCGCGGCCCGGAGACCGCCCGGGCCCTGCTCACCTCCACCGCGACGGCGCTGCGGAGCCTGCCCACGGATCCGGCCGTCTCCCTCCCGGCCTTCGCCGCCCGCACCCTCGGCGATGCCCACGCCCTCGACGACGGCACCCCGCTCGCCACCCTCGTCCACTCCGGCATCCGCGCCCTGACCGGCTTCCCCGACGGCACCGGAGCCGAGTGGCGCCGCGAAGCATGGGCCTCCGCGGGCCTCCTCAAGGACGCCCTGTCCTCCACCGTCCTGACCCTGGGCCTACCCGGCACACCCGCGCTCGACTGGGCCACCGGCACCGGGGAACCCGCCGTGCTCACCCTGCGCCAGCTCACCCGCACCCCTCCCCGTGCGACGCCCCCGGTGGTGCACGTCTGTGAGAACCCGACCGTGCTCGCCACCGCGGCCGACACCTACGGCCCTGCCTGCCCACCCCTGATCTGTCTCCAGGGCCAGCCCTCGGCCGCCGCCCTCACCCTCCTGCGCCACCTGCACTCCAGCCGGGCAAAGCTGCTCTACCACGGCGACTTCGACTGGGGCGGCATACGCATCGCCGCCGCCTTGCTCCGGCGCGTGCCCTGGCGCCCCTGGCGCTACACCACCGCCGACTACCGCGCCGCCGCTAGCAGAAGCCCCCTGGCACCACCCCTGACGGGCACACCTGCCACCGCTCCTTGGGACCCCGACCTGCGGGCCGCCCTCAGCGAACTCGACGTACGCATCGAGGAGGAAACCGTCCTCGACGATCTCCTGACCGACCTCGCACCCTGACAACTCACGGGATCGCGTGGAGTATGCGTAGCAGCATAAGGAGCATGTCCGAGCCCACGCAGAAGTACTCGATCACGATGCCACGGGACATCGCCGAAGCCGCTCGCGCTCGCAGCGGGCCGTCCGGCCTGTCCGCTTACGTCGCCGCGGCCGTGGCCCGCCAGATCGAGCGCGACAACCTCAACGAGCTCATCACGGTCGCCGAGGCCGAACACGGACCGATCACCGACGAGGAGGTCCAAGCGCTCCGGGACCAACTCCAGCAGGCCCGTAGGCAGCAGACACCCGACGGAGCGAACGCGGCGTGACGCGATCACCCGCTGCCGTACCCGGCGGCACCCTGGTCCTCGACAGCGAGGGACTCGCCAAGGCCGTACTGCGGGACCGCACGGTCACCGGCTGGCTCGCCCTGGCCCGCGCCGACGACCTGCGGGTAATCACCAGCACCGCCACTCTCGTGGAAGTCGTCCACCCCCGGATCAACCGGCCGGCGTTGGAGTGGACGCTGTCCCGCGTCGTCGTCGAGCCCGTCACCGACGCCGTCGCCCGCCACGCCGCCGCTCTCATGGCCGACACCGGCCTGCACGGGCACAAGTACGCCATCGACGCCATGCTCAGCGCCACCGTTCTCGCCGCCCCCGGGCCCACCACAGTGCTCACCTCCGACCCCGAGAACATCACGGCACTGTGCGGCGGACACGTCACCGTCATCAAGATCTGACGGCGCCCTCGTCGCGCGCTGCCGGGCGTGCCCAACACGCACGGCGGAAGCAGTGCGGTTCTTCTCACCACCCGGCGGCTCTGCCACGGCCGAGCCACCGGAGGCGGCTCCGTGTGGTGCGGGCAGAACGCCAATCGATTACGTGCGCGCCCGAGTCACCGGCACTGGGAAGGCCGTCTGGATCACCAGCTCATCGCTCACCAATGGATCGGTATGTCCCCATTTGCCGCGTCCCCCGCCGGGGGCATACAGCAGAAGCAGCGGATCAAGCCGCAGACCTGCACGTGTGCCAAACACAGAGGGCCGGACTCAGTCCAACTGAGTCGGGTCCTTGGCGTTTGGCGCCGAACCCGCATACGGCGAGTCGGCGATGGGTCCCGCGCTCGTCCGGTGACCACAACTGTGCTCACAGGCCCCAGAGGCGGTGACTCCAGCAAGGGCGGCGATCGCCATTACCGTCGGTATCGGCCACCGCCCCCGGGCGGCCGCGTCAGGGAGATAGCCGTCCTAAGGCTGACCTAAGGCGCGTTTGGCGTTTTTCGTGTCAAGCGCCGATGCTAGGGAGGTTCCCCCGCTCCCCATGCCCCCCACGGAGCCACTCCCATGCCCGATTCCCCCACGGCCATAGCCACCGGCACGCCCGACGCCCTCGACAGGGACATTGACGTGGGTGCCGTCGAGACCCGCGGTATCGAGCCGGTTCCGGACGGTGAGCGCCACGGGCGCGTTCGCGAGCTCTTCCCCACGTGGGTGGCGGCGAACATCAGTGTGCTGTTGCTCACCATGGGCGCCGGGCTGGTCGTCTCCGGCGGGCTGAACATCTGGCAGGTCCTGGTGGCGGCCGTCTGCGCGCCCCTGGTGTCGTACGGCATCGTGGGCGTGCTGTCGATCGCGGGCAAGCGCGGCGGCTCCCCGGGGATGACGCTGTCGCGTGCGGTGTTCGGGCAGCGCGGCAATCTGCTGCCCGGCGCGGTCACCTGGAGCGCCCGTTGGGGCTGGGAGACGATCAACGCGGTGACGGGCGCGTACGCGCTGCTGACCATCCTGAACCTGCTCTTCGGGATCAAGAGCGGCACCGCCCTGATCGTGGTGGCGCTGGTGCTCTTCGTGGGGGCCACCTTCGCGGTCAGCGGCATGGGCCGCAAGGCACTGCTGCTGTGCAACCGGTGGTCGGCCTACCTCTTCGGCGGCTTCAGCGTCCTCGTCATCGCCTACCTGATCAACAGCACCGACTGGCACGCGGTCCTCGCACGGCCGGCCGGCAGCACGGCGACGCTGATCGCCGGTATCGGAACCATCGCGGCCGGGGGCATCAGCTGGGCGCCGTCAGGGGCCGACTTCACCCGCTATCTGCCGCGCTCGGCGTCCGGGCGACGGATCGTGGCGCACACCGTCGGCGGCGCCGGCATCGTCGTCGTGCCGATGGTGATCCTGGGTGGGGTCATGGCCATTGGCACGCCGGACCTGGCGTCCGCCTCCGACCCGGTGTCGTTCATCGGTGAGCTGCTGCCGGCCTGGCTGGCGGTGCCGTACCTGATCGTCGCGCTGGTGGGGATGTTGCTGATCAACAGCCTGTCGATGTACTCGGCCGGCTTCACCGCGCAGACGCTGGGCGTCAAGGTGCCGCGCGCCTGGGCGGTGAGCGTGAACGCGGTGATCAGCCTGGTCGGCGGGGCGCTGCTGATGCTGGTCGCGACCAGCTTCATCAGCTCGTTCATCGCCTTCCTGACGCTGCTGGCGGTCTCCTTCTCGGCCTGGATCGGCGTCTTCGGCGTCGACATGCTGCGCGGCCGGGCCTACGACGCCCGGGCGCTGATGGACACCACGCGCACCAGCGCCTACTGGTACCGAGGCGGCTTCGCCTGGCAGGCCGTGACCGCCTGGGCCGCGGCGCTGGCCTTCGGCCTGTGCCTGACCTCGGTGTCCTGGTTCTCCGGGCCGCTGTCGGACACCTGGATCGGCGAGAACGGTCTGGGCTGGGTGGCCACGATCGCCGTCGCGGCGGGGCTGTACGCGGTACTGCCGCGCACGGACGGGCCGACGGCCGCCCCCGGGCAGGCCGGGGAGGACCGGGACCGGGAGCTCGTCGACGCGCTCGCCCCAGCGCCCGATGGCCGATGAGCTGGTCTTCCGGCGGAACCGCTCTGATGGCCGGAGCCTCGTCCCGCGCCGGCAGGTACGAGGTGTGGGGGCGGCTGCGCGGCCTGGGTGGTTCGACGCGCTCGCCGTTCAAGGCCTGATCGAGCGCTGAGAGCTGCGCGAATGGCGGCTGCTGGACGCGGCGAAGGACCGCACCCCTGTCCACCACCGTCCTGCCCGCTGGTCTGCGCGTCACCGGCACCGGGCCGGTGCCGCGCGCTCTGACCGCTTGCACGGCCACGTACCTGTCGCCGGCCCACCTCTCGCCCCCGGCTACCTCTTCCGTGAACACCAGGGGCGGGCGGACAGGGGGCTGGCCGAAGAGCGCGTTCATCCTGTCTGCTTGGCGAACTCGCCGCCGCAGGCGTCGCTTCGCTCTACTACGGCGCGACTTCGACGGCGAAGGTCGAAGGTCTGCGGATCACCGCGCATGGGATCGCGGGAATGGGTGCGACACCTGGCGTATGTCCACCGCCGACCTGACGCCCCCTGGGACCCGGAACCAGCCCTCGCCCTGCACCTGCACGGCGCCGCCGGGCCGAGCGGCCGCTGCTCATGGGTGCCGCGCCCCTGACGTATCGGGATCACAGTCGGGGGACGGAATGGGGTGGGGCGGGGGCCGGTTGAGTCTGTGGAGCACCTACATAGTTGTCATGTTTAACTGTTTCGCGAGGAGCCTCAGTGACTCTCCCAGTTTCCGCCGACCGTGCGGCTCAGATCCTGTCCCGGCCGGTCTCTCTGAACGGCCTGACCGTTCCGAACCGGATCGCGATGGCGCCCATGACCCGGCAGTTCTCCCCGGGCGGAATCCCGGGCGAGGACGTGGCGTCGTACTACGCGCGCCGCGCCGCCGCCGGCGTCGGCTTGATCGTCACCGAAGGCACGTACGTCGGTCATGAGTCGGCCGGGGAGAGCGATCGGGTCCCGCGCTTCCACGGCGAGGAGCAGCTGGCGGGCTGGGCGAAGGTCGCCGAGGCCGTGCACGCGGCGGGCGGGACGATCGTGCCGCAGTTGTGGCACGTCGGCATGGTGCGCGACGCCGGCAAGCCCCCGTTCCCGGACGCCCCGGCGATCGGCCCGTCCGGCATTCGCGTCATCGACGGCACCGAGGGCGCCGGCAAGTCGATGTCTCAGCAGGACATGGACGAGGTGATAGGGGCGTTCGCCGAGGCCGCGGCCGCCGCGGAGCGCATCGGCTTCGACGGGGTGGAGCTGCACGGCGCCCACGGCTACCTCATCGACCAGTTCCTGTGGTCGAAGACCAACCAGCGCACGGACGCCTACGGCGGTGACCCGGTGGCCCGTACGAAGTTCGCCGCGGAGCTCGTGGCCGCGGTGCGTGCGGCGGTCTCGCCGTCGTTCCCGGTGATCTTCCGCTACTCGCAGTGGAAGATGGGGGCGTACGACGCCAGGATCGCGACCACCCCGGAGGAGCTGGAGGCCATCCTGACCCCGCTGGCCACGGCCGGTGTCGACGCCTTCCACGCCTCGACGCGCCGCTACTGGCTCCCGGAGTTCGACGGCTCCGACCTCAACCTCGCCGGCTGGACGAAGAAGCTCACCGGCAAGCCGGTCATCTCGGTCGGGTCGGTCGGCCTGGACGGCGAGTTCATCCGCAGCTTCCAGGGCGAGGGTGCCCAGGTCAAGGACATCGACAACCTCCTTGACCGCTTGGAGCGCGAGGAGTTCGACATGGTGGCCGTGGGCCGTGCGCTGCTCCAGGATCCGCAGTGGGCGGCGAAGGTGCTCGAGGGGCGGTTCGGAGAGCTGGCCGCATACGATGCGGCGGCGCTGCGGACGCTCAGCTGACGGAGTAGGGCGGCGCTTTCTTCTGCTGGCGCCGCCCAGCCCGAGCCCCCAATCGCAGCCCCCCGCCGGCGTCCGCCTCTTAGCTCTCGGCGACGAACCGCCCCACTAACATGAGGCGCCGTCACGGCACTCCATAGCCATGGGGCCAAAGCCGAGCGGGAACAGGGCGTTGGACGCGTTGGGTGGGGACGACCCCACCGAGATCGGCGGGTACCGGGTACGCGGCAGGGCTGGGCGTCGGGGGTATGGGCGCCGTCTATCTCGCCTACACCCGCGGTGGCCAGCCCGTGGCCGTCAAGGTGATCCGGGGCGAGCACGCCCGGGACGCCGAGTTCCGACGCCGCTTCGCACAGGAGGTCGAGGTGGCGCGGCGGGTTCAGGGGCCGTACACCGCGCCCGTCCTGGACAGCGACACCGCCGAACACGCGCCCGTGGCTCGCCAGTGCGTACGTCGCCGGGCCCGCTCTCAGCACGGCCGTGGCCGAGCATGGGCCGCTGCCGTCGACGACGGTGTTGCAGCTGGTGGCCGGGGTGGCCGAGGCGTTGGAGTCGATCCACCGGGCGGGGTTGATTCATCGCGATCTGAAGCCGTCCGATGTGCTGCTGGCCTCCGACGGGCCGCGGGTCATCGACTTCGGAATCGCCCGGGCGATGGACGCCACGGCCCTGACCGGGCCGGATGTGCGGCTGGGCACGCCCGGCTTCATGGCGCCGGAACAGATCGCGGGACGGGAGTTCACCCCGGCGCTCTGGTCTCCCAGGTGAAGGACGGCGACGCCAACCTGGACGACGGCGCGAAGCCCACCACGACCCGGGTCGTCAGTGCGGGCAAGGCCCGGCTGTTCGGCGACGCGGGCGGAGACGGCCGCCCAGCTGCGCACGGCGATGGCGGACGTCGTCGCGAAGGGCACCGGCAGCGCCACCCGGGTCGATGGCGCGGAGCTCGGCGGCAAGTCCCCCACCGCGCGCGGAGGCGCGGGCGGCGTGGAGGCGCGGGCGGCGTGGAGGCGCGGGCGGCGTGGAGGCCAACTGGTCCACCTCGTACGCCCGGCGGGGCGGAGGAGGCAAACGGGTCGCCGTCGCGGTGGTCGTGGAGGACCAGGGCGCGAGTGGCGCGAGGGACGGCGGTCCGGCGGCCCGGATCGCCAAGCGGATCACGCAGGACTCGATCGACTAGGGCTCATCTGATGGGGCGTAAGGCGTCGGTCGTCGGCCGGTGCCGTCCCAAGCATGTAACGACTTCTACGGGAATCGCGGTGCGTCGCCCAAAGGCGTTTGCATTCGGCTCATTTAGGGGGAAGGTGCTTCGAGGGGGCGTGTCACGGAAGGAAGGGATCATTCCGGAATTGGGAGTCATCTCCGGCCCTCCGTTCCGGCACATGATCGGCGCAACCGGCACCTTCGGGCCGACCGGCGCCGAGCCGAGGCCAACGCGGCAGCGACCGACTCGACACCTGAGGAGCGAGCAGTGCCCGCCCTTGGAGATCTCCGCGACAGATATCCTTCCGATATTTCCCAGATGACGATGCTGCGGCTGTTCGGTATTCGCACCGCGGGCCCCCGCAACACATGGTCCCTCAAGCGGGCCGTCCCCTTCATCGTGGTGAACGTCTCGCCGCTCCTGCTCGCAGCCATCGGGCAGATTCTGGATCCGGCCCAGGCCTCGCGCATGATTCCCTATTTCGGCTGGCTGGCCTACTACTGCGCGGTCAACTTCGTCGTTGTGCTGTGCCAGTGGAGCGGCTGTCGCCTCTTCAACGCGATCACCCAGAGCATCGACGAGATGCTGACCATTAGAGGCCGCATCGAGTTGCACGCGTGGCTTGATCGGGGCAACCCTCAACGGCGGCAGGTACGTTACATGCTGCTGGGCTCAGTCATCGCGGTCATCGCCCTCTTCGGCTTGTCCACCATCCAGCGATTGACCGACCACCTGTACATCGGCCCGGCCTCCTACATCGCCGTGGCGCTCACGGGTGCCGCAGGCGCCAACTGTCTCTACTGGATCCTCAGAGCGGCACGCCTCTCCAGGCTCATCACCCGGCGGGGGCACATCAGACTGTGGTGGATGTCCCCGGCCAATACGCCCGGGATCGAATGTCTGTCACGCTGGTACCGGATAGTGACGGCCTGGGCCGCTCTGGGAGGCACGATCGCCTTCGCACCGGCCGTCTACATCTCCCGGTATGTACCGGGAGAACGGGTGTTCGCCGTTATCAAATGGGGCCTGGCGATTACCCTCATGGTCTCGGTCGCCCTGTTCGGGCTTTATTCGCACTGGCGCCTGTCCGCTACCGTCACGGAGAAGAGAATCGCGTCGCTGCGCCGCCTCAAACGCGCCCTGCCGCAACAGCCGCCCAGCGCGTCCGGCCAGGTCGATGACGAAAGCATGCGACTTTTCGAGTTGTTCAGTCGCGTCAGCGGAAGCCCGACCGGCGTGATCAACAACCAGACGATCGCCACCATGACGCTGACACTTCTCACCGGAGCCATCCCGGTGATCATCACACTGCTCATCCGCTGACTCGGTGCTCCCCGGGCAGCCCCTGTACCCCTCTGGAGCGCAGTCCCCCGACCGCCGTATCCCTCACCGAGCCCGGTGCCGACCCAAGAACCGCCCGACGCTCTCTACGCGGGTCCACTGCCGTTGTTCAGAGCACATCCCCGCCACCCATCAGCTCCCCAACGAGGACGCCGGTGCACAGGACTCCCCTCAGCCCCGAGGACCCGGCCGAACTCAACGGCTTCGAGTTGCTCGGCTTTATCGGTCACGGCGGCATGGGTCAGGTGTATTTGGGTGAGTCCCCGGGCGGTGAATCTGCTGCCGTGAAAGTGATCAAGCCATCCGCAGTCGACACCGAGACACGGCTGCGCTTCGCCCAGGAAGTCGAGATACTCAAGACCATCTGGGGCCCGCGCATCGCCGCGTTCCTGGACGCCGACGCGGAGGCCGAACGGCCCTGGCTGGCTACGGAATACGTGGAAGGCCCCGACCTGCGCAAGCACGTCGACACGCACGGTCCGTTGCACCGCCGCAGAGCTCGCCGCCCTGCAACGCCTGAGCGAGCTCGCCGACGCGATGACGGAGGACGACTCCGCGCGGTTCACGGCCCTGGTCGACCAGCTCAAGGCGATCGGCGTCGATCCGAGATCGGATACCCGGGTCGTGGTCTTCTCCGAGCGGGTCCAGACCCTGGGATGGCTGCGTACCGTCCTCCCGGCCGCCCTCGGCTTCCGGGGCAAGGCGGCGAGCGAGGCCGTGCGCCTCATGCACGGCGGTCTGTCCGATGAGCAGCAGATGCAGTGCGTGGAGGACTTTGGTCTCGCGGACACCGCCGTGCGCGTCCTACTCACCGGCGATGTGGCGTCCGAGGGCGTCAACCTGCACCGCCAGTGCCATCAGCTCGTCCATTACGACGTGCCGTGGTCACTGATCCGTATCAAGCAGCGCAACGGCCGTATCGACCGTTACGGGCAGGCCCATCGGCCCGAGTTCCGCGCGCTGATCCTCACCAGCGCGGTGAAGGGGGGCCGCTCTCATCCAGCTCTTCGTGTGGCAGAAGTGCTGGCTGCCTGCGGCCGCTTCAAGTGAGACGGAAGCCGCGATCCGCCAAGAACAATCTCGGCCACGTGACACTGACATGACGCCAAGTCATTGCGTCAGACCTCTGCACGCCCTTACAGTCGGCAACCATGGTATGACTAATCGTGCCTGGCGGTAAGTCAACAACCGGAGGAAATAGTGGCCCGTTCATGGGATGCGGATCCCGCCGCATCGTTTGCGCGCCGGTTAGGGAAGTCGCCGAGTGAACTCGGCAACACGGGTGACCACAACGACTGCCCTGATATCTGGCAGCTCGATAACGGTGATATTGCGGTGATCGGGCGGGACCTCACCGATACATACAGGTCACGCCTTCCTGCTGATGTCCGCATCGCCATGGATGAACGACTCGTCGTCATCCCGGGAAATACACTGAGCGCGGCGAAGTCGGAGATTCCGGATGCTTAGCCTCAAGGTCCCTGCCCTCGATGTCTCCCAGGGCGAACGGCTGTCACGGGACGTCTACCGGGTCGACTTTCAAGAGCGGGTGTGGGACAACAACGGGCGGGATTCATGGAAACTGGAGAGGCAACAGCATTTCCAAGAGCCCGGCAGCGACAGCCGGAAAGCCTTCGACCGAGGTGATTGGGAAGGCGCGTTGCGGCTCATCGAGCAACGCCGCGAGGGGCTGCTGCAGTACATGGGCGAGGCGGAGAAGTCCGCCGGGCGCAGCACTTACTCCACGTCCTGGTCGGCGCCCATCTGCTGACACAGACCGCGCCCGACCGCTTCGAGTTCCACGATCTTCTGCGGGCCTACGCCGCCGACCAAGCTCAGCACGAGGAGCAAGCCGAGGCCCGCGAGGCGGCCCGGCTGCGCGTATTGAGATGGTATCTGCACGCTTCCGAGGCCGCACGGACGTGCGTCAGCCCGGCGGAGCCGCCCGTTTCGATCGATTCACCACCCGACGGCGTCACGCCGCCAGCCCTCGCGGACTACGACGAGGCGGTGCGCTGGTACGAGTTGGAGCACGGCAATCTCCTGGCCGCCACGCATGCCGCCGCTGACGCCCGGCTGGTACGAAGACGGTCGGGCGGCCGCGATGCGTGCGAGGATCGGCCAGGATCTGGAGGCCGCTGAAGGCTGAGGCGGCTCTTCGTTCTCCGCTCGCGCGGTCGCGGGTGGTGGCTGTACAGGCGGCCGATCTCGTCAAGGCCGGTACGCTCCCCAGGTCAGACATGACCATGCCAGAAAGCGGGGGGGTTCGGTTCAGCATGTCCTTTGGGAGTGAGCATCGGTTGCCGCCGGAAGTGATGGCGGACCTCACGCGTAAAGAACCCGCGGGGAAAGAGCATCTGGTGTGGGTGGGACTGACGGTTCTGTTGGCCGTTGTGGCGGCGTTGATGCTGCTGCTGCCGACCAGCTTTCACGAGACGATCCAGCGTCCGAGCGGGCTGGAGAAGAGCCTCTCCCTGGAGTGCGGGTCGGTGGTCTCCGCCCATGCGGAGCGGGTGGAGGGCGAGTACTCCCGCTACCCCGAGCAGTGCACCGTGGCGCGGACGGAGCGGGCCGGGTATGCGGGGCTCGCGCTCGCCGGGGCTCTCCTCGCCACGGCGATCGGCGGCGCCGTCCGAGGCCGGCGGTCGAGTGGTTCGCGGGGCGAGTCGCGTCAGCCGGGCTTTGGCTGAGGGCGGTGAAGGGGGCAGGGGAGGTCGGGGGACCAGTGGTTGGGAGAGCAGGTGACCAGGGCCAGGGAGAGGAAGGAGGTGCGGCCCAGGTAGAAGCCGAAGGAGACGTCCCCGCCATGGGCCAGCCTTTCCGCGGCTGTGGTGACCAGGCGGGACAGGCGGGCGGTGTCCGCTTCTTGGTGGGAGAGGAAGCCGGGGGCGTGTTCGGTGAGTTCACGGCCGAGCCAGGCTGCCGCGTCCTTGGGTTCGTCGAAGGTGGCCCGGATCAGCCCTGGTGTTTTGAGGAGCCAGTTCGCCGTTTCCAGCGGGGGCAGCTCGGAGCGGCGGAAGGCGTCGATGAGCGTGCGGTAGTACTCCTCGTCCTCCGGCGTGACCGGCGGGCGGGGGCGGTCCGGGAGGCGGCGGAGGGCTTCGCGATCGAACAGCTCCTTTTCGCCCAGCCAGGAGTACGCGTGGATGTGCACGCGTCAGGCGTTCCCTGGCGGGGTGTTGGGTTAAGGCCGCCGGTGGGGTGATGGTGTGTCGGCGGCTCGGCGGCGGCTCGGCGGCGGCTCGGCGGATTCTGCGGGCGGCGCACCGTTGCGCCGGTCTTGGGCTTGCTTCGTGGTCGCGTTACCCCGTTACCGTGATCTTCGCTACCTCGTCGTAGAACGACAGATGGTCCTTGATCTGCGCCACCGTCTCGATCGGCTCCGGGTAGGCCCACACCACATCCGGCCGGGGCTCGGCTCCTTCGCCCGCCGCGCCGCGGTACGTCCAATAGGCCGCCTGGCCCTTGAAGGGGCAGGTGGTGTGGGTGTCCGTGGGCTCGAAGACGGTCAGATCGACGTCCTCGGGCGGGAGGTAGTAGCGGACCGGCAGCCCGGTCTCGTGAACGAGCAGCGGGCGGTTCGACTCGGCGACCACGCGGCCGTCGATCGCCACCGTGACGTGCTGGGAGCCGCGCTCCACGTCCACGCGGTGCCCGCCGGTGCCGGTGGTCGGGGGGTGGGGGGTACGGGTCGACATGTCGATCTCCTCCGGTCTCTTTCGGGGTTCTCCCCCGTCTGCTCCGGGGCTTCTCCGGGGCTTCTTCGGCGCTTCTTCGGCGCTTCTCCGGGACTTCTCCGGTCTACTCCGGGGCTTCTCCGGTCTGCTCCGGGTCTTCTCCGGGTCTTCTCCGGATCTTCTCCGGGTCTTCTCCGGATCTTCTCCGAAGTCCTTGTCAGCGACAACGCATGGATCCGGGTGGGGATTCCTACGCGTCGGACTCGCGTGGCCACGGGCGGGCGTCCTGGGTTTCCACCTCGCGGTTGAAGCGGGTCAGGACCTCCTCGAAGCGGGCCACGTCCTCCGGTGTCCACGACGCGAGGAGCCGGGCCAGGCCTCTCTGGCGGCATTCGCGTTCGGCGGCCATGCGGTCGGTGCCCAGCGGGGTGACGCGGAGCTTGCGGGCCAGGCCGCCGTCGGGGTCGGGGATGCGCTCCAGGAGACCGCCGCGGAGCAGGGTGGCGGTCTGGCGGTTGACGGTGGAGACGTCCAGCTGGAAGGCGTCCGCGAGTTGGCCGATGGACATCGCGCCCTCGGCGTCCAGGCGGGAGAGGAGCAGATACGCCGAGCGGTCCAGGCGTTCCGGGCCGCACTGCCCGCCCCCACCGGCCTGGTCGTCGGCGCCCTGCCCCTTCCGCTCGCGCGGGGCCAGCACATGGCATCGGGCGACCAGCATCAGCTCGCGTTCCAGTCGCTCCAGCACGTTTCCTCCTCGCCGCCCCCGTGCTCATCAATGGACATGTGCACGATACACATCATGTGTAGGATGCACATCTCCCCCCAATGCCTATGACACCCAATTGAGCACGCTGGAAACCCGCTTGGAGGCGGCAACCGCATGTCCCAGTCAGCCCCCGCCCGCGTCGACGAGCCACTGAGCGCCGCGCCGCCGTCCGGCTCGCCGCTTCCGCGTAAGGTCGGTGGCGGCTTCGTGGCCGTCCTCGCGTTCTGCGGCATCGCCGTCTCGGTGATGCAGACGCTGGTCGTCCCGCTGGTGACCGAGCTGCCCCAGCTGCTGCACACCACGAGCTCGAACGCGTCCTGGGTGATCACCGCCACCCTGCTCGCCGGTGCCGTCTCGACCCCGGTCATGGGGCGGCTCGGCGATATGTTCGGTAAGCGCCGGATCCTGTTGGTCGCTCTGGCGCTGCTGGTCATCGGCTCGCTGACCTGCGCCGTCACCTCCCAGCTGGTGGTCATGGTGATCGGCCGGGCCATTCAGGGCGGGGCAATGGGCGCCATTCCGCTCGGCATCAGCGTGATGCGGGACGAGCTGCCGCCGCAGAAGCTGGGCTCCGCGATGGCGCTGATGAGCTCCTCGCTGGGCATCGGCGCCGCGCTCGGGCTGCCGGCCGCCGCGTTCGTCGCTCAGCACACCAACTGGCATGTGCTGTTCTACGGAGCCGCGGGCCTCGGCGTGATCGCGATGGCGCTGGTCCTGCTCGTCGTGCCCGAGTCGTCCGTACGGACCCCCAGCCGCTTCGACCTCGTCGGCGCCGTCGGCCTCTCGGCCGGTCTGGTCTGTCTGCTGCTGCCCATCACCAAGGGCGGCGACTGGGGCTGGACGAGCGGCACAACCCTTGGGCTGTTCGCCGCGGCCGCCGTGATCCTGATCCTGTGGGGCCTCGTCGAGCTGCGCACCGCCCACCCGCTGGTCGATCTGCGCACCACCGCGCGGCGGCAGGTGCTGCTGACCAACCTCGCCTCGATCATGGTCGGCTTCTCCTTCTACGCGATGTCGCTCATCCTCCCCCAGCTGCTGGAGCTGCCGGAGGCCACCGGCTACGGGCTCGGCCAGTCGATGGTCATGGCCGGGGTGTACGTCGCCCCGATGGGCATCGCGATGATGCTGGTCTCGCCGCTGTCGGCGCGCATCAACGCCGCGCGCGGCCCCAAGGTCTCGCTGATCCTCGGGCTCATCGTGATCGGCGGGACGTACGGCGCGGGCATCGTGATGATGGACCACGTCTGGCAGGTCGTGGTCCTGTCCACCGCGCTCGGCGTGGGTGTCGGCATCGCGTACTCGGCCATGCCGACCCTGATCATCAGCGCCGTTCCGGCCGGCGAGACGGGCGCGGCGAACGGGCTCAACACCCTGATGCGGTCCATCGGCATGTCCACCTCCAGCGCGGTGGTGGGCGTGATCCTGGCACACCGGACCACGGACTTCGGCGGTTTGGCGCTGCCGAACACGGACGGGTTCCGGATGTCGTTCGCGGTGGCGTGCGCCGCCGCCGTCGCCGGTCTGCTGATCGCCTTCTTCCTGCCCGCCCGGCGCCCCGCCGCGCTCGGCGCGGCGGCCCCCGCGGCCATCTCCGAGCCGAGTGCCGAGGCCGATGCCGAGGTCGAGGTCGAGGTCGAGGTCGAGGTCGAGGTCGAGGTCGAGGTCGAGGTCGAGGCGGTCGGCGAGTCGGAGGCCGTGGCGGTTGCCGAGCCTGCCACCGCGGCCGTCGCCGAGCCGGCGCCCGCGGGCGTCGCCGCGACCGTAGCCGAGCCCGCCGACGGCGTCGGCAGCGTCATCCACGGCCGGGTCCTCGGCCCCGGTGACAGCCCCCTCGCCGACGCCGCCGTCACCCTGATCGACGCCGGCGGCCGCCAGCTCGGGCGCGTCGTCACCGGGGACGACGGCCGCTACCGCGTGACCACCCCCGTCACCGGGAGCCTCGTCCTCATCGGCTCGGCCACCGGTCACCAGCCGCAGGCCGCCACCCTGCTGGTCTCGGACCCGTCCGTCGAGTGCGATCTGCGGATGTCCGGCGGTGACGGCGTCGGCGGTGGTCTGACCGGCTCCGTACGGGCCCGCGGCGGCGAGCCGCTGGCCGGTGCGACCGCGACGGCGACCGGTCCCGACGGGCAGGTGGCGGGGTCGGCGACGGCCGACGAGAAGGGTGCGTTCGCGCTGGCGGAGCTGGCCCCCGGCCCGTACACGCTGACCCTCAGCGCCGCCGGACACCGTCCGCACGCCACCCAGGTGGAGATCACCGCCGGTGAGCCGGTCCGCGTGGAGGTGGAGCTGCGGCCCGCCTCCCAGGTCCGGGGCACCGTACGGGCTCGGGGCGGGCGTCCGCTGGAGGACGCCCGGGTCTCACTGCTGGACGCGTCCGGGGATGTCGTGGGGCAGTGCGTCACGGGCGAGGACGGGGGGTTCGGGTTCGAGGGCCTCGCCGGGGAGCAGTACACGGTGGTCGCGAGCGGCTATGCGCCGGCCACCCGGCCGGTCACGGTCGGCGGCGCGGAGGGCACGGAAGCGCGGAATGTCGACTTTCTGCTGACTCACGGCTAAATCCTGACCTCGGGCACGAGCAGCCTCCCACCCGGGCGCTGCTCCCGCTCATTCCGCCCCTTCTTCCTCGCCCTCTTCCTCGGGGAGGCTCTCCCACGCCTCGCCCTTCCGGAACAACTCGTACCCCTCCTCGTCCGCGATGGACTCCGCCTGGGCACGGCTGCGGAGGGAGATCTCATAGGTGTGGCTGTCAACCGTCGCGTGGACGCCCTCGCCGTCGGTGATCGTTTCGATCGAGTGCGTCTCATAGATGACGCGCCCCGGCTCGGCCTTGCTCCAGACCACGTGCATGCTCACTGCCATCGGACCCACTCCCGAAGACGAGTCCCCTGGTTTCAGGGTCTCATCTGCGCGCCGGGTGCACACGACCTGATGTTTTCGCCGTTCAAGCCGGACCGTAGGGGATTCCTGGTAGGGAGGCGGTGATCATTGGCACGTGCCCCGAGCGGAAGGATCCACCTCCACCATGACGAGTATCGCCCGTGGCGCCGACGCCTGGATCAGGCGCTACCAGGAGGCGCCGGACAGTGAGATACAGCTGCTCTGCTTCCCCTACGCAGGAGGGTCGGCCAGCTACTTCCTCCCGCTGTCGAAGGCCCTGACGCCGTCGGTAGAGGTGCGGGCGGTGCAGTACCCGGGCCGGCAGGACCGCTACCGCGAGCCGTGTGTGGAGCATCTGCACACGCTCGCCGACGCCGTGGTCCAGGCGCTGCGGGAGATCGACGGATTATTCGACAAGCCACTCGCGCTCTTCGGCCACAGCATGGGCGCCACGCTGGCGTACGAGGTGGCGCTGCGGCTGGAGAAGGGCCTCGGGGTGACGCCCGCCGTGCTCTTCGCCTCCGGGCGGCGCGGCCCGTCCACCCACCGCGACGAGAACGTGCGACTGCGGGACGACGACGGACTGGTGCGCGAGCTGCGGCTGCTGGACGGGACGAACGGGGCGGTGTTCCAGGACGAGGAGCTGCTGCGGATGGCTCTTCCCGCGATACGCGGCGACTACAGCGCCATCGAGACGTACCGCTGCGTCCCCGGCGAGCGGGTCAGCTGCCCGATCACCGTGCTGACCGGGGACGCCGATCCGAAGACGACCATCGATGAGGCGCGTGCGTGGCAGGAGCACACCACGGGCGCGTTCGAGCTCCAGGTCTTCCCCGGCGGGCACTTCTTCCTCAACGATCAAGTGCCGGTCGTGGTCAAGACGGTGGCGGAGCGGCTGCGGTCCGTCCACGGCGCGTAACGCGGTCCGTCCACGGCACGTAACACGGCCCGGGTCCGAGCGCCTGCGCGGTCCGGCTCCGGCGCCTGCGCGGTCCAGGTCCGGGCCACCGCCGTGGTCCGGGCCACCGCCGTGGTCCGGGTCCGGGTGCCTTCGCGGTCCAGGTCCGGCGCCTACGCGGCCCGGGCCCGGCGCCTACGCGGCCCGGGCCCGGCGCCTACGCGGCCCGGGTCCGGGCCACTGCCGTGGTCCGGGTCCGGGCGCCCTCGCCGTCCGGATCCGGGCGCCTACGCGGTCGAGGTCCGGGCGCCTGCGCGGTCCGGCTCCGGCACCTGCGCGGTCCAGGTCCGGGCCACCGCCGTGGTCCGGGTCCGGGTGCCCTCGCCGTCCGGGTCCGGGCGCCCTCGCCGTCCGGGTCCGGGCGCCTGCGCGGTCCGGCTCCGGCGCCTGCGCGGTCCAGGTCCGGGCGCGTAACGCGGTGCAGGTCCGGGCGCCTGCGCCGTCCAGGTCCGGGCCACCGCCGTGGTCCGGGTCCGGGCGCCTGCGCCGTCCAGGTCCGGCGCCTACGCGGTCCAGGTCCGGCGCCTACGCGGCCCGGGTCCGGCGCCTACGCGGCCCGGGTCCGGCACCTGCGCGGCCCGGGTCCGGCACCTGCGCGGCCCGGGTCCGGGCCACCGCCGTGGACCGGGCCCGGATCCGGACGGGCCCGGGTCCGGACGGGCCCGGGTCCGGACGGGCCCGGGTCCGGACGGGCCCGGGTCCGGACGGGCCCGGGTCCGGACGGGCCCGGGTCCGGACGGGCTCGGGTCCGGACGGGCCCGGACCCCCACCGGCCGCTAGCGCACCTCCCGGCGCATACAGACCCGTGGCCAGCGGTCCAGGCCGTGGCCGGCCTCGCTACGGCGGATCGCCCGCAGTCCCGGGGTCAGCTCGGCCTCCGTCAGCGTCCGGAAGCCGCAGCGCGCGGCGTAGTACGGCGCGTTCCATGCCACGTCGACGAACGTGGTCAGGGTCAGCGCCGGTACGCCCTCGGCGGCGGCCCGGGCCGCGGTGTGCTCGATCAGCGCCCGTCCCACCCCGCGCCGGGCGCTGTCGGGGTGGACCGAGACCTGCTCGATATGCACATTCCCGTCGACGGGTTCGGTGATCAGGTACGCCATCGCCCGGTCGGTGTCGTCCACCGCGACCCAGGCCCGTCCCTCCCGCTGGTAGTGGCACAGCTCCTCCAGGCTCAGGGGCTCGTCGTCGGCGACTTCGTCCATCCCGATGTCCCGGAAGCACAGCCCGGCGGCGCGCTCTATCTCCTGGAGGACGGGGAGTTCCTCAATGGTGCTCGTTCGAATCCGCACGAGCACCATCATCCTCCGGCCGCGGCGCGAAGAGGTGCCCCCCACCGCCGTGGAGAGCACCCTTTGGCCGTTCCCGAACTGCCGATGCCACCGGGCCGAGGTCACCCCGAGGCCCCCCGGCGCTCCCGGGGGCACTGATCACGAAGGTAGCAAGAGCCCTGTCACGGGCGGGTGTTGGTGGGTCACGTCCGCACCACGCGCCGCAGCGCGGGTGGTGGCCCCGGTGGTGGCGGCCGAGGGCGGGGAGCGGCGCGTGATCGTCTGGCTGAACGGCGCGTTCGGAAGCGGGAAGACCACCCTGGCCGCCGAGCTGAGCCGACGGTGGCCCGAGGCGCTGGTGTACGACCCCGAGCAGATCGGCTATGTCCTGCGGAACATCGTGCCGGTACCGACCGGGAACTTCCAGGATCTGCCGCTGTGGCGGCGGCAGGCGGCGGCCATGGCCATCGGACTGGTCGAGGAGTACGGGCGGCCGGTGCTGGCCCCGATGACGGTGGCCGACCCCGACTACCTCGGCGAGATCTTCGGGGCGCTCGCGGGCGCGGGCGTGACCGTGCGCCACTTCTTCCTCAAGGTCTCCCCCGAGGTCCTGGAGCGCCGGCTCGACGCCCGCGTGGTCGCGCCCGGCGACCCCGAGCGCGACGAGGCCGCGCGGCGCTGGGGCAAGGAGCGGATCCCGGCCTGCACGGCCGCGGTGGATCGGATGCCCAGCGACACCGTCTTCCTGGACGGCGAGCGGCCGACGCACGAGCTCGCGGAGGAGGTGCTGACACGCCTGGGCCGGTGACGCGGGCGGCGGCCCGTTGACACAGGGCGGCGGTCCCTTGACACGGGCGGCGGCCCGTTGACGCAGGCGGCGGCCCGTTGACGCAGGCGGCGGCCCGTTGACACGGCGGCGGCCCGTTGATGCAGGGCGGCGGCCCGTTGACACGGACCGCCCGCCCTCAGCCTTCCACCGCGCCCTGCGCGATCGCCTCCTCGACCTCCCCCGTCCGCGCCGCCTCCTCCGCCGCGAAGCGCTGCTCGTCCAGCCGCTGGGCCAGCTCCTCGTCCTGGGCCATCAGCAGGTCGAGGTTGCTGTCGCCGAGCTCCAGCACGCCCATGTCGACGTACGCCCGCTGGAGCCGCTCGCCCCACAGGCCGATGTCCTTGACGCAGGGCACGATCCGGCTGAAGAGCAGCTTGCGGAACATGTGCAGATACGGCGACCGCTCGCTGAACTCCTCGGCCTCGGCCTTCGGAATGCCCAGGTTCTCCAGCACCTCGACACCGCGCAGCCGGTCGCGCATCAAGTAGCAGCCCTCGATGACGAATTCCTCGCGCTCCCGCAGCTCCTTGTCGGTCAGCTGCCGGTAGTAGTCGCGCAGCGCCATCCGGCCGAAGGCCACGTGCCGGGCCTCGTCCTGCATGACGTAGGAGAGGATCTGCTGCGGCAGTGGCTTGTCGGTGGTGTCGCGGATGAGGCCGAAGGCGGCGAGCGCGAGGCCCTCGATGAGCACCTGCATGCCCAGATAGGCCATGTCCCAGCGGGAGTCGCGGAGGGTGTCGGCCAGCAGTGCCTGCAGATTGTCGTTGATCGGGTACATCATCCCGATCTTTTCGTGCAGAAAGCGGCCGTAGAGCTCGGCGTGGCGCGCCTCGTCCATGGTCTGGGTGGCGGAGTAGAACTTCGCGTCGAGGTCGGGTACGGATTCGACGATACGGGCCGCGCACACCATCGCGCCCTGTTCGCCGTGGAGGAACTGGCTGAACTGCCAGGAGGCGACGTGGTGCCGCAGTTCGCCCTTGTCGCGGTCGCTCATCCGGTCCCAGTACTTGGTGCCGAAGAGGGCGAGCGCCTCGTCCGGCTGGCCCAGCGGATCGTACGGGTCGACGTCCAGCTCCCAGTCGATCCGCTTGGTCGCGTCCCACTGCTTGTCCTTGCCCTTTTGGTAGAGGGCGAGCAGCCGGGCACGGTTGTCGTCGTACTCCCAGCTGAATCGGGCGGCACCGTCGGCCGGCACCTGCCACATGGGGTCCCCGGGATCCATCGCGTAGAGCTCTTGCGTCGACACCGACGCCTCCTTCGCCTCGCTCCCCCGTGAACGGATGCGTACTCGGCAGGCTCACACGCCCGTTACCGAATGGTCAACAACACCTCCGGAGGGATTGACGCGCTTGCTGACACGCAGTCTCATAAGGTGTGTCCGCCGGTAACCGATCGATCCGGCGTTACGTCCGAGCCATCAGCGAGGTGCCCTCAGCGATGACGACCACGACCGAACCCTCCGCGCTCCGGGACGCGCTCGGGCTGATCAAGGACCGTGAGCGGGTGGCGGAGCGGCTCCTCCAGTCCTCCGCCAAGCACTCCTTCGACCCCGACACCGAGCTGGACTGGGACGCGCCCTACGAGCCCGGCAAGTGGTTCTGGCCGCCGGAGCTGGTGTCCTTGTACGACACCCCGATGTGGCGGCGGATGTCGGAGGAGCAGCGCATCCTGCTCTCCCGGCACGAGGCCGCGGCGCTGGCCTCGCTGGGCATATGGTTTGAGATCATCTTGATCCAGCTGCTCACCCGGCACATCTACGACAAGTCCGCGACGAGCAACCATGTGCGGTACGCGCTCACCGAGATCGAGGACGAGTGCCGCCACTCCAAGATGTTCGCGCGGCTGATCGCCAAGGGCGGCACGCCCGCCTATCCGGTCTCCCGGCTGCACCACAATATGGGCCGGTTCTTCAAGACGTTCTCCACCACACCCGGTTCGTTCACCGCGACCCTCCTCGGCGAAGAGGTCCTGGACTGGATGCAGCGGCTGACCTTCCCCGATGACCGGGTGCAGCCGCTGGTGCGCGGGGTGACCCGGATCCATGTCGTGGAGGAGGCGCGCCATGTGCGGTACGCACGCGAGGAGCTGCGCCGCCAGATGCTGCGCGCGCCCCGCTGGGAGGCGGAGCTGACCCGGGTCGGTTCGGGGGAGTTCGCCCGGATCTTCTCGCAGGCGTTCGTCAATCCGCAGGTGTATACGGACGTCGGGCTCGACCGGCGCGCGGCCGTGGCCCAAGTGCGGGCGAGCGCCCACCGGCGCGAGGTGATGCAGAACGGCGCCCGGAAGCTGACCGAGTTCCTCGATGACGTCGGTGTGATGCGGGGGTTGGGCCGGCGGCTGTGGAAGAGCTCCGGGCTGCTGGCCTAGTCGTTACCGGGGGCGGTTACGCTGCCAGGCATGACGACAGGCAGCGGCACCACCCCGGCGCCCCCGGCAGCGGCCCCCGCGCAAGTGGCGCCCCCGGGTGCGGCGCCACGCCGCGGGGCCTACCGCAGGCTCAGCGTCGAGGCACGCCGCGCCGAACTGATCGGCGCGGCGCTCGACCTCTTCGCCCGCCGCGCGCCCGAGGACGTGTCGCTGGACGATGTCGCCTCGGCCGCAGACGCGTCCCGACCGCTCGTCTACCGCTACTTCCCCGGCGGTAAGCAGCAGTTGTACGAGGCGGCGCTGCGCAGCGCCGCCGATGAGCTGGAGCAGTGCTTCGAGGAGCCCCGCAGCGGTCCGCTCAGCACCCGGCTGAGCCGGGTGCTGGACCGCTATCTCGCCTTTGTCGACGAGCACGACGCGGGTTTCAGCGCGTTGCTGCAGAGCGGCAGTGTCGTCGAGACGTCGCGCACGACCGCGATCGTGGATGAGGTGCGGCGCGCGGCGGCCGAGCAGATTCTGCTCCATCTGGCGGTCAAGGAGCCGGGTGCGCGGCTGCGGATGATGGTGCGCACCTGGATCACGGCAGTCGAGGCGGCGTCGTTGATCTGGCTGGACGAGGGGAAGCAGCCGCCGGCCGGGGAGCTGCGCGACTGGCTCGTGGATCACTTCGTCGCCCTGCTGGCCGCCACCGCGTCGAGCGATCCCCAGGCGGCGCGGGTGATCCGGGCGGCGCTGGCGGTGGAGCCGGCGCAGGGCCCGGTCGGCGCGTTCGCGCGCCGCGTGGTGCCGGTGCTGGGTGAGGCGTCGCATCTGCTGTGAGCGCTGGTGTGAGACTGGCACGGTGAGAAGCGAGGAGACGCCCTTTGTGGGCGGGCCGCTGGACGGCCGGGTCCTTCCGGTGCTGGTCGGCGCCACCGGAGCGCCCCCGAAGACGTACGAGATCCCGGTGGAGGACGAGGCGGGCGGGCCGCCGACGGTGTATGTCTACCGCCGGGTTCCGGCAGGGGCCTCGAAGCGGCTGGGTCTGGTCCGGGGCTGGGCCTATGAGTACGACCCGGAGGGCAGGCCGCGTACCGGACTGAAGTGGCCGTGGTCCAAGTCGAGCTGACGGCGCGACGGACGACGATGCCGCCACCGGACGGGTGACCGTAATAGTCCGACTCGCCCATAGTTCTCCTGAAGATACGACCGTCATGCCACGATCCTGCTGAGCTGGCACCGACAGAGGTGCTGGAAGCCGGAGGTGAGCTCGTGTCAGGACGCATCGTTGGCTCGGTCTGTGCGGCGGTGATCACCGCCGCCGCCGCGCTCGTGACGCCCCTCGCGGCGGCCACGGCGGCCGCCGCCCCCACCCGCCCCGAGGAGCGCTCCGTCTCCGAGCTGCTGACACAGCTCAAGACCCTGTACCGGAAGGCCGAGGAGGCGACCGAGGCGTACAACGCGACGGAGGAGAAGCTGCGCGAGCAGCGCGCGAGGACCAGGGAGCTCACGGAGGCCCTCGCCCGCACCCGTACCCGGCTGGCCGACAGCCGGCAGGACGCGGGGCGGCTGGCCCGGGAGCAGTACCAGGGCCACACCCCGCTCGCCGGCTACACCTTTCTGCTGACGCTGCTCGCCCCCCATCCGGAGGACGCCGCCGACGAGGTGCGCGAGCTCGACCGGGCGGCGGGCCGCGAGGCGGCCGTCATCGAACGGCTGACGAGGGGCGAGCGGCGGGCCGACGCCGTCGCCACCAAGGCCCGCGCCGCGCTGGACCGGCAGATGTCCCTCACGGCGAAGAAGAAGAAACAGCACGACAAGGTGAAGAAACGCCTCGCGGCCATCGAGAAGACCCTCGCCTCGCTGACCGCCCGCGAGATCACCCGGGTGGCGGAGCGCGAACGCGAGGAGACCGAGACGGCACAGCGCGAGCTGGTCGCCTCCGGGGCCCTCGGCTCGGCCAACGGCGCGCCCCAGGACGCCGCCGATCCGCCCGCCCCGCGCACGCCGGCCGCCGGCCCCGGCCGGGGCACCGGCCGCCGCGGCGGGACTGGGGGCACCGGCCGCCGCGGCGGGACCGGCCGGACCGGCGGGACCGGCCGTCCGGGCAAGCCGACGACCGGCACCCCGCCACGCACCCCCACGTCCTCGGCGTCGGCCGGCCAGCGGGCGCTGCGCTACGCGCTCAACCAGATCGGCAAGCCGTACGTCTGGGGCGCCGAGGGGCCGAACGCCTTCGACTGCTCGGGCCTGACCTCCCAGGCGTGGGCGCACGCCGGGCGGATCATTCCGCGCACCAGCCAGGAGCAGTGGCGCCGGCTGCCCAGAGTGCCGCTCGGCCGGCTGCGCGCCGGTGATCTGGTGATCTACTACAGGGGCGCGAGCCATGTGGCGCTGTACGCGGGCAACGGCCAGGTGGTGCAGGCGCCGCGCCCCGGCCAGCGGGTGAAGCTCTCCCCGCTCGCCTCCAACCCGCTGCAGGGCGCGGTGCGGCCGGGGTCGGCCGTCACGGCCAGGTAACCGCGCCCGGCCGTGAGCGGTCAGCCGGCGGACGGGGCGGCGCCGAGCTCCGCCAGGTAGGCCGCGGTCTTCTCCGGCTCGTAGAAGAAGTTCTCGAAGTCGGAGGGGTCGTCGAAGCCGTTGGCGAAGCGGTTCGCCACGGCGGGGAGGCTCATGGCCGCGCCGAGGAGGTTCACGATGTGCTCCGGCGGCGGCGCCAGCATCGCGTTCGTCCACTTGGTGACGTGCTGGGCGGTCTCCCAGTAGCGGTCGAAGGTGGACTGCATCCAGTGCGCGTCGAACGGCCGGTCGCCGTGCTCGACGATGCTCTTCAGGTACGAGGCGGCGCACTTGGACGCGGAGTTCGAGCCCTGGCCGGTGACCGGGTCGTTGGCGACCACGACATCGGCGACGCCGAGGACCAGACCGCCGCTCGGCAGCCGTCCGATGGGCTTGCGCACGGTCGGGGCGTAGCGTCCGGCCAGCGTGCCCGCGGCGTCCGTCAGCTCCACCTGGGTGGCGCGCGCGTACTCCCAGGGCAGGTACCGCTCCATCAGCTCCAGCGTGCGCGCCAGGTGCTCGGAGGGGTCGGTGATTCCCTGGAAGGCGTCGGCCGGACCGCCCGGCACGCCCTCCCAGAAGAGGATGTCGGCGCGTCCGGTGTTGGTGAAGGTCGGCATGACGAAGAGCTCGCCGACACCGGGGACCAGGTTGCAGCGCACCGCGTCGAACTCGGGGTGCTCGGGGCGCGGGCCGAGGCCGTGCACATAGGCGACCGCGAGCGCACGCTGCGGGGTGGTGTACGGGGAGCGGGAGGCGTCGCGGCCGAAGAGCGAGACGAGTTCGCCCTTGCCGGCGGCCACCAGCACCAGGTCGTACTTGGCGGCGAAGACGTCCAGGTCGGAGACGGCCGCGCCATGGATGACCACCTGGCCGCCGCGCTGTTCGAATGCCTCCATCCAGCCGGCCATCTTGACCCGCTGGTCGACGGACTGGGCGTAGCCGTCGAGCCTGCCGACCCAGTCGATCACCCGGGCGTGGTGCCCATCGGGGGCCGGCGGCCCGGCGACGGAGACGCCGAGACCCTCGATCCGCGGTGCCTGCCCCTCCCAGAAGTTGATCTTCAGGTCGCGCTCGTGCTGGAGCGCGGTGTGGAACATGCACTGGGTGGACATGACGCGCCCACCGCGGATCTCATCGGCCGTCCGGTTGGACATCAGGGTGACCTCGTACCCCTGGGACTGCAGGCCGAGGGCGAGCTGGAGGCCGGATTGCCCCGCCCCGACGATGAGTATCTTCCGCATGCTTGTCGACTCTCCCTCAAGCTCAGGTGAAAAAGAGGAATGGATCGGTCCATTCCGCGAGCGGAGCTGAGGTTACGTCACTCAGGTGAGAGGTCAACGGCGTGCCCCACCAATGCCAGCAGCGCATCCACCACGGTGATCCGCTGACGTGCGTCCATGATGACTACGGGTACGTTCGCGGCCACGGAGAGCGCGTCCCGTACGTCCTCGGGCTCGTACCGCGGCGTCCCCTCGAAGTGGTTCACCGCCACCACATACGGCAGCCCGAGGCTCTCGAAGTAGTCGAGCGCCGGGAAACTGTCCTCCAGGCGCCGGGTGTCGGCCAGCACCACCGCGCCGATCGCCCCGCGCATCAGGTCGTCCCACATGAACCAGAACCGCTGCTGGCCGGGGGTGCCGAAGAGATACAGCACCAGATCGGATTCCAGCGTGATCCGGCCGAAGTCCATCGCGACGGTCGTGGTCAGCTTGTCCGGCGTGGCGTCCAGATCGTCGATGTCCTCGCTGGCCTGCGTCATCAGCGCTTCGGTCTGCAGCGGCGTGATCTCCGAGACCGAGCCGACGAAGGTCGTCTTGCCGACGCCGAAGCCGCCCGCGACCACGATCTTGGTGGAGATCGGCGCGCGCGAACGGTCCGTCTGCCACCCCTGAAGCGCCTCGTCGGCGCCGGGTATTCCGGCGCCGGACGCCTTCGACGCTTCCGGCCCTGTCACGGTCATCGTCGTCATCGACTCAGAGCCTGCGAAGTCCACCAAGCACCCTTTCGAGCAACGCGCGATCCGGCTGTCCGGAGCGCCCGGTGCCGTAGACGCGAATCTTTCCCTGATCGGCCAGGTCACTGAGGAGCACGCGGACCACCCCGAGCGGCATCTTCAGCAGTGCGGACACCTCCGCCACCGAGCGCATCCGGCGGCACACGTCGACGATCGCCCTGATCTCCGGCAGCATCCGGGCGTTCAGCCCGCTGGTGGCCAGCTCGAGCCGTCCGTCCGGGGACTCCAGCGACGCCACGAAGGTCTCCACCAGAAGCACATGGCCGGAGCGGGTGCGGCCGCCGGTGAGTGAGTACGGACGGACGCGGCCGGGTTTGCGGTCGGTCCGGCGAGCGAGCCCCGTCACCGTGCAGCCTCCATCGATTTGCGCAGTTCACTGCGGAGTTCGGGGGTGAGCACATGGCCGGCCCGGCCCACGAACAGCGCCATGTGATAGGCGACGACGGTCATGTCGCAGTCCGGGGTGGCGTGCACGCCCAGCAATGAGCCGTCGCTGATCGACATGACGAACAGGCTGCCCTCGTCCATCGCCACCATCGTCTGCTTGACACCGCCCGCGTCCATCAGCTTCGACGCGCCGAGCGTCAGGCTGCCGAGCCCCGAGACGATCGTGGCGAGGTCCGCGCTGGAGCCCTTGGGGCCGTCCTGGCCCACCGGACCGGCTTGCGCGGCGGCAGCGGCGTGCCGCGCGTCGGAGGACAGCAGCATCAGCCCGTCGGATGACACGACGGTTACCGAGCGAACGCCCGGCACCTCCTCGACCAGGTTCGACAGCAACCAGTGCAGATTACGGGCCTCGGAACTCAACCCATAGGTACTACTGGGCGCATTCACCTGCGTGCCTCCTCAACAGTGCCACCCTCGTCCTGCGCCCCCGTTTGACCTGCTTGACCTGTGTGTCCTGCTTGACCTGTGTGTCCTGCGTGTCCTGCGTGCCGCTCGCTCGTGGCGATCTCCGCCTCGACGTCACGGCGTCCGTCGCGGGCCCCGCGCTGAAAACCGCCGAGCCTGCGCCGCAGTTCCTCAGCGTTCAGCGAGCCCGTCCGCTCCTGCGGGCTGGGCTCGGGGATCGCCACGTTCTTCGGCGTCCGCTTGGGCAGCCCCTTGTCGGTGCGCGGCCGCTCATCGGCCCGCGTGTGCTGATCGGGGCCGATGGCGTACGGGTCCGGGGCGGGCGTACCGGCCGGAGGTACGCCCGGGCTGTCGAACCGCTGCTCGTGCTCGTCCTGTTGGACGCCCACGTCCATCGTCCGCTCGCCGGCCGGGGCACCGGGCCCGGCGGGCTGGGCGGGCACGGCCGACGCGGCGGGCTCGGCCGGTTGGGCCGGTGCGGCCTTCGGGGCCGGGGCGCCGACGCCGCCGCCGTGCCAGGCGGGCGCCGCCTTCGGGGAGCGCTTGGGCAAGATGGGCGCCTCGCCGCCGTTTCCCGGGTGCGGATGGCCGCGCGGCGGCGTCGGCTCCATCGGGTACGCGCCGCCAGCGCCCGTGGCCGGCGCTGCCTCGGCCGGGGTCTGGGCCCGGGTCCGGGCGGCGGGCTCGGGCACGCTCTGGGCGGGCGGCTGCGACGGTGTCCGCTCCTGCCCCGCGCCGACGGCCGCCGAACGGCCGCGGGCAGCGAGGGCGTTGGAGTTCGCCTCGGCCTCCGAGCCCGGGAAGGTGGGCTGACGGCCGGTGCCGACCGGCGCGCCCACGCTCACCGACGGGGCCGGCGGCAGCCCGGCGCCGGGCGGACCGGCCGGGAGGATCTTGGTCGGGAGGACGATGACGGCCGCCACCCCGCCCGGCTCCTGCTCGCGCAGCTGCACCCTTACGCCGTGGCGCGCGGCGAGCCGGGTCACCACGTACAGACCGAGCCCCAGCGGGTCCTCCGGCTGGGGGCCCTGGCAGTACTCCGGGACCGGGTCGGCGAGCCGGTTGTTGAGCTCCATGAGCCGCTCGGGCGTCATGCCGATGCCCTCGTCCTGGACGGAGAGCATGACCTCGCCGCTCTCCAGCAGCCAGCCGGAGATCTGGACCTGCGCGTCCGGCGGCGAGAACGATGTCGCGTTCTCCAGCAGTTCGGCGACCAGATGGCTGATGCTGTCCGCGGCGTACCCGGCGACCTGGGCATGCGGCGGCAGCGACTGGATCTGCACCCGGTTGTACCGCTCGACCTCACTGATCGAGGCGCGCAGCACATCCAGCAGCGGCACCGGGCCGGAGTGGGTGGCCTTGTTCTCGGAGCCCGCGATGATCAGCAGGTTCTCGCCGTAGCGGCGCATCCCGGTGGCCAGGTGGTCGAGTTGGAAGAGCGTCTCCAGGCGGTCCGGGTCCTGCTCCGCCTCCTCCATGGACTCGATGATCGTCAGCTGCCGCTCGATCAGGCCCAGGGTGCGCAGCGCGAGGTTGACGAAGCTCCCGTGCACCCGGGCCCGCAGGCCGTCCAGACGGGTGGCGACGGCATCCCGCTCCGAACGCAGCCCGTCCGCCACCAGGGCCAGCCGCTGCCGTTCGCCGACGAGCAGGGTGCGCTCGGCTTCCAGCTTGCCGGCGCGCTCCTGGGCGCGCACCACCGCGGCGTGCAGCTCGTTGACGGCCCGTACGGCGTCCGCGAACTCGTCGTCGCGCCCCTTGTAGACGACCGGCTCCTCGGCCGCCGGATCGGCCGCGACCCGGCGGGTGCCGAGGCGCAGCGCGGCCAGCGGCTGGGTCATCGACCGGGCGCTGTGGACGCTGATGCCGAGGGCGAGGAGCAGCGCGCCGCCGACGAGGGCGATGCGCAGTTCGAGGTCGGTGACATCGTCGTCACGCAGCTGGGCGAGGTGGGCCCGCTCGGAGGAGGCGAGCGCGGCCTCGACGCCGCGCATCCGGTCGATGCGGGCGTTCAGATTCGACTCGACTCGGCCGTCGTCGAGGTAGAGGTCATTGCCCGCCAGCCGGTCCTGGTCGGTGAGCCGGGCGATATAGCGCTCGGCCGTGGTGACCTCGGTGCCATTGACGGTGCGGTCGTAGCGGTCGCGCACCGAGGCCGGGGCGAGCGCCCGGAAGTCGGCGAGCGCGGACTGCTCGCGCACATTGGTCCGCTGGGCGGCCGAGACCAGCTTGGGCTGGCTGCCGCCGGCGGCGAGCGCGGCGAGCAGCAGCCCGCGGGTGGCCGACGCCTCCTCGGAGCCGCGGCCGAGCGGGGCCAGCGCGGCGGTGGCGCCGGAGTCGGCCTCGGCCGGGAGCTTGCGGGCGAGGGTGTCGGCGATGCCGTTCAGCGCCTGGACGGCCTTGGTGTACGACGTGAAGACGTCGAGCGCCGAGTCGCGGCCGGTCAGGGCCTGCTGCCGCAGTTCGGGGAGGCCGTCGAGGAGCCGCCGGACCGTGGTCGGGGCCTCTTCGCGCACCTCCTTGACCTGCCGGTCGACCCGGGCACGCATGCTCTCGGTGACCCCGCCGCCGGAGGCGGTCGTGCGCCCCTGCGCCACATACCGGGTCATGGCATCGCGCTCATCGGCCAGGGAGTGCGCGAGGGCCACCGCACCGCGGTTGGTCTCCGCGAGGTCCACGAGACGCTGCGCGTCGGTGGTGTCGTCCAGGGCCAGGACGACGGCGGGTGTGCCGGCCGCGAGGACGGCGACGGAGACGAGTGCCACGGACGCGGCCAGTCGATTACGGACGCGTGCGGTACGCCGCCGCGGCGCCTCCTGCCGTCGGCGTTTCCCGCCGTTGTGTTCGCGTGTGCTGCCCCGAAGCCACTTCTTCCGCACCGGTGCTCACAATCTTTTCTCGCCTGACCGCTGTGTTTTCCAGAGGTGACGACGGATCAACAATTGTGTTTCCCCACCTCTGGTAGGGATTCCGACCCTTTCAGGACGGCTATGGGGCGGGCGTACATCATCCGCCCGGCCACCCGAACGAGTGAACCGCATTGCGTAGTTGACCACCAACTTTTGGCGCGGGCCATAGCCTCCCGTCACCTTTCACCGGCTGGAAAAGGATTGGCCTCCCTGGCAGGATGCGCACCCCACGCCTTCCCAGAAGCGTCAATTCACCCCCAATCCGGCAGGCGTGAAGATGGTCTGGACCAAGTCCCCTCCGGACCGCGGGTAACGGCGCTGAACAGCGGCGATCCGGCAGACTGGCGCCATGCGCATCGAACTCGCGACCGCACCCGGCGATCACCAACTCCCCAACGAGGACTACGCCTCGGTAGCTCTACCAGCATCAGGGGACGGCGGCGCCCTGGTGGTGCTGGACGGAGTGACGCCACCCGACGGCGACGACGGATGCGTCCACGGGGTGCCCTGGTTCACCTCGCGGCTCGGCGGAGCGCTGCTCGAACTGTCCGGTTCGCGACGGGATATGCCACTGGCAGAGTGCCTCGCCGGGGCAATCAGGCATACCGCCGAAACGCACCGTTCAACCTGTGACCTTTCTCACTCTCGAACACCTCAGGCAACCGTGGTCACCGCCCGCTGGGACGTGCGGCGGGTCGAGTATCTGGTGCTCTCCGACTCCGCGCTGCTCGTCGAGCGGAGCCACGGCGGGGTGACCCCGGTGCTCGATGACCGCATTGACCAGCTACGCGCCGCCGGACGCAGGCTCGCCCCGCTGCGCAACGCGGAGGGCGGCTTCTTCACCGCCGCCGTCGACCCCGACGTCGTTCACAAGGCGGTCGTCGGCGAGATGCCGCGCACCGAGGTACGGGCGCTGGCGGCGCTCACCGACGGGGCGTCGCGCTGGGTGGAGGTGTTCGGCGAGGGCGACTGGACCGCGTGCTTCGCGGTGCTGCGCAAGGAGGGTCCGCAGGCGCTGATCGACCGGGTGCGGGCGGCGGAGCACGCCGATCCGGACAGGACCGCCTTTCCGCGGGACAAGGCGCACGACGACGCGGCGGTCGTCTTCGTCGAGCCGTAGGTCCGTCCAGCCGTAGGCGTCCAGCCGTAGGCGTCCAGCCGTAGGCGTCCAGCCGTAGGCGTCCAGCCGTTGGGGGCGGGCACCAAGAGCGCGCTCACGGGCGGCGGTCAGCCCCTGCCCACGGGCGCCGTAACGCCGTTGCCACACCCGCGTCGCCGGAACCGCGGAGCTCGTCGATCCTGGCGTATATGAGCGCCCTACTCGTCGCCCGCGCGGACCGACCGACCCCGGTCGTCGGCCTCCTGTGTCCGGTTCAACCGGTGCAGCAGCCGGGCGAGTTCGGCAACCTCACCGCGGTCCCAGGAGGCGAGCCGACGGGCATACCGTGCCCGGCGCGCGCCCCGGACGGCACGAAAGCGGGCCCGCCCCTCGTCCGTCAGGTCCACCAGAAAGGCCCGTCCGTCCGCCGGATCGGGCGTCCGCGCCACCAGACCGAGCCCCTCCAGCGCCCGCAGCTGACGGCTCATCGTCGCCTTGCCGACGCCGATATAGGCCGCGAGATCCGTGGCGCGCTGCGCGCCCGCGTCCTCGAGCCGCATCAACAGCCCATAGGCGGCGGATTCCAGGTCGGGATGGACTTCCCGGGCCAATTCACCCGAAGAGGCGCGGGCCCGGCGAAGGAAAACCGCCAATTCGCGCTCCAGGGCCAGGAATGCAAGATCTACACCAATTCCACCCGCGGCGCCATCCTCATCCTGCTCGGGGGGCGTTGGCCGGTCGTTGTGCACGTCAGAGCCCTCTCCGGGTTTTCACATCGTGAAAGTTTCTTGCCCGCACGGCTGTCACCGCAGCTCCACCAGTATTTCGCAGGATTAGACCAACGGCATCACACCCTCCCCCTTCCACGCACCTATCTACGCCCGTAGCGTCGTTTCTGACATGGCCATTCCAAGATCGCATGTCCCTCTCCCCCACCGAGGCTTCGGAGGCACGCCATGCCTGTGCACAGACCCGGATCGGCCCGACGCACCCTGAGCGCGCTGATCGGCATTCTCGCCGCGCTCCTCACCGCGGCCTTCGTCCTGCCCGGTCCGGCCTTCGCCGACCAGGGCTCCTCGAAGGCCATCCCCCACCCCGAGGACGACTGGGCGGGCTCGCAGATACTCAAGCACGAGGGCGGGTCCATGTCCGGTGGGGAGCCGCCGGGACTGCTCGCCACCGTCGAAGGTGTGGACGTCAGCAGCCACCAGGGCAACGTCGCCTGGTCGACGCTCTGGAGCAGCGGAGTCCGGTTCGCCTATGTGAAGGCGACCGAGGGCACCAGCTACACCAACCCGTACTTCTCCCAGCAGTACACCGGCTCGTACAACGTCGGCATGATCCGCGGGGCGTACCACTTCGCGCTGCCGGACAACTCCAGCGGCGCCGCACAGGCCAACTACTTCGTCGACCACGGCGGCGGCTGGTCCAAGGACGGCAAGACGCTGCCGGGAGCGCTGGACATGGAGTACAACCCCTACGGCGCGACCTGTTACGGCAAGAGCGCCAGCGCGATGGTGAGCTGGATCAAGGACTTCACCGGCACCTACAAGTCGCGCACCGGCCGAGACCCGGTGATCTACACCTCCACCAGCTGGTGGAAGAGCTGTACGGGCAACTCCGCCGCCTTCGGCGGCATCAACCCGCTGTGGATCCCGCGTTATGGCTCATCCGTCGGCGAGCTGCCGGCGGGCTGGGGCTTCCACACCATCTGGCAGTACACCTCGACGGGCCCGACAGTCGGCGACCACGACAAGTTCAACGGCGCGATGGACCGGCTGACGGCGCTCGCCACCGGCTGAGGGGCCATCCGGAGCGAGACCACCTACCCCCCACATCCACTGGTCTCCTCGCCCTCGGCGTACGGACAGGTCTGTCTGTACGCTGGGGGCATTCGGCCGTCACCGGCCGCGTCCGCCCCGAGGAGGCCGATCATGAGCAGCGCCCGCCCCTCCGCCCACGACCGGATCCTGTCCACCGCGACCGGTCTCTTCAACGCCCACGGGGTACGCGGCGTCGGAGTGGACCGGATCATCGCCGACTCGGGCGTGGCGAAGGCGACGCTCTACTCCCACTTCCGCTGCAAGGACGATCTGGTCCTGGCCTATGTCCGGCAGACGGACAAGTACTGGCGCGCCGCACTGCGGGACGCCGCCGAGGCGGCCGGCCCCGATCCGCGCGACCAGCTCGTCGGCCTCTTCGACGCGCTCCGGGAGGCGACCGAGCGGGACGGCTTCCGCGGCTGCGCGTTCACCAGGACCGCCGGCGAGACGGAGCCGGGCTCCGCTACGCACACCGCGACGGCCGAGCACAAGCGCGCCGTACGGGACTGGCTGACCCGGCTGACCCGGGCGGCCGGCGCCGCCGACCCCGAGCTGCTGGCGCTGCAGATCTCCCTCCTCATCGACGGCGCGATGGCCGCGGCGGCGCTGGAGCCCAGGCCGGAGTTGGCGGAGGCGGCACGGGAGGCGACGAGGGCGCTGGTCGCGGAGGCGTGCCCGGCGCGGGTGTGAACGGACGGACCGACGGCATGCGGAAGGGCCCGGCCGCCTCGCGGCCGGGCCCTTCGTGGTGGCGGATGCCGGTCAGGCGGCGCTCGGACTCCGCTCCCGCACCGCGCCGGACGCCAGCAGCTCGCGGTAGCGGTCCTGCTGCGCGGCGAGCCCCGCGTCGTCGAGCGCGTGGGTGCCGTGCACGATGAACGGCTCCTCATACGCCATGCCGGTGATGTTCGCCGTGGCGTCGAACGGCTTGAGGAGCTCGGTGACCGGGAAGCGGTTGAACCCGCCGGGCCGGTACAGCTCCTCCGCGCCGCCCGCCGAAGTGGCGACGAGCAGCGACTTGCCACGCAGCGAGGTGCCGTTGGTGCCGTAGGCGAAGCCGTGGAGGAAGACCTCGTCGAGCCACTTCTTCAGCAGCGGCGGCGCCGCATACCAATAGAAGGGGAACTGCAGAACGATCCGGTCGTGCTCCAGCAGCAGCCGCTGCTCATGGGCGACATCGACCCGCAGATCGGGATAGACGGCGTAGAGGTCGTGAACCGTCACGGCCTCGACGGGCCGGACCGCCTCGGCGAGAGCGGCGTTGATGCGGGAGGCGCCGAGGTCGGGGTGGGCGAGGACGACGAGAGTGCGCACGGTATTCCTCCGGTGGAGAGCACCGAACAGACAGGTCTGTCTGCTTCGCCGTAAAAGCTACCAGACAGACCTGTCTACCTGTCAACGATTTCCGTCTCGGCCCCGTCCGGGACGATCACCCGTCCCTGTGACCGCACTCTCGATCACACCCACCCCGGGCTGATGGCATTCGCCCCCAGCCCTCGCTCCATCCCGATGGCGGCGGCCTGGACGAACGCGTCGAGCCCCGCATTCACCAGCGCGCCGAAGCCCCGCCGGGGGTGGGCTGCTCGAAGACCCCGCTGGTGAGGGTGATGGATCCGCCGTCGCGGAGATGGCGCAGGGCGCGGCGCACGAGGGTGGCCTGAACCCTGCCGGAGCGCGGTGGTTGTTGCCTGGCCTGCCGGAACCAGGCAGCGGGCGTCGTCAGTCCCGGGGGAATTCGCCGGTCTTGAGCGTGAGGCCGACGACGGTGTTCGTCAGGTCGACATCCGTGCCGAAGGAGACGCACAGTTCACTGGTGTATTCGCCGTCCTTGGGCTCCGTGAACAGGTGGCACCTGGCGGTGTACGGGTCGGCGATCAGATAGATGGGCACCTCGGCCGTCGCGTAGGCCAGCTTCTTCGGTCCGTAGTCGTTTCTCGCCGTGTCCCTGGAGATCACCTCGGCGACGAATTCGACGTCCTCGTGCCGCCAGCCACCCTGAGGGGTCATCTTGGCATCATCCGCGAGCTTGACGACGTCGGGCGCGAAGCCGTTCCGATGCCCCGGGAAGTCGATGCGCACGTCCGACAGCACGTTCACATCCATCCCGAAGCGGTCTTCAAGAGCCCGCAGGATGCGTCGAATGATGCGGAAGTGAACGGCGCGCTGCGGTGACATGAAGACGGCCCCCTCGACGACCTCAACCTTGTAGCCCTCGGGGACGTGGCTCCGCTCCAACCAGTCGAACAGCTCGTCCAGGCTGAGTCCGTCGCTCTCGGCCATCTCGATCCTGTCAATCGCCATGACGGTCACTGTGCCGCTCCTCCCCCCCGCACACCGAACGTATGCGGCCGGTTAGTCCAACGATACGCACGGTCGACAGGTCACGCGTGGCCCGGAACCCCGTTCGAAGCGGGGTTCCGGGCCACGGCTGCCGGCAGCGTCCGTCACGCCGCCACCGGAACCTCCGGGGCGACCGTCGAGGCGGGCTCGAGCGCGAGCTCCAGGACCTGGCGGACGTCGGAGACCGGGTGGACGTCGAGCTTCTCCAGGACCTCGGCGGGGACGTCGTCCAGGTCGGGCTCATTGCGCCTGGGGATGATCACGGTGGTCACCCCGGCGCGGTGCGCGGCCAGCAGCTTCTGCTTGACGCCGCCGATGGGCAGCACCCGGCCGGTCAGGGACACCTCGCCCGTCATGGCCACCTCCGGCCGCACCTGGCGGCCGGAGAGCAGCGAGGCCAGGGCCGTGGTCATGGTGATGCCCGCGCTCGGCCCGTCCTTGGGGACCGCGCCCGCCGGAACGTGGAGGTGGATGCCGCGCTCCCTCAGGTCACCGACCGGCAGCTCCAGCTCCGCGCCGTGGGAGCGGAGGAAGGAGAGGGCGATCTGGGCGGACTCCTTCATCACATCACCCAGCTGACCGGTCAGGTTCAGCCCCGCGCCACCGGTCTCCGGGTCGGCCAGCGACGCCTCGACGAAGAGCACGTCGCCGCCCGCGCCCGTGACCGCGAGCCCGGTCGCCACACCGGGGACGGCGGTGCGGCGCTCGGCCGGGTCCTGGGCGGACTCGGGGGTATGGTGCGGCCGCCCGATCAGCGGGCGCAGCTCGTCCCCGCCGATGGTGAACGGCAGCTCGCGCTCGTCCAGCTCGTGCTGGGCCGCGACCTTCCGCAGCAGCCGGGCGATGGACCGCTCCAGGGTCCGTACGCCCGCCTCCCGGGTGTACTCGCCCGCGAGCTTGCGCAGCGCCTCGTCCGCCACCACGACCTCACCCGGCTCCAGGCCGGCGCGCTCCAGCTGCCGGGGCAGCAGGTGGTCACGGGCGATGGTGACCTTCTCGTCCTCGGTGTAGCCGTCGAGGCGCACCAGCTCCATGCGGTCCAGCAGCGCTTCCGGGATGGACTCCAGGACGTTGGCCGTCGCGAGGAAGACGACGTCACTCAGGTCGAGCTCGACCTCCAGGTAGTGGTCCCGGAAGGTGTGGTTCTGCGCCGGGTCCAGGACCTCCAGCAGGGCCGCGGCCGGGTCGCCGCGGAAGTCGGAGCCAACCTTGTCGATCTCGTCGAGGAGGACGACCGGGTTCATGGAGCCGGCCTCCTTGATGGCCCGGACGACGCGGCCGGGCAGCGCGCCGACGTACGTACGCCGGTGGCCGCGGATCTCCGCCTCGTCGCGCACGCCGCCGAGCGCGACCCGGACGAACTTGCGCCCCATCGCGCGGGCGACGCTCTCGCCCAGACTGGTCTTGCCGACGCCGGGCGGGCCCACGAGGGCGAGCACCGCGCCACCGCGTCGGCCGCCGACGACCCCGAGGCCCCGGTCGGCGCGGCGCTTGCGGACCGCCAGGTACTCGGTGATCCGCTCCTTCACGTCGTCCAGGCCCGCGTGGTCGGCGTCCAGCACGGCCTTGGCCCCCTGGATGTCGTACGCGTCCTCGGTCCGCTCGTTCCAGGGCAGCTCCAGGACGGTGTCCAGCCAGGTGCGGATCCAGCTGACCTCGGGGCTCTGGTCGGAGGTCCGCTCCAGCTTGCCGACCTCCTTGAGGGCCGCCTCGCGCACCTTGTCCGGCAGGTCGGCGGCCTCGACGCGGGCCCGGTAGTCATCGGACTCGTCCTCGGAATCGCCGTTCAGCTCGGCGAGCTCCTTGCGGACCGCCTCCAGCTGGCGCCGCAGCAGGAACTCGCGCTGCTGCTTGTCGACGCCCTCCTGGACGTCCTTGGCGATCGACTCGGCGACGTCCTGCTCGGCAAGGTGCTCGGTCAGCCAGGTGACGGCCAGCTTCAGCCGGGCCACCGGGTCGGTGGTCTCCAGCAGCTCGACGCGCTGGGCGCCGGTGAGGAACGGTGAGTAGCCGGAGTTGTCGGCGAGCTGCGAGACGTCGTCGATCTGCTGCACCCGGTCCACGACCTGCCAGGCGCCGCGCTTTCGCAGCCAGCTGGTGGCCAGCGCCTTGTACTCCTTCATCAGATCGGTGACGGCACCGGGCAGCGGGTCGGGCACGATCTCCTCGACCTGGGTGCCCTCCACCCACAGTGCGGCGCCGGGCCCGGTGGTCCCGGCCCCGATGCGGACGCGCCGCAGACCGCGGATGAGCGCGCCGGGGTCCCCGTCGGAGAGCCGGCCCACCTGCTCCACGGTGCCGAGCGTGCCGATGCCGGCGTACGTCCCGTCGATCCGCGGCACCAGCAGCACCCGCGGCTTACCGCTCCCGTCCCCGGTGGAACGCGCGGCGGCCTGCGCGGCGTCCACCGCGGCCCGCACCTCGGTGTCGGAAAGGTCCAGCGGCACCACCATGCCGGGCAGCACCACCTCGTCATCGAGAGGCAGCACGGGCAGGGTGAGCGGTGTGGACAGCGAAGCCATGATCTCCCCTTCTGCAGGCAAGTTGAGCCAAGCAGACTCAATAAGACTCAATGCCTTCTCAATGCAGGGCCGGGCTCAGGTGTTCCCGGGCGTCTGTTCGCTGTGAGCGAGCACACACCGAGCGAAGCGTGAACCGTCGGCCGGGCCCCGAGCGATGGAGGGGCGTGAGACTGTTCCGGCCCATGGGGGCAGACCGAAGCGACGCGGAGTTGCCGCGCGCCGTCGTTAAGCGCGCGCCGTCGTTAAGCGCGCGCCGTCGTTAAGGGGGACGCGGACGCGCTGACCGCCCTGTACGACCGGCACGGCGGCCGGCTGTACACGCGGCTGACCCGCCGCTGCCCGGACCCGGAGACCGTGCAGGAAGTCCTGCGGGACACACGTGCAGGAAGTCCTCCGGGACACATTCGTCACCGTCTGGCGGCCCGCCGCCGCGGACCGCGGCGGCGAGGCGGGCGGCCGGCTGTGGACCATCGCGGCCCGGCGGCTCACCGACGCCCAGCGCACCGCCGTGCGCACCGCCGTGCGCACCGCCGAGGCGCAGCGCCGAGGCGCAGGCCGCGCATGCCCGTCACGAGCCGGACGCGACCCGCACCGCGGCCCCCTCCGCGCAGGACCGGGTACTCGACGCGCTGGAGTACGGGAACGCCGGCGCCGCCATGGACCGGCTGCCCGGCGCGGACGCGGCCGCCGCCGTGGAACGGGCGGTGGCCCGGATCGGGCTCGCCGGCCGCATCGACGCGAAGGTGCGCAACCTGTCCGGCGGCATGGTGCGGCGCGTCGGCATCGCCCAGGCGATCGTCAACGACCCGGACATGCTGCTGCTCGACTAAGCGGTCACGGCGAAGTCAAGTGCTGATCCTTCTCGGCGTCCAAGCCCTCGGCCAGGCCGAACGGCGAGGGATCAGCGGCGAACTTCAGCATCCGCTTAGCCGACAGCCGGCCTCGACCCCGAGCAGCGGATGGAGTTCCGCGCGCTGCTGCGGGAGCTGGGCGCCACCTCGACCGTGATCGTCTCCACCCATCCACGCCACGGCGTTGAGCGGCGCGGTCTCGCGCGACGCGGCGGACGTACGGCCGGCAGGCGACGCCGGTCAGCAGGGCGAGGACATGGCCGCAGTCCGTGAGCGGATCGAAATCCACCAGGCTCCCGGCGACGATGAGCAGCCCCACCCCGCCGATCAGGGCCCACCGCAGCCGGGGCCGCACCAGCCCCGCCAGGGCGCCCGCGCAGGCGATCAGCCCGTAGCTGACGCCGTAGTCAAGGCGGCGCAGCGAGCTGTCCGGGAGCTCGCCGACAGCGACGGACGCCGCCACTGGCAGCTCGGTGAGAAGCGTGGCGAGGACATGGCCAGCCAGAAACACCCCGGCGGTGCGAAGCCCCCCTATGCGGCGCTCGAGCGCGGAGAGCACGAGGAGGAAGGCGAGCAGATACGGCGACGTGATGCCGCCCACGATCCACAGCCCGCTGGCGAGCAACGTGAGCAGTGGCCGCTCGGAGAGGTTGGAAACATCGGTACTGGAGCCGGCGAGCAGGTCATGGACGGTGCGGGGGTCGCCGAGGTGCGCGAAGAGCCCGGTGCCGAGGAGGACGAGCCCGTAGCCGAGGCTGAACGGCGTCGCGGTGAGCGTCGGCAGCAGGTGCCACAGCCGTGCCACTGCGGGCGCCGGAGCCTGCGGCGTACTGGCCCCAACGGCAACGGCCCCCACCCGCCCGGCCACGCCAGTGTCCCGGCGCCGACGCCTCGCCGCCGGTCCGGCGGCGAGGCCCGCCCCGCCGGGGCCCGCACCGGGGCCGGCCGGGCCCGGGCCACGGCCAGCCGATCCCGGACCAGGGCCAGCCGATCCCGCACCAGGGCCAGCCGGTCCCGCACCGGAGCCAGCCAGGCCCGCACCGGAGCCAGCCAGGCCCGGGCCACGGCCGGCCAATCCCGGACCAGGGCCAGCCGATCCCGCACCAGGGCCGACCGGGACCGGGCCAGGGCCAGCCGGGCCCGGGCCAGGGCCAGCCGGGCCCGGGCCAGGGCCAGCCGGGCCCGGGCCAGGGCCGGCCGGGAGCCCATGGCCGACAGCCGGGACCGGAGCGGGCACCACGCGGCCCGCGCCGGCGCCGGGGGCGGGCGGACCGGCGCCCGGGCCCCGGCCAGGGCATCCCCCGGCGAGAGCGGGGACCCGGCCTGACGCTCGCGGGCTGCCATCCGTGGCCTTGTCGTCGTCCGCCCCAGCGGCCGGGCCGCTGCCGTGCGCCACCAGGCCGTCCGCCGCGCCGTGGTCCGTGACAGCCGGATCCGCGCGGACGGCCGGCCCCCCGCCGCCGAGGGCGGCCGGGCCCGCCCCGGACGCGTCCGTGCTCGCGTCCGCGTCGTCAGTCGCCGTCTCGGCCGGTCGTGCCCAGGTCGTCACCGCAGGGCCCCTTCCCTCGTCCGCCGCCTCCGCCGTACGTCTGTTCCCCGATTCCCGCCTTTCCGCGCAAACGACAGAACGACCAACGGGCCGTGAGTGATGTCACGGCGCAACCACTGGCGATGTGAACGCCGCCACAGCGCCGACGGCGGACAGCTGGACCGGAAGGTCGCGGCGGCTGGACCGGAAGGTCGCGGCGGCGCGAGGATGGCGGCATCACGGAACACCTGGAGGACCCCACCCCATGCAGTCGCCGACGCAACCACCCCAGCCGTACGACAGCGCCACCGACGGGCCGCCGGTGACCGTCGACCGTCGCGAGGGCCCGTACGGCGAGGTGGTGCTGCGGCGCCGGGACGGCCACGGCCAGTCCACCGTCTTCGAGATCATCGCCAACGGCTGCTTCCTCATGGACACCTCCGACGGCCGCTCCGAGCGGCTGCTGGTACGCGCCGCCCTCGACGCGCTGCCCGCCCACCGCCGCGCGCCCGCCCTGCTCATCGGCGGTCTCGGGGTCGGGTTCTCGCTCGCCGAGGCGGCTGCCGAGCCCCGGTGGGGGCGGATCGCGGTGGTCGAGCGGGAGGACGCGGTCATCGACTGGCACCGCAACGGTCCCCTGGCGGCCGTGTCCGCCGAGGCGCTGGCCGATCCGCGCACCGAGATCGTCCACGCCGACCTGGTGGCGCATGTGCGGACGGGCGCGGAGCGCTATGACGCGCTGTGCCTCGACATCGACAACGGGCCCGATTGGACGGTCACCGAGGACAACGGCGGCCTGTACTCCCCCGCCGGGCTCGCCGCCTGCGCGGACCGCCTCACGCCGGGCGGTGTGCTCGCGGTCTGGTCGGCGCAGCCGTCACCGGCGTTTGAGGAATCGCTCCGGAATGCCGGGTTCACGGGGGTGCGTACGGAAGAGATCGCCGTTGCCCGAGGTGTTCCGGACGTCGTGCACCTCGCGGCTCGGGGCGCGTAGCCGAGCCGCGTAGGCTGGCTTTACGCTTGCTTGCCTACCTAACGCGGCCGGGCGATGACCAGGCGCGAAGCCGCAGGTTTCACGGGAAGACGCAGGGGCGGGCGCATGGAGCAGACGCACATCGGTCACAACGGGGCCGCCACGACCACCCCCGGCGCCCAGCGCCGGGTCCTCGTCGTCGAGGACGATCCGACGATAGTGGACGCCATCGCGGCCCGGCTGCGGGCCGAGGGGTTCCAGGTGCAGACGGCCGGGGACGGACCGGCGGCGGTCGACACGGCCGAGGCGTGGCAGCCCGATCTGCTCGTCCTCGACGTGATGCTGCCGGGCTTCGACGGTCTGGAGGTCTGCCGTCGGGTGCAGGCCCGCCGGCCGGTGCCGGTGCTGATGCTGACCGCGCGGGATGACGAGACCGACATGCTGGTGGGGCTCGGGGTCGGCGCGGACGACTACATGACCAAGCCGTTCTCGATGCGCGAGCTGGCGGCCCGGGTGCATGTGCTGCTCCGCAGGGTCGAGCGGGCGGCGCTGGCCGCGCACACCCCGCGCAGCGGGATTCTGCGCCTGGGCGAGCTGGAGATCGACCACGCACAGCGCCGGGTGCGGGTGCGCGGCTCCGACGTCCATTTGACGCCGACCGAGTTCGATCTGCTGGTGTGCCTGGCGCACACCCCGCGCGCGGTGCTCTCGCGTGAGCAGCTGCTGGCCGAGGTGTGGGACTGGGCGGACGCCTCGGGCACCCGGACCGTGGACAGCCACATCAAGGCGCTGCGCCGGAAGATCGGCGCGGAGCGGATCCGTACGGTGCACGGCGTGGGCTACGCCCTGGAGACCCCGGCGGCATGATGCGCCCGCCCGGTCCCGGCCGCCGGATCACCCGGAGCCGCACCACCTGGAGCCGGGTGTGGGAGGCGCTGCGGCCGTTCGACCCGTACCGCTCGGTCAAGGCGGCGCTGGGCGCGCTGGTGATCGGCTCGGTGATCATCACCACGCTGCTGGTGTTCGCGGCGTTGCACTCGGACACCGAGCTGCGCGTGATCACCGTCTTCTCGATCATCGCCTCGCTGCTGATCACCCAGTTCGTGGCGCACGGCCTGACGGCCCCGCTGGACGAGATGACCGAGGTCACCCGGGCGATGGCGCACGGGAACTACACCCGGCGGGTGGGGGCGGCGCAGCGCCGGGACGAGTTCGGGGATCTGGCGACCGCCTTCAACCGTATGGCGGCCGATCTGGAGGCGGTGGACACCCACCGCAAGGAGCTGGTGGCCAACGTCTCGCATGAGCTGCGCACGCCGATCGCGGCGCTGCGGGCGGTGCTGGAGAACGTCGTGGACGGCGTCTCGGAGGCCGATCCGGAGACGATGCGGGTCGCGCTGCGCCAGACCCAGCGGCTCGGCCGTCTGGTCGACCAGCTGCTCGATCTGTCGCGGCTGGACAACGGGGTGGTGCCGCTCCACGCGCGGCGCTTCGAGGTGTGGCCGTATCTCGCCGGGATCCTCAAGGAAGCGAGCATGGCCAAGGGCGCGGAGTCGCATTCGGGCGCGCACGCCCGTAAGGACGTCCATCTGCACCTCGATGTCTGTCCGCCCGAGCTGACCGCGCACGCCGACGCCGAGCGGCTCCACCAGGTCGTGGCAAACCTCATCGACAACGCGATGAAGCACAGCCCGGCGCACGGCCGGGTCACCGTGCGTGCGCGGCGCGGGGAGGGCCCCGAGAGCCTGGATCTGGAGGTGCTGGACGAGGGCCCCGGCATCCCGGAGGCGGAGCGGCATCGGGTCTTCGAGCGGTTCAACCGGGGCGGGCTGTCCCCGGACGGCTCGGGTCAGCCGTCGGCGCGGCCCAGACCGGGGCAGGGCAGTGACGGGGGCACCGGGCTGGGGCTCGCGATCGCGCGCTGGGCGGTGGATCTGCACGGCGGGCGCATAGGCGTGGCGGAGTCCCCGCGGGGCTGCCGCATCAAAGTCACCCTCCCGGGGACCCGGAAGGCCAAACCGGGCCCCCCCAGACATCAAAGTTGACGTAAAGTCGATCGCGGACGCGCACATCCGAGCGGTGTGGGTGCCCTTCTGTGTTCGCTCGTATCTGCGGAAACACAGCGGAACCACGCTTGATCCCCGCCGCATCCTGCGCCGAAACCCGGCGATCAATGTGACTTGCACGACGATGACCAGTGCGGCCTGCACGCAAGGGTCCAAGGGGCGTAGCCTTTATTCCCGCTGTCCACCACCCTAGGAAGCGGAAGAGGGCGGTTGCCGCCGTGTCGCCACAGTCCCCCAACACCTCGAGCGTCTCGACCGACGAGCAGGACGGGCAGGGAAGTCACCCTGCCGCTGCCTTCGGACCCAATGAGTGGCTCGTCGACGAGATCTACCAGCAGTACCTCCAGGACCCGAACTCGGTCGACCGAGCCTGGTGGGACTTCTTCGCCGACTACAAGCCGGGCCAGGACACCAGCTCTGCCGTGGCCACGCCACCACAGACAGTGAGCGAGGGCGCCGCCCCTGCGGCCCCGGCCGCGAGTGCGCCCGCCGCCGCGAAGCCCGCGCCCGCCGCGCCGGCCGCCAGGCCCGCGACCGCCAAGCCGGCGGACGGCAAGCCCGCCGCCGCGGCCCCGGCCGCCGCGAAGCCCGCGGCCGCCCCGGCGGCCCAGGCCGCGCCGGCCCAGGCCAAGCCCACCCCGGTCAAGCCCGCCCCGGTCAAGCCGACCCCGGCCGAGCCGACGCCGTCCCCCAAGGCGGCCGAGCCCGCCGCGCCCGTGGGCCCGGAGCTGGTCCCGCTGCGCGGCCCCTCCGCGGCCGTCGCGAAGAACATGAACGCCAGCCTTGAGCTGCCGACGGCCACCTCCGTGCGCGCCGTCCCGGTCAAGCTGCTGTTCGACAACCGCATCGTCATCAACAACCACCTCAAGCGCGCCCGCGGCGGCAAGGTGTCCTTCACGCACCTCATCGGCTACGCCATGGTGCAGGCGCTGAAGGCGATGCCGACGATGAACTACTCCTTCGCGGAGAAGGACGGCAAGCCGACCCTCGTCAAGCCGGAGCACATCAACCTCGGCCTCGCCATCGACCTGGTCAAGCCGAACGGCGACCGTCAGCTCGTCGTCGCGGCGATCAAGAAGGCCGAGACGCTGAACTTCTTCGAGTTCTGGCAGGCCTACGAGGACATCGTCCGCCGCGCCCGCGCGAACAAGCTGACGATGGAGGACTTCACCGGGGTCACGGCCTCCCTCACCAACCCCGGCGGCATCGGCACCGTCCACTCGGTGCCGCGGCTGATGCCCGGGCAGGGCCTGATCGTCGGCGTCGGCTCGATGGATTACCCGGCGGAGTTCCAGGGCACCTCGCAGGACACCCTGAACAAGCTGGGCATCTCCAAGGTCATGACGCTGACCAGCACCTACGACCACCGGGTGATCCAGGGCGCCGCCTCCGGCGAGTTCCTGCGGATCATGAACCAGCTGCTGCTCGGCGAGAACGACTTCTACGACGAGATCTTCAAGGCGCTGCGCATCCCCTACGAGCCGGTCCGCTGGCTCCGCGACATCGACGTCTCCCACGACGACGACGTCACCAAGGCGGCGCGCGTCTTCGACCTGATCCACGCCTACCGGGTCCGCGGCCATGTCATGGCCGACACCGACCCGCTGGAGTACCGCCAGCGCAAGCACCCCGACCTCGACATCATCGAGCACGGGCTCACCCTGTGGGACCTGGAGCGCGAGTTCGCGGTCGGCGGCTTCGCGGGCAAGTCCATGATGAAGCTGCGCGACATCCTGGGCGTGCTGCGCGACTCGTACTGCCGCACCACCGGCATCGAGTTCATGCACATCCAGGACCCGAAGCAGCGCAAGTGGATCCAGGACCGCGTCGAGCGCAGCCACGACAAGCCCGAGCGCGAGGAGCAGCTGCGGATCCTGCGCCGGCTCAACGCGGCCGAGGCGTTCGAGACCTTCCTGCAGACGAAGTACGTCGGCCAGAAGCGGTTCTCCCTGGAGGGCGGCGAGTCCGTCATCCCGCTGCTGGACGCGGTGCTGGACGCGGCCGCCGAGTCGCGCCTGGACGAGGTCGTCATCGGCATGGCCCACCGTGGCCGGCTCAACGTGCTGGCCAACATCGTCGGCAAGTCGTACGCGCAGATCTTCCGCGAGTTCGAGGGCAACCTCGATCCGAAGTCCATGCACGGTTCCGGCGACGTCAAGTACCACCTGGGCGCCGAGGGCACCTTCACCGGCCTCGACGGCGAGCAGATCAAGGTCTCGCTCACCGCCAACCCCTCCCACCTGGAGGCGGTGGACCCGGTCGTCGAGGGTGTCGCACGCGCCAAGCAGGACATCATCGGCAAGGCGGGCACGGACTTCACCGTCCTGCCCGTGCAGCTCCACGGCGACGCCGCCTTCGCGGGCCAGGGCGTGGTGGCCGAGACCCTGAACATGTCGCAGCTGCGCGGCTACCGCACCGGCGGCACCGTGCACATCGTCATCAACAACCAGGTCGGCTTCACCGCCGCCCCGGCCGCGTCCCGCTCCTCGATGTACGCCACCGACGTGGCGCGCATGATCGAGGCGCCGATCTTCCACGTCAACGGCGACGACCCGGAGGCCGTCGTCCGCGTCGCGCGGCTCGCCTTCGAGTTCCGCCAGGCGTTCAACAAGGACGTGGTCATCGACCTCATCTGCTACCGCCGCCGCGGTCACAACGAGACGGACAACCCCGGCTTCACCCAGCCGCTGATGTACGACCTGATCGACAAGAAGCGCTCGGTGCGCAAGCTCTACACCGAGTCGCTGATCGGGCGCGGCGACATCACCCTGGAAGAGGCCGAGCAGGCGCTGCAGGACTTCCAGGGTCAGCTGGAGAAGGTCTTCACCGAGGTCCGCGACGCGGTCTCCGCCCCGGTCCAGCCCGAGGTCCCCGAGCCGCAGCCGGAGTTCCCGGTCGCGGTGAACACTGGGGTCTCCCAGGAGGTCGTCAAGAGGATCGCCGAGTCCCAGGTCAACATCCCCGACCGGATCACCGTCCACCCGCGGCTGCTCCCGCAGCTCCAGCGGCGCGCCGCGATGATCGAGGACGACACGATCGACTGGGGCATGGGCGAAACCCTCGCCATCGGCTCGCTGCTCATGGAGGGCACCCCGGTCCGGCTCGCCGGCCAGGACTCCCGCCGCGGCACCTTCGGCCAGCGCCACGCGGTGCTGGTGGACCGCGAGACCGGCGACGACTTCACCCCGCTGCTCTACCTCGCCGAGGACCAGGCCCGCTACAACGTCTACGACTCGCTGCTGAGCGAGTACGCGGCGATGGGCTTCGAGTACGGCTACTCGCTGGCCCGGCCGGAGTCGCTGGTCATGTGGGAGGCGCAGTTCGGTGACTTCGTCAACGGCGCGCAGACCATCGTGGACGAGTTCATCTCCTCGGCCGAGCAGAAGTGGGGCCAGACCTCCGGCGTCACGCTGCTGCTGCCGCACGGCTACGAGGGCCAGGGGCCGGACCACTCGTCGGCCCGGATCGAGCGCTTCCTCCAGCTGTGCGCGCAGAACAACATGACGGTCGCCCTGCCGACGCTGCCGTCGAACTACTTCCACCTGCTGCGCTGGCAGGTCCACAACCCGCACCACAAGCCGCTGGTCGTCTTCACCCCGAAGTCGATGCTGCGTCTGAAGGCCGCGGCGTCGAAGACCGAGGAGTTCACCTCCGGCGCCTTCCGTCCGGTCATCGGCGACGAGAGCGCCGACCCGGCCGCGGTCCGCAAGGTGGTCTTCTGCTCCGGCAAGGTCTACTACGACCTGGCCGCGGAGCGGGACAAGCGCGGTGCGACGGACACGGCGATCATCCGGCTGGAGCGGCTGTACCCGCTGCCGGGCACCGAGGTTCAGGCCGAGATCGCCAAGTACCCGAACGTGCAGAAGTTCGTCTGGGCCCAGGAGGAGCCGGCGAACCAGGGCGGATGGCCGTTCATGGCCCTCAACCTGATCGACCACCTGGAGCTGTCGGTCGGCGCCGACGTCCCCCCCGCCGAGCGGCTGGTCCGCGTCTCCCGGCCGCACTCGTCCTCGCCGGCGGTGGGGTCGAACAAGCGCCACCAGGCGGAGCAGCAGGCGCTGGTCAGCGAGGTCTTCGAGATCTGACCCACCGGTCGCCCGAGTCCGTACGGAAGGCCCGGTTCCCGCGATATAACGCGGGGCCGGGCTTTCCGGCGTACGGGCTCGCCCGCCCGGTCAGACGGGCAGCGGCTCGAAGTCCCAGACGAGGCGGACGCGTTGCCATGCCGCCAACACCTGGGGGTGACCCGGCCCCAGCGTGGCCTCCAAGCCGCCGATGGCCACCTGCCTGATCGCCCGTGCCTCGTCCCGCCCGCCCGGCAGCTCCCGCAGATCCGCGGCCAGCCCCACCTGTGCCAGCAGGGTCAGCGGATGGCGCTCGCCCAGCACTTCGCGGGCGCGCAGCGCGGTCTCCCGGCTCAGCGCGCAGGCGTCCGTCCAGGAGCGAGTGGCGTAGCAGGAGGCGGCGGTGTTGAGGGCGATCCCCAGCGTCCAGGGATGGTCCTCACCGAGTACGGCGGTCATCTCCGCCAGAGCCGTCTCCAGGACCGTCCGGCTCCGATCGGCCTCCCCGCTCCGCAGCAGGGTCAACCCGCGATTGGCCTGGGCACCGATGGTGTAGGGGTGCCGCCCTCCCAGCCTCGTGCGGTAGGTCTCCGCGACGAAGCGGCTCAGGGCGTGGGACTCTTCGAGCCTGCCGTCGCGCCACAGGGCACAGACGTAGCCGGAGGCGATCATCAGGGACAGCGGGGCGTCCCTGCCGAAGAGACCCTCCGCCCGACGCAGCGTCTCGCCGAGCAGGGTGGCGCCGGACGTGGTCTGACCGCAGCTGACCTGGCACAGCGCCAAGAGATGTTCGGCCGTCAGCCTGTGCGGGGCCTGGGGCCCTACGTGATCGCGGTGCACCTCCACGTTGCGCGCCTGATGGTCCAGCGCCTTCGCGTAGTGGCCCGCCAGCCGCAGGTCCCAGGCGTAGTTGGTACCGGAGGCGAGCGTGCTGAGCCCGGGAGCCGTTCGCCGCTGCCGCACGGCCTTCTCGTCATACTCCAGGGCCTGCGCGTAAGAGCCGAGCGTGCGCAGCGAAGCGGCCACATCGGAGTGGGCTCGGAGGTAGTCCTCATCGCCCTCGAACGGCAGACATGCGTCCAACTGTCGCCGGGAGAGCTCGTACGGCTCCTGATAGAGCCCCAGCCCCCGCAGGTCGGCGGCGAGTGCGCTCATCGCGTCGATCGAGTCGGGGATGTGCAGCTGCCCCAGGACCGCTCGGTCCAGCCGCTCGGCGCGGGTGTAGTCCCCCGTTGCCCGCAGCACGGCGGTACAGCCCAGGGTCAGCTCCCAGTCCGGCGCGGCGGCGCGGTCCTGGACGTCCAGAACGGGCTCGGCAAGGCGTCGAGCGGCCTCATGAGCGCCGCTCAGCCTGAGATACGTCAGACATTTGAGGGACAGCTGCCGGGCCGGGCCGTCCGCCAGCGCGCCCGACGACTCGACGTACGGCATGAGTTCCGCGTAGCGCGGCCAGGTCGACGGGTCTTCCGGACTGCCGGGGTCCGTCGCGGCGAGCGCGGAGCGGACGAGGTGGGCGTCCTTGTCCCGCATGTCGTCGGAAGTCCTTCGGCGGACCGCATCCCGTACGAAGCGGTGCATATGGAGGGCGTCCGCCTCCACCCGGACGGCCGAGGCGTGGACAAGTCCGCCCATGGCGAGCTCCCACTGGCTCGGACTCTCCAGCAGCGCCGCGACCGCCGGGGAGACCAGATCCGCCGGGACGGCCCGCAGCAGCGCCAACGGCACCGGGCCGGGCCCGAAGCGCGCGCACAGCCGCAGCAGTTCGGCCCCCGCCTTCGCATGCTGACGCAGCCATTCGACGAATGCCTTGAACGCCTCGGGATACGGGAGGGGGTAGTCCGCCCCGGCCCGCACCGGGATCGGCTCGCCCTCGCGCACCATACGCACGTACTCCGCCACGGACATGGTCGAGCCGTCCAGCCACCCTGCGGTCTGGTCGAGCGCCAGCGGCAGGCCCTCCACCGCCGCCACGAGCCGCTCCGCCTCCTCGGCTTCGATCCGGGGAGCCCGGCGCCGGACGAGCGCGACGCCTTCCTCGCGGGTCAGCGGCGGGACCTCCAGCAACTCGGCGTAGTGGTCACGCCAGGCGTGGTTCCGCGAGGTGAGGAGTGTGTGACCACGCCCGGAAGGCAGTAGTCCGGCCACATCGTCGGGGATCTCGGCACCGTCGAGGACGAGCAGCCAGCCGTCGTACAGATGGCCACGGCGCAGGGCGTCGAGCACGGCCCGGATCCGATCGCCGATCTCGGGTCCGACGTCCAGGCCGAGGGCGGGAGCGAGCGCGGCGAGCCGTTCCCGCAGCGCCGCGCGCCCGTCCCCCGCGACCCACCACACCACGCGGTACTCCGAGGCGTACCGGTACGCGTACTCGACGGCGAGCTGCGTCTTGCCGATGCCCGGCGTCCCGACGAGCGTGCACACGGCCGCCTCGGCGGGGGCCGCCCTCAGGCGGGTGTGGAGCTGCTGGAGGAGGTCGTCTCGCCCGGTGAAGCGGGGGTTCCGGCGCGGCACACCGTCCCAGATGTCGGGTACGCGTTCCGGCGTCGCGTGGGAGGACGGTGCGGACGAAAGGCCGACCTCGCGCAGCAGCCGACCGACAGCCTCCTCGTCGACCTCCCGCGTCTCGAGGGATCCAGGCATGGCCCGGTCGCCGATGGGGAAGATCGCGATGCGCTCGGCAGGCGGACCGGATTCCACCAGCTCGCGCACGGCCTGCAGTCCCCTCCCCATGAGGTTGCCGCTGAGCAGCAGCACCAGACAGCCGTCGACTCCAGAGGGCCAGGGTAACCGGCCCGACGGATTCCAGCGCTCGAACCTGAGCTCGCCCGCGCCCGCGGCCGCCAGCCGACGAGCGATCCACTCCGCCCAGGAGCGGCCGGCGGCCTCATAAACCACCGTGATGGGAGGTCCGGGGCGCCTGGACCGGAGCTCCGCGAGCTCCCGCTCCAACCGACGGGCCCGCTCCTCGGCCGCGGTGGCCTGCTCCTCGGCCAGCCAGAGCCGATGCGACACCGGGTCCTCGGCCTCGGCCTCCGCCGTGGCCCCGACCGCATCCTCCCCCGCCTGCAGCTGGTGCTCCAGCGCCTCGCACCGCTCCTCGGCCTCCAGCGCCTGCCGCTTCGCCTGCCCCAGCTCGTACTGGAGCCGGGCGACTTCCTCGCGCAGCCGGTCCCGTTCCGTCCGTAAGTCCTCCTGCTCGCCCTTGAGCCGCTCCGCCTCCGCACGGTGATCGTCCCGCTCGGCCGAGACCGCGACGGCGATTCGCCGCTGCTCGACCTCCATCTCCGCGATGCGCTGTTTCCGCGCCTGCAACGCCTCCGTCAGGGCCTCCGCCCGCACCTCGGCCTGCTGCCGCTCCCGATCGGCGTCGGCCAGCTGGTCACGCAGCTTCTGAAGCTCCCACCCGGCCCTGTTGGTGGCCTGCAACGCCGCCCGTTGCAGGGCATGCACATGGGCCACGACCTCGGCCGAGGACGGCCGCCCGGTGGCCCTCGCGGCGGCGGCCAGCAGCTGGTCCACGAAGTGCGCGGGTGCCACCACGGTGCCGTTCAGATAGCGCGAGACTGTCGCCGGGTCGTAGTGCATCCGCAGGGCGAAGACGCGCAGGGACACCCTGACCGCCCCGAACAGCCCACGCAGGCCCAGCGCCAACTCCCGGCACGGCGGCTTCACATGCTCGGGCACCGGCTTCAGGTCCCCCACCCGCCCACTCTCCAGCGGGCCCGGCTCCGGCTGCGGCACCAGCTCACCGCCGAGCACTTCGTCCTCCATGGGTCCCCCCTCCCCTGTTGATGACCGTCCGCAACGCGTGCGGGCTGCCGCAACGCCCAGGACTCCGCACATCGTGAACGTACCCCCGGTACCCCTGCCGGTCTCACGAAAGCAGGTCAGCGATGCCGCCGACACCCACGAACCGCCCCCGCCCGCTGATCGTCCTCCTCTCCGCGGCAATATCCGGCGCCGTACGGGCCCTCGTGGCCTGGCTGCTGGACGAGACGGCCGACTGAGCTACCTGCCAAGGACCGCCCGTACCTCACCGACCAGAGCCCCCGCCGGCGCCACCCGCTCCGCCGGGCCCCCACCCGAGGACCCCAGCACCTCGACGTATAGCGGCTGCCGGTAGTACACCCCGAGGTCCTCGGGCCCGGCTGCCCCCGAGCGTCACCCCGCCGACACCGGGAACCTCCACCAGCCGCGCGGCCATCTCCTCGATATGGATCACGCGGTGGAAGCTACAGATCCCAGGACCGCCCACTGTCCGGGGCACCGAGCCAGAGGGTCTGCCCGTCGGTGGTGACGGTGAGCCCGAAGTCGTACAGCTCCGGCGATCCGGCCTCCCGCCACCACCGGTAGGCGCGCTCCAGCTCGGTGAACAGGTCGCGCGGGCCCCACTGGTGGACGGCGCCGTCGCGGACGTACGCCCACGAGTCAGTGGTGGCAAGCCACCCGTCGCTGTCCCAGTGGACACCGGGGAGCCGGAGGCCCAGGGCGAAAAAGGCATGGAAGCCGGTCTCCAGGAAGGACAGGTCAAGGTCGGTGCGGCTGTCGCGACTCTCCTCCCAGGACGCTGGGGTGTACACGTCCTCGAGCGGGGAGTCCGGCCGGCGCTGGCCGCGCAGGTCCATGAAAGACATCGGGTAGCCGAAATGGCCGCTCGCCGAGGCGCCGTCGTCAGCCACACGCAGACATGCCATCCCATGCGGCTGCAGGGTCGTCTTCCAGGGCGTGACGATCAAGCCCCCGGGGCGGGTCTGTTTCGCCCAGGCGAAGGGGACCCGCTGGAGCGAGGCCGTGCACAGGACCCGGTCGTACGGGGCGTCGGCCGGCCAGCCGCACTCGCCGTCCGCGGCCACCACCCGGGGGCGATACCCGGCGTGGGCCAGCCGCCGGGCAGCCGCCTCAGCGAGCGCGGTGTCCACCTCCACCGACGTCACGTTCGCCTCCCCCGCGCGCTCGCACAGCAGAGCGGCGTTGTAGCCAGTACCGGTGCCGATTTCGAGCACTTTCATGCCGGGGCGTATGTCGGCGGCGGCGAGCATGGTGAACACGGCGTTGGGTGCGCTGATGGAGCTGGTGGGCAGCGTCCCCTCGGCTTCGGCCTTCCCGTCGTCGACCTGAGTGACGACGGGCGTCAGTGGATCGTGGACCAACGCGGCCCATTCATCAGGTTCTTCGACAGCACTCAACGGGCGGTAGGCCCCGTTCCGCCAGACCCAGACCGTGTCGGAGACGAAGGCATGGCGCGGGACCTTGAGGAAGGTCTCTCGCATCCACGCCTCGGCAAACCCGTCCACCTCGTCGAGCGCGTCGGCGGCCCGGACCCGCAGCTCATCGAAGTTCATTTACGGTGTGTCCCGCCCCCGGGCTTCGATACATCAGGGTGCTGACCGTCGCTGTCACGTGGCGACGGCTGCTTGGGCTGCGGATTCGGTGCGGGCGGTTTTCCGTGGTCCCCCATGGCGTTCCTTCCTCTCGCTTCCTCTCAGGGTGGCTACCGGGCCGAGGTCTCGATGCCCCACGTGAGGGATACCCATGATGGGTAGAATTCGCCTTGAGATCGCTGATATGCCGTTCTTCTCATCAGCAAGCTTTGGGAATCACATGTCCGGCTACATCTCGCCCGCGGCTCTCCCCCCGCAGGTTCTCGACCGATCAGATGTACGCATGGCGCTGCGGTGCCATGATTTCGGGACCGTCTTCCGGCTGGCCCGGCAGTGGGGCGGCATCAGCTTTCTCAAGATCGCGGATGCCTGCGACATCAAGCCGGAGCGGGTCGGGAAGTTAGCCCGAGGCGAAGGCTCGATCACGACGTACGAAAAGATCAGGCAGATCGCCGACGCGCTCCGCATTCCTGGCCACTTGGTGGGCCTGGGGCCCCGCCCCTGGGAAAGCGCCCCGCCGCAGGCCGCCGCGCGTGAGACAGCTCCCATCGCTTCTCTGGAGCTGTCGCCCCTCGCACCCGACCCCGATCTGCTCGACCGGTTGACGAAGACCGTAAGGGGCCCCGCCCGCGTCGACCGCGCGATCCTCGACTGGCTGGACCGGCTGCTCGCCGAGCATCGCCGGGCAGAGGACGATATCGGCTCGCGACCGCTTGTCGGGATCATGAGGCAGCAGTTGAGCACGGTGGTCGGCCTCCACGGCACGGCTGGGAGCGAGTTGGCCACCCGGGTGATACGACTCGCCTCCGAGCACGCGCAGTTCCTCGCCTGGATGGCGCAGGACCAAGGGGATTCATCGGCCGCACTGGCCTGGTACGACCGTTCGCATGAGTGGGCCCTGGAAGCCGCCGACCCCCATATGGCGGCCACGACGCTCAGCATGAAGGCGCATCTGGCCTGGTCCGCTGGGGATGCCCGCCGCTGCGTCCGTCTTGCCCAGGCCGCACGCTGGGCGTCCCCCGGAATCTCGCTCGGGGTGCAGGGCATGGCGGCTCAGATGGAGGCTCGCGGGCACGCGCTGGACGGCGAGGCCGACGCGGCCCATCGTCTCCTCGATGAGGCGCAGGGGCTCATCGCCCGGGCCGCCGAGCGCCCCGAGGACGAGCCACCGTGGATGTACTTCTACGGAGAGAACTGGTTCACGTTGCAGCGTGGCATGGCCGAGATGCATCTGTGCCGCTGGGACGCCGCCGTCGATCTTCTGCGCCCCGGGGTCGACGCCCTTCCCGCGCCGTATCGGCGCGATCGATCGTGGTACAGCGCCTGCCTCGCCCATGCCCTCGCCGCGGCCGGTCAGGCCGACGCGGCCGTACACACCGCGCTGGACTGCTCCGCCGACGCCTCAGCAGTAGGCCGCCCGCACGCCTGGAACGAGCTGCATACCACCGCCGTGCTGCTCCTCCGCCGTGGGGCGCCCGAGGCACGTACCCTGATCGACGCCTTGCGCGGCTACGGCTGAGCGCCCGCCCGGGCCGCCGCATATCCTGGGCCTGTAGATCAACCTCACCCCCACCGGAGCGACCCTGTGTACTTCACCGACCGCGGCATCGAGGAGCTGGAGCAGCGACGCGGCCACGAGGAGATCACTTTCGAGTGGCTCGCCGAGCAGCTGCGGACCTTCGTCGACCTGAACCCGGACTTCGAGGTGCCGGTGGAGCGGCTGGCGACCTGGCTGGCTCGGCTCGAAGAGGAGGACGACGACGTCTGAGAAGGCGGGTCCGCGGTTCTACCGGCCGTCCGCCGGGTTCCTCAGCACCTCGATGACGCTCGCGTAGCCGTCGGAGCCGTCTCCCGCGGCCTCGGCGTCGTAGCCAGGCCGCTACGCCACCACCGGACCGGGCCCCGGCGCCCCCGCCTCATGGTCCAGCCGGGGGTCGGAGGCCAGCACCGCCCGCTGGAGGCGCTGGAGCTTCGCGGACGGCTCAAGGCCCAGCTCCTCCGTCATCGCCGTCCGCAGCCGCTGATAGGCCGCCAGCGCGCGGGTGCGCTGGCCGGAGCGGTGCAGGGCGAGCATGTACTGGCCGTGGATGCCCTCGTGGAAGCGGTGCTCCACGACGAGCGAGGCGAGATCGCTGAGCACCTCCAGATGGCCGCCGAGCCGCAGCCGGGTCTCGATACCGCGCTCGGTGACGGTGAGCCGGGACTGTTCCAGGCGGGCCACCTCGGCCTGGAGGGGCCGCCCGTGCGGGGTGACGTCGACCAGGGCCGGGCCGTGCCAGAGGGCCAGCGCCCGGCGGAAGGCCGCATCGGCGGCCTGCTCGTCGCCGGCCTCCAGCGCGCCGTCGCCCTCGGCGACGAGAGCGCGGTAGTCGTGGACGTCGAGCTGCCCGGGGCACAGCGCCAGGGCGTAGCCGCCGGGTCTGGTCTGCAGCACCTCCCGGGCGACGCCGGCCGATGGGATGCCGAGCACCTGGGCGAGCAGCTTGCGCAGGTGCAGGATGTACGTCTGCAGCGTGGTGAGTCCGGTCCGCGGCGGCTGGTCGCCCCACAGCTCGGCCATCAGCGACCGCACCGGCACCATTCGGCCGTCGCCCAGCGCCAGCAGGGAGAGGACCTTGCGCGGTTTCATCGCGCTGGGCACTCCGGAGAGGGCGCCGTGGCGCAGCGTCAGCGGTCCGAGCACGTTCACACGCATGGGTGTCACCTCTTCACGCTTCGTTGCGGTAGGCGCGGACGAACAGATCCGCGGCATTCTCGCAGATGGCCGCGGTGTCGCCGTCGGTGATCGGGCGGGTGCCGTACATCGACTGGTAGAGGCCCTGCTGGATGAGCAGGGCCACGAACTGCTGGGCGGCGGTGGCCGGATCGGGGACGCTCAGCTCCCCTCGGTCGGTGCGCCGGCCAAACGTTTCGGCTAGGTATTTCACCAGTTGCTGGGGTTCGCCCTCCGCGCAGGCGGGGCGCAGTGCGGGGTGGCGGGCGACCTCGGCGATGACCAGCCGGCGCAGGGCGGAGGCCCGTTCGTCCAGGAGGACGGCGAGCACCCGGCGGCCGAAGGCGGTCAGGGCCGTACGGATGTCGGCGTCGTCGTACCGCTCGGGGGCGGACGGGGAGTCGGCGGCGAAACGGGCGGCCGCCCGCTCCCGCTCGCCGTCCACGGCGGCGATGAACAGCCGTTCCTTGTCGCCGAAGTGGTTGTAAACCGTCTGCTTGGACACCCGGGCCTCGTCGGCGATGACGTCCACGCCGGCCCGCGCGTATCCCTCGCGCAGGAAGACGGCCACGGCCGCCTCCAATATCGCCTGCCGCTTGGCGGGCTGGGGGCCCGCCGGCCGTCCCGCGGCGCTGCGCCGGGGACCGTTGTCGGTCCGCAACGGATCCAACCTCCTTGCTCTGGGCCGGTCTTGCCCTGGATGGACTTGAGAGTCTAGCCTTCCCTTACCGGACTGGACTAGCCCGTCCAGTCCAATTAATTCAGCACCGCGTGAGAAGCGCGTGACGAGGGAGAGCTCGATGAGCGCACCGGAGAACAGCGACGCCCTGCTCCATCTCACCCTGGCGCCGGAGGCGCAGCAGCAGCTGTTCCTGGAGGCCCGTACGGCGAACACCTTCACGGACGAGCCGGTGACGGACGACCAGGTCCGCGCGATCTACGAGCTGGTCAAGTACGCGCCCACCTCGATGAACCAGCAACCGCTGCGCGTGGTGCTGGTGCGCTCGGAGGAGGCGCGCGCCCGTCTGGTGTCGCAGATGACCGGGCGGAACCAGGAGAAGACGGCGAAGGCGCCGCTGGTGGCGGTGCTGGCGGCGGATCTGGACTTCCATGAGGAGCTGCCGCGGCTCGTCCCGTTCATGGAGAACCCGCAGGACTTCTTCGCGGAGCCCGGCCCCCGGGAGGCGTCGGCCCGGTTCAACACCGCGCTGCAGGTGGGCTACTTCATCCTCGGCGTGCGCGCGGCGGGGCTGGCCGCCGGACCGATGGTCGGGTTCGACCACGCCGCCGTCTCCAAGGAGTTCTTCGGCGACGGCCGGCACGCGGCGGTCTGCGTCGTCAACATCGGCAAGCCGGGGCCGGACGCCTGGATGGGCCGGCTGCCGCGGCTGGAGTACGACGAGGTCGTCACGACTGTCTGACGCCCGCACGGCAGGGCCGCCCGCACGGCAGGGCCGCCCGCACGGCGGGGCCGCCCGCACGGCGGGGCCGCCCGCACGGCGGGGCCGCCCGCACGGCGGGGCCGCCCGCACGGCGGGGCCGCCCGCACCCCGCGGCGACGGGTGCGGGCGGCCCGGCCCGGGCGTTCCGGAGGTTCAGCTCTCGATCAGCTCATGGAACGCCACGGTGTCGAAGATGTCCTCCATCCGCGTCGCCTTGCCGTCCCGCATCGTCCACGAGTGGACGAAGTCCAGGGTCGCGGTGGTGCCGCGGCGCGAGGTCACCTCACGGGTGCCGAACACCACGACCCGGTCGCCCTGTTCGATGAACTCCTGGGGGTTGAGCCGCATCCCGCCGAGCACGGACGGGACATGGGCCAGGAACTCCTTGATCCCCGCATGGCCCAGTTTGGTGCCGCCGAGCCCGTACTTCGCCATTCCCTCCGGGTGGACCCACTCCACATCGGGGTGCATGCCCGAGAGGATCCCCTCGATGTCGCGGTCGCGGAATCCCGCGTAGGAGGCGCGGATGGCCTCGATGTTCCGTGATGCCACGGTGTTCACCTCTCCTCGGATCCTCAGCCGGCCTGCCGCGGCGCCATGTGCTCGGGGTGGAGCGCCTGAAGCGTACGGCGCACCCCCTCGCGCCACTCCACTCGGCAGGGGCCGGTGATCTCCCGGCGCCGGGCGGGGTCGAACTGGTACGTCTCCCGGGTGACTTCGCTCGGGACCAGGTTGGCCCGCACCCCGGTGAGCTCCTCCATGTAGCGCACGCAGTCGGTCATGCCGACCGCCTCGTCACCGCCCCAGTTGACCAGCGTGGCGGGTGCGGACGCGGCCTCCCACAGCTTGGGGACCTGGGCGACCAGATCGTCGGTGTAGAGGAGGGAGCACCAGTTCTGGCCCTCCTTCGGCACCGGTATCGGCTCGCCCGCGAGCATCCGCTTGAAGTAGAGCATCGGCACGCCGCCGTAGCCGCCCGGCCCGTAGGCGATATTGAGCCGGGCGATGGTGGTGGGCAGATTGAGCACCCGGGAGAACGCCCGCACCGTGCCCTCGGCGGCGATCTTGCCCACCGGGTAGGCGGGCAGCCAGTCGGCCACCCCGTCGATGGGGTCGTCCTCCGCGTACGGATGGTCGAGGGTCTGCCGCTTGTAGAGGGCGCCGGTGGAGACGTACAGGAACGCCTCCGCGTCCCGGCAGTGGGTCATCAGCCGTCCGCAGGCGACCGAGTTGACCTCGACGGCGGCATTGAAGTCGCCGTCCTCCCCGCGCCGCACCGCCGAGTGGATGACATGGGTGAAGTCGGTGGGCAGCCCCCCGTACGCCGCCTCGCCCAGGTCGTCCATGTCCCAGCGGAATGTGGTGATCCCGCGGCCGGTCAGCTCCTTCTCGACGCCCGGGGTGCCGAACCGGCCCAGGCACCACACCTCGTTGCGCTCGGCCAGCGCTTCGGCCACCGGCCGGGCGACCTGCCCGGTGCCACCGGTGACCAGGATCTTCTTGCCTTCCACCCTGTTCTTCTCCTTCAGCTTCGCCCCGTGGGGCCTATGCCTGGTCCGTCCGGGACCGGTCGGCGTCGCCCAGCGCCCGGTCGAGCTCCTTGCGCAGAATGGCCTGGAAGGCCGCGACATGCTGGGGGCCCATGAGCGTGTAGTGCTCACCGGGGACGTCGATGTACCGGTTGGGCTCGGTGGTGTGCTCATCCCACCTGCGCAGCTCGTTCTCCAGCCAGTCCTCCTTGGTTCCGCGCAGCGGGACGGCGTAGAAGACCGTCATGGAGCGGGTGGTGCCGGTGGGGTGGTAGGTACGGCCGAGGTTCGTGAGGCCGTCGGCCAGCTCGGCCCACGCGGTGAACTTCGCCAGATCCAGATCGAGCTCGGCCAGCCGGTTCCGCGGGGCGATCCGCAGCATGTGCGCGAGCTGCTGCTCCTTGGGCAGCGGGCGCAGCTCGTCGGGGAGATCGAGCGACTGCTTCTTGTTGATCAGATCCAGGAAGAAGGCGAGGTTGGCCGCCGTGTCGACAAAGTCGAGCTCTTCCATGCGGTACTTGATGTGCGGGGGAAGGTTGAAGCTGCCGACGAAGTCGACGCGTTCGCCCGCCGCCTCAAGCGCCTTGGCGATCTCGAAGGCCACGGCGCCGCCGTACGAGTAGCCGGCGATCGCGTACGGGCCGTGCGGCTGCTGGGCGCGGATGGCCTCGACATAGCGGTCCACCATCTCCGCGAAGCTCCCGAAGGGCTTCTCGCCCTCGTTGAAGCCCCGGGCCCGCAGCGCGTAGAAGGGCCGGTCGCCGACGAAGTACTTGGCGAGGTTGACGAAGACCAGGACCTCGCCGACGCCCGGGTGCACACAGAACAGCGGGGTCTTCTCGCCGCCCGTCTGCAGCGGCACGATCGGGTCGTACGCCCCGGAGGAGGACGAACCGCCATCGGCCAGCCGGGCGGCCAGCTGCCGCACCGACGGCGCGGTGAGGACGGTGATGATCGGCAGGTCCGGGACGCCGAGGCGCCGGGTGACATGGCGGCGCAGCCGCAGAATGTCCAGCGAGGTGCCGCCCAGGTCGAAGAAGCTCGCGGTCGCGCTGATCCGCTCCGGGTCGGCGTCGAACATCTCGGCGTAGATCTCGGCGAGCACCCGCTCGGTCTCGCCCCGCGGCGGGGTGTGGCCGCCGAGCCGCCGGGTGGTCAGCTCCGCGACATACGCGATCACATCGTCGAATCCGCCGGACTCCAGCCGGCTCCGCATCCGCCGGCGCAGCGTCTTCCCCAGGCTGGTCTTGGGGAACGCGTCCTTGGGCAGCGGGAGGATGAGGTAGGGCCGAAAGCCCCAGTGCACCACGACGGTGGAACGCACCGCGGAGATCATGCGGTACAGCCCCGGCTCGTCGCCGTCCGCCACCTCGGGGCTGACCGCGATCACCAGCTGCTCGGTGTCGCTGCCCGGCCGGCGGGTCGGGAAGGCCGCGACGTAGCCGGCCGCCACATCGTCGAGCTGTTCCAGCGCCGCCTCTATCTCATGGCTGAAGTAGTTGACGCCATTGACGATGACGCTGTCCTTGCTGCGCCCGACGAGGGTCAGCCGCCCGTCGTCGATCCGGCCCAGATCGCCGCTGCGGAACCAGCCGTCGGGGGTGAAGGCCTCCTTGGTGGCCTTCTCGTCGTGGTAGTAGCCACGGGTGATCATCGGCCCGCTGAGCTGCAGCTCGCCGACCTCACCCGGCGGCAGCGCGCGGTGGTCGTCATCGGTGACCCGGATCCGCAGGCCCTGCACGGGGGTGCCGAGATTGGCGAATTCCTGGCCCGAGTCCGTGGCGGGGAATTCCCGGTTGTAGACGGAGCCGGCGCAGGTCTCGGTCATGCCGAAGGCGGGCCAGAGCGCAGATTCCCGCAGCCCGTACGGGGCGTAGTTCTCCAGGAATGCCTCGCCGGTCGCGACGACATTCGCCTCGCCCCCGCTGACGATATGACGCAGCGCGCGTAGATCGAGCCCTTCGCCGCCCGCCGAAATCTCCTCCTCCATCTCCTCCGCCGAGGAATTCAGGGGGCCGAAGAGAAAGTTCGGGGTAAAGCTCATCGTCACCTTGTGACGGGAGATGATGCGGAGGAACCGAAGCGGCTCCTCAAGAATGACCGACGCCTCCGCATGCACTTGTTCGGCGCCTACGTACAGCGGCAGCATATGCGCTTCCAGAAGAGCGGCCACATGGTCGTAGGAAATCCAGTTGAAGGTGGTGTCGGCGGCGGTGAGGCGTTGTTTTTCGGCCTTTCCGGCCATGGACGCCAGGATATTGCCATGGGTGAGCATGACCGCCTTGGAATTCCCCGTGGAGCCGGAGGTCAGCACCAGCAGGGCGAGGTCCTCCGGCGCCGCGGAGTGCACCTCGGCGGGTGTCAGGCGCTCGGCTGCGGCGGCGACGCCCCGCAGCTCCTCCACGGCGGCCACCGCGAGCCCAGGGACGTCCGGCAGCTCGGCGCGCATCGCCTCGGTGGTGACCAGTAGCGGACGGTCCAACAGCTGGTTCACATGACCGAGTTGGGTGGCCCAGCGCGCCGGGTCGCCAGGGATCGGCACCATCGGGCAGGGGACGAACCCACCCAGGAGGCACGCCCAGAAGACCGTCAGGAATTCCGGCTGGCCGTCGAGCAGCAGGGCCGCCTTGTCGCCCGGCCGCAGCCCGCGGTCCCGCAGCGCGGGCAGGAGTCCGAGCGCCGATTCAAGGAGTTCCGGATAGGACTGGCGACGCGAATCGTCCACCGCCTGTCCGGACACATAACGCACCCCGGATTCGGGGTGATCGTGAGCCGCCCGCAGCAGCAGCCCGGCGATGGAGCTCAAATCCTGGGATTCGTTTGGTACCGAGTTTTTCAAGGGTTGTGAAGCCATTATCTCACTGCCCTCTTCCTTCTCGATGCATAGGCCATGAAGGTAACAGTCCCGAACATTCGCACTCCATGACCCTCCACCACGGCTCTAGCGATGCTCTAGCCGAAATATCTCGAACGGGATTTTCCTCTAGGAAGAGCGATTCATGTCACACACAAACGATGGCCGCGCCATATGCCGGAAACCGGGATGCGCTAACCTCGATCTTGCATGAGGGTTCGTCAGCTTGCTGACGCACCCTTCCGGCTCGTTCGGGGCGGAGATTCCTGCAGGTGGGCAGGTTGGTGGCCCGGCTGTCGCGTCGGGTGGGCGCCGGGTTCCACGGCTCCGGTTGCGGTGGTGCTGCTCGTAGGGACGGGACGTTGCTGGTCAGCCAGGGTTCGGCAGGGCCGCGAGCCGTTGCAGGGCGTCGGTTATCACACCGGTCCAGGGCCAGTGCTTGGCAAGGCGGAGGATGCGGCGGCGGCCGGTGGTGACGAGCTGAGCGGCCGCGGAGAACAGCCGTAGCCGCAGGCGGCGGGGCTCCCATCGGCGGGCTTGTCCGGTGAGGGCGAGCAGGGGCATCCAGGCCAGGAGGTCCAGGGCAATCTGGACGATCTCCAGCCAGATCTGGTTCTGCGCGGCGTCGTGGAGGGGGAGGTTGCGCAGGCCGGTGGCGCGGGCGGCGCGGATGCGGTCCTCGGCGCGGGCCCGCTGGCGGTGCCGCAGCTCCAGCGTGGCGATCGGGGTGTGCTTGGTGTTGGTGGCGAAGCAGGTCAGGCGCATGCCGTCGGCGTCGGTGAAGCGCAGTTGGGCGCCGGGGTGCGGCCGTTCCTTCCGCACGATCAGCCGCATGCCCTTGGGCCAGCCCTTGAGGCAGTCGCCGTCGAGTTCAGCCACCCAGGCGCCGTCGCGGATCTCGCCGTCGGGCTCGACGGCCGGCGTCCAGGCCGATGCCGGGACCTTCAGAACGGCCTGGTGGATGGCATCGGTGATGGTCATGCCGACGGAGTAGGACAGCCACCGGCCGCGGGCGGAGAGCCAGTCGAGGAACTCGTGGGTGCCCCCGCCCGAGTCGGTGCGGATCAGCGTCCGCCGTCCGCGCCGGTACTTCTTCGGCAGCTGCGCCAGCGCGATCCGGGCGGCTTCGATGTGGTCTGCAGCGGTGTTGCTGCCCGCGTTCCCGGGCCGCAGCAGCCCTGCCACCGGCTCTCCGGACCCGCCCCGGCCGTGGTCGACGAACCCCATCAGCGGATGATGCCCGAAAGACTTCTTCCAGGTCGCGGCCGCATCCTGCTTCTCGGAATGCGCGATCACCAGCACCCCGTCCAGGTCCACGACCACCTGCCCGGCCGCATCCGGCGCCGCGTCACCGGCCAACGTCCATACATATTCACGGACTTGAGCGCGGGCCTGCCGCAGTGCGGTCAGCGCACGCTTCCCGCCCGCTGCCAGCGTGTCGATCAGCCGGGACACCGTCGGATCGGAGGCCACCGGCCCGAACACCGCCGGCTCGGCCCGCAGCATGCCCACGTCCGCCAGGCAGTCTCCGCCCAGCGCGACCGCGAGCGCCACATCCAGCAAGACCTTGCCCGGATCATGCACCGTCCGCGGCTTGCGCCACGGCGCCAACGCCGCCGATATCGCCTGATCCAGACCGGTCTTGCGGACCGTCTCCACCAGCAACACACCACCGGCCTGGGAGACCACCCCGCGACCACCGCCTTCGGTACGGACACGCGGGTAGGACCCGATACGCTTCTTCACCTGGAGAGTGCTTCTTTCACGCGACGACCTGGACCCTAGACAAGTCCCATCGTTGCAGGTCAGGAGCACTCTTCGTGTTTCTGGCCACCCACCGGACACCCTGCCTCATGAAAGCGCGAGGCTAATGGCCGATGGGTCGAACGCATCGGGTGAGCCGGGCGCGAGGCCGACACCGCGCATGGCGCGATGGCGGGGCCGGGCACGGGGCGGGACTTGACTCCCGGAGTCCGCGATATATCGTGTCTAGCGGAGACACGATATGTTGCGTCATGCGTCCAGCCAGGGGAGGCCAGGGATGTCAGCCCGATCACAGTGGTCGATCACCACACCACAGAAGCTCACCCTCGACGGCACCGTCGCCACCCTGGAGGTGCGCATCGCAGGCGGCACGGTCAATGTGGTCGGCAACGGCGCGGGACCCGCCCGCCTGGAGGTCTCTCGGATCAGCGGCCCGCCGCTGACGGTGACCCACGAGAACGGCACCCTGACCGTCGCGTACGACGACCTCCACTGGAAGAGCTTCCGCACGTGGCTCGGCCACTGGAACCGTGCCGTCCATGTCACCCTCACCGTCCCCACCGACACCAGCGCCTCCGTCGGTGCCATCGGGGCCGGTGCCGTGGTCTCCGGGCTGACCGGCCGCGCCGACCTGCGCGGTGTCTCCGGCGACTTCACCCTGCTCGGGCTGACCGGGCCGGTCCGTACCAGCACCGTCTCCGGGCGGGTCGAGGCCCAGGCCGTCACCGGCACCCTGCGCTTCCACTCCGTATCCGGCGACCTCACCGTCGTCGAGGGCTCGGGGCCCGCCGTACGGGCCGACTCCGTCAGCGGCAATATGGTGGTCGACCTGGCCCCCGCCACGACGTGCTCGGACATCAGCCTCACCACCGTCTCCGGCGAGATCGCCATCCGGCTGCCGCACCCCGTCGACGCCGAGGTCGAGGCCCACACCGCGAGCGGCCCCGTCTCCAACGCGTTCGACGATCTGCGGGTCAGCGGCCAGTGGGGCGCCAAGAGGATCACCGGCAGGCTCGGCGCGGGCAGCGGCAGCCTCAAGGCCACCACCGTCTCCGGCGCCATCGCGCTGCTGCGCCGCCCGCCGTCCGAGGACGACGCGGCCACGGACACCACCGACGGCCCTCAGGGAAAGGTCCTCTGATGCCCCCCGTATTCGCCCACGGCCGGCTGCGGCTGTATCTGCTCAGGCTGCTCGACGAGGCGCCGCGCCACGGCTATGAGGTCATCCGGCTGCTGGAGGAGCGGTTCCAGGGGCTGTACGCGCCCTCCGCCGGCACCGTCTATCCGCGGCTGGCCAAGCTGGAGGCCGAGGGCCTGGTCACCCACACCACCGAAGGCGGCCGCAAGGTCTACTCCATCACCGACGCCGGACGGGCCGAACTGGCCGACCGCAGCGGTGAGCTGGCCGATCTGGAGCTGGAGATCCGCGAGTCGGTCGCCGAGCTCGCCGCCGAGATCCGGGAGGACGTCCGCGGCTCGGCCAACGATCTGCGGCGCGAGATGCGCGAGGCGGCGCAGCAGGCCCGTATGTCCGGCGACACCGAGGGCAAGCAGGCCCCGTGGGAGAACGCCTGGGGCGACAAGGAGGGGTGGCGGCAGGCGAAGGAGGAGATGCGCCGCGCCAAGGAGGAGTGGAAGGAGCAGGCGCGCCGGGCGAAGGAGGAGAGCCGACGGGCCAGGCAGGACGCCCAGCGCGCCCGTAAGCAGGCCAGGGACGCGCAGGAGTTCGCGCGCGAGGAGGTCCAGCGGATCGCCCGGCGCCTGCAGGAGCAGACGCAGACGCACATCCGGGCGGGCGACTGGCAGCGGGCGGTACGGGAGGGGCTGGCCGAGGTATCGCGCGGGATGAGCCGTATCTCCCGGCAGGGCGCCGCTCCCCCGGACGCGGATGCTGGCTGGGGCTGGGGAGACGAGCCGTCCGGGCCGGCGAAGGTCACGGTCGAGCGGGTGGACGAGCGGAAGCCGGCCGGCGGCCCCGAGGGGGCGGACGAGCCCGAGTGGGCCCGGGACTTCACGCCCTCCGGCGACCCCGCCCGCGATCTGGACCGGCTGCTCGACCGGTTCCGCGACGACATCCGCGACACCGCCCGGGACCACGGCGTGACGGACGCCCACCTGGCCGACGCCCACCGCCGGCTGGCGGCGACCGCGACGCGGATCACCAGCCTGCTGCGCGGACAGGGCAAGGGATGAGCGGGCTTCCCGCATTCCGCGGGGCGCCGGGCCGATGGCGCTTGACTTGACGCGCGGTTGAAGTTTGAGGATCGAGTCCGGCGGCGCGCCACGGGGACGCCCCGCCGGACCCGTTCCTTATCCCGGGCCCCGGGCCCCGGACCGCGAGGAGACCGTTATGTCCGCCCCTTCCCGCCCCAGCGCCGCCGCCGGCCCGCTGCCCGATCCGGCACGGCCCGATTCCGGCATCGCCCTGTTCAGCACCTGGAGCGTGGGCACGCCCGATCGGCAGCGGGCCACCGTCGATGCCATCGCCGCCGCCTGGGACGACCGGCCGTGGCCGACGCCGGCCCTGCTCTCCTACAACGTCTACGGCGGGACCGACGGCGATACGCTGCTCCACCACTCGCAGTGGACCAGCGAGGATGCCTACCACGCCTTCGTCCGCACCCAGCGCCAGGAACGCAACGACGACATCGACCGCGCGGTCCCGGGCATCGAGCGGCTCGCGATCGCCGGCTACCGGCACTACCGCGCCTTCTCCACGGTGGTCGAGGGCGATACGCCGGATCCGGGGCTCATCGTCATCGTGAACATCGACTTCGGCCGGCCGGCCCCCGAGCTGCGCCGGGAATGGGTCGACACGGTCATCGAGGCGCTGGAGGCCGAACCCGACCCGGGGCTCCTCACCGCCGACTTCCATCTGATCGTCGACGGGGAGCGCCATCTGAGCACCGACCGGGCCCGGGTGCTCAACTACGCCCGGTGGACCACCGAGGAGGCGTATGAGGCCGCGGTGACGGGCGACAGGCCCCGCGGCGGATCGTCCGCCTGGGACCGGGTGCGCGACTTCCCCGGATTCCTGGGCACGGAGGTGCGGCGCTACCGCTTCTGGCGGAGCTTCACCCGTCCTCAGAGCGCACCCCAGTAGCCTCCCCGCATGAGACTGGAGAGCGACGAGGCGCGGCGGCGGTTCACCGGTGCCAGGGTGTTGCGGCTGGCCACCACCGATGAGGGCGGGCAGCCGCATATCGTCCCCGCCACCTTCGCGCTCGACGGGGAGACGGTGGTCACCGCCGTGGACCACAAGCCCAAGCGCCATCAGGACCTGCGGCGGCTGCACAACATCCGGGCCCATCCGGGGGTGTCCCTGCTGGTGGACCACTACGAGGAGGACTGGCGGCGGCTGTGGTGGGTGCGGGCCGACGGCCGGGCGCGGGTGCTGCCCGACGAGGCCGCGGCCGACCGCGCGAGGGCGGTGGAGCGGCTCGTCGAGAAGTACCCGCAGTACACGGAGCGGCCGCCACGGGGACCGGTGATCGCCATCGAGGTGGTCCGCTGGACGGGGTGGGCCTTCACGGATGGCCCCAACGACTGCCCCGCCGACCGCCGCACCGAGGGCTGATCAGTCGTCACGCCCGTCGCGGGGGCAGGAGAACCTGCCGCCCGGGCCCCATGTCGTCCTCTCCACTCCGCTGTCCCGTATCCCGCACTCCAGCGCCACCTCCGGTGAGCCCCCGGCCCTGTCGTGCAGGATCAGCAGCAGCTTGTCCGCGGGGACCTTGCCGCTCTCCGTGAAGACCAGCGATCCGGTGGCCCCGCGCACACCGGCCGTCCCGCCGACCCCCTTCTCCAGCGCGAACTGCACGGTGGACCGCCCGAAGGGCGCCGTGCCCGCCTCCCGGTAGGCCGAGTTGATCGCCTCGGAGAGCACCCGCAGGGCGTCCCAGGCGAGCGGTGCCCGCGCGTCGTTGCTCCACAGGTCGTCCCCGTACGCTTTGGCGTACTGCCGGCGGAAGGCGACGCCCATTACATTGGGCTGATTGTCCTTCGGCAGCGCCTGTGCCGCGTAATACAGCCGCAGCCCGGGGTGCTGCTCGCTGGGGCGCTGTTCCTCCACCACCGCATTGGTGAGGTCGTTACCGCCGAGTACGGTCGCTTGGCCCTGGCATGAGGTGGTGCGGTCGAAGACGTTGAGGAAATTCTCGAATTCATTGGCACGCGCGGCCCAGTAGACCACCGTGCGCGGTTCCTCCTTGAGCCTGCGGCATATGCTCGCCGCCATCTCGGAGGGATTGGACACCCATTCGTCCTCCCCCTCGCTCTGCCCTGCGGAAGAGGAGGCGGGAGTGGAGTCGAGGGGATACCAGATCTGCCGGGCGCCCTCGAATTCCGCCGCGAATCGCTCGCTGAGATTGTGGCTGTAGATGTCGTGCGGATCGCCGATCACCACCGCCTTCTTGGCGGGCCCGCACTTCCCCGGCGCCGTCCGCACGATATTGCCTTCCCGGGCGAACTCCGCAGCGATCCGCGCCTCCCGGTGGTTGTCCGGGGGCACTTGGCGGTACATCGCCGATCGCTGCATCTCCTCGGCGGTCGCGGAGGTGCCGATCATCGGCAGCCCGCCCTGGGCCAGGGTGTCCCGGGCCCTGATGGTGTCCCGGCGGCTCTGGCCGAGGCCGACCACCCCCAAAAGCCGCTCGCCGCCCGCCGCGCTGCTGCTGTCCTTGACCTCCCGGACGAGCCTCTCGGCGGCCGCGGGCGCCTTCGAGAAGCGGTCGCCCGCGTCCACCAGACGGACCTTCAGCAACACCTCGCTCTTCTCCTGCTGGGCCGCCTGGTCGTTGATCATTCGCTGGGCCATCGCGATGCCGCGCAGCTCGGGGATGGCGCCGCTGTACTTGGCCCGCTTCCAGTCGGCCGCGGTCACGGGCACGCCCAGGTAGGCCACCGTCCGTACGACGGCGCCGCGCCGGGCCGCCTTGTCGGCCTCCTTGTTCTGCTCGTCGATGGCGTCGCGGGCCTGGTCGTAGACGGCCTTGGGGCTCTTCTTGGGCAGCTTCGGCGTGCCGGGGGAGGCGGAGGTGGTGCCTCCGCCGAGGCAGGCGGTGTCGCTCTCCGCCGTTACCCACCACACGCCGTACACGCCCAGCAGCGCCAGCGCGGTCACGCCCGCCACCGCCGCGGAGGCCGCCTCGAGGCGGGGCGCCACATCGGAGCGGGGCTTCCCGGTGGCGATCTCCGGATACCGGCCGAGCCACCGGGCGGCGTCCGCGTCGTCGTCGTGCCGCTCGACCCCCACCCGTACCACCCGGGCACCGCCCGCCCCGGTGGAACCGATCCAGGACTTGAGCGTGACGGCGGCCTCGGCGAAGCTCTCCGTACGCTCCCCACCGGGGCGCACCGCGGCCACCAGCATCACCCCGGTGCAGCCCGTGTGCTCCACGGCGGCGGGGAACTGCTCCAGCAGCCGGGCGGTGTCGGCCTCGGGGGCCGGAGGCTGCGGGAAGACGAGGACGAAGCGATGCCGGCGGCGCCTGCCCCAGGGCGAGAGCCGCGGATGGCGGAAGGCCCGCTCCAGATCGGCGAGCAGCGCCCGCAGCAGCACATCGACGATACGGGCGCGGCCCGCGGGCCCCGCGGAACTCGGCGAACCCGCGGTCAGCCGGAGGGCGTCGGTGAAGAAGTCCCAGCCCTTCTCCGGCAGCCCGGCCCACTTGCGGTACCAGCCCCCCTTACGGGACATCCGGCGGCTGTGCCGGCGGCCGTACCACCAGCGGGGCAGCAGCCCGAACACGGGCTGGCGCAGCCAGTACCAGGCTGTGGGCAGGATGCCGGGCGGGGGCTCCTCGCCACCGCTGATGGTCTCCAGTGCCCGGAGGAAGACGGAGCGCGCACACCGCGCCTCGTAGACCTTGTTCCGTAACACCTCGGCCTGCGCACCGGCCTGGGGCTCGGTCACATCGGCCTCGACGACCGAGCACATCAGCCGGAACTGCGACAGCCGCAGGCGACCGAACCCACCGGGCCGGTTGCGCAGCAGCTCCTCCTCGATCTTCTGGAAGGTCTCCCCCACCCGCTCTCGGGGCGTGCCCGCGAGCGCACCCGCCACCTGCGCGAACGGGATACGGGCGGTGCCGCCCGCGCTGAAGCGCCCGCACAGGCCGTCGGCGATGTTGCCCGCCTCCGGGCCCTCGTCGAGCTGGGTGAGCAGGATCTGTGGAGCTGGGCCACGCCGAGCGGGCGGCAGCACGATGAGCTGTTCGAGCGCATCGACCAGCAAGTCGATTTTGGGCAGCGGTGGTACCGAAGCAGACATGACATCCCCCCGGCACGATCATCCCCACCCACTCCGGTGAGCACTAGACTCCTAACGCAGAGTGACAGACATTCTCCGGAACTGAGCGCAGGGGGTGGAAATTGCGCCAAAAAGTGTTCGCCGGTCGTACGGCAAAACCGTCAATTCAGACCGTCAACACGACCTTGCCGAACAGATCGCCACCCGCCATCTTCTCGAACCCCTCGCGCGCCCGGTCCAGCGGCAGCACCGAGTCGATCACCGGCCGTACGCCACGCGCGGCGCAGAAGCTCAGCAGATCCTCCAGCTCGTCCTTGGTCCCCATCGTCGAGCCGACGACCTTCAGCTCCAGGAAGAAGATCCGGTTGAGCTCGGCGGCCTTCGGGTTCGGGCCGCTGGTCGCGCCCGAAATCACCAGCGTGCCGCCCGGCTTGAGCGACTTCACCGAATGCGACCAGGTCGCCGCGCCCACCGTCTCGATCACCGCGTCCACGCGCTGCGGCAGCCGCTCCCCCGGCTCGTACGCGCCCTCGGCGCCCAGCTCCACGGCGCGCTTGCGCTTGGCCTCGTCACGGCTCGTGGCAAAGACCCGCAGCCCGGCGGCGGCACCCAGCACGATCGCCGCGGTGGCCACGCCACCGCCCGCGCCCTGGACCAGGACGGTGTCGCCGGGGCGCACCCCCGCGTTGGTGAACAGCATGCGATACGCCGTCAGCCAGGCCGTCGGCAGACAGGCGGCCTCCTCGAAGGAGAGCTCCTTCGGCTTGGGCAGCAGATTCCAGGTCGGGACGGTCACCTTCTCCGCGAAGGTGCCCTGATAGCGCTCGGTGAGGATGGAGCGGGGCTCGCGCGGGCCGACGCCGTGGCCGCTCTGGCCGATGACCGAGTGCAGGACGACCTCGTTGCCGTCCTCGTCGATCCCGGCCGCGTCACAGCCGAGGATCATCGGAAGCGACTCCTCACCGAGGCCGACGCCGCGCAGCGACCACAGGTCGTGATGGTTGAGCGAGGCGGCCTTGACCCTCACGGTCGTCCACCCGGGCCGCGCCTCGGGGTCGGGGCGCTCCCCCAGTTCAAGGCCGCTCAGCGGCTGGTCACGGTCAATACGTGCGGCGTAGGCAGCGAACATGATCCCGACCATAGGCCGCGCCGGGGACGCGATGGAACCACGCCGAGGTGTGACACGGCTCGCCTCCGCCGGCCACCGGTCCGGGCCCCGCCGCACATCTGCGGGCCGCGGCCCGCGCCGCGCCCACCACGGGGCGCCGCACACCCACAGGCCGTACCCCGCGCCCCGCTCGCCTCCGGCCGCCTCCAGGCAGCGGCCCCACCGCGGTGGGCCGGCACCGCCGGTCGCGGCCGCATCCGGGGGCGCGGCCCCCGGTGCGGGCGGGCCTCGCCCGTCAATTCCAGCCACATGGGGGAGCCGCCGCCCGCAGCGGCAGCGGGCGGCTCGGCGTCGCGGGAACGGCCTGCGTTCCCCGAGCGCCGGGCCTCTCGCCGGGGCGCTCCCGCCCGCCGGACGGCAGGAGCCAGGCCCGCCGGGCCCGTCCCCCCGGCCGGAGCCGGGGACGGGACGGCGGAGGGGGCCGGGGTTGTCCCCCGGCCCCCTCCAACCGAACCGTCCAGCCGGGCGGGGGCGGCCGCGCCCCGGCCCCCGGCGCACCCGGGAGGGTCAGCGGCGGGCCACACCCTCCGCACGGGCCGCCGCCGCCACGGCCGCCGTCACGGCCGGGGCGACCCGGTCGTCGAAGGGCGAGGGAATGACCTTGTCCGCGCTCAACTCCTCGGCCACCACGGCGGCCAGCGCCTCGGCGGCGGCGAGCTTCATGCCCTCGGTGATCCGGGAGGCCCGGACCTGGAGGGCGCCCGCGAAGATGCCGGGGAAGGCGAGCACGTTGTTGATCTGGTTCGGGTAGTCGCTGCGGCCGGTGGCCACCACGGCCGCGTACTGGTGCGCGACATCGGGGTGGATCTCGGGGTTGGGGTTGGCCATCGCGAAGATGAAGGCGTCGGGCGCCATCTTGGCAACGGCGCCCTCCGGCACCGTGCCGCCGCTGACGCCGATGAAGACATCGGCGCCGTCCAGCGCGGTCTCCAGTGCGCCGGTGAGGCCGGCCTTGTTGGTGAATCCGGCCAGCTCGCGCTTGACGTCGGTGAGGTCCTCGCGATCCGGGGAGACGATGCCCTTGCGGTCGCAGACGGCGACGTCGCCGATGCCCGCCTCGGTGAGGATCCGGGCGATGGCGACCCCGGCGGCGCCGGCGCCGGAGATCACGGCGCGCAGCTGCCCGAGGGAACGGTCGGTCAGCTTGGCGGCGTTGCGCAGGGCGGCGAGGGTGACGACCGCCGTGCCGTGCTGGTCGTCGTGGAAGATCGGGATGTCCACGCGCTCCTGGAGCTTGCGCTCGATCTCGAAGCAGCGGGGCGCGGAGATGTCCTCCAGGTTGACGCCGCCGAACGAGGGCGCGAGCCGGGCGACGGTCTCGACGATCTCGTCCACCTCCCGGCAGTCGAGCGCGATCGGCACCGCGTCCACACCACCGAACTGCTTGAAGAGGATGGCCTTGCCCTCCATCACCGGGAGGGATGCCTCCGGGCCGATGTCGCCGAGTCCGAGCACCGCGCTGCCATCCGTCACCACGGCGACGACCTGGGACTTCCAGGTGTAGTCATTGACGAGTTCGGGCTGCTCCGCAATGGCGCTGCAGACCTTGGCGACGCCCGGTGTGTAGGCGAGGGACAGATCGTCCCGGTCGCGCAAGGGCACGGTCGCCTGGACGGCCATCTTGCCGCCGCGGTGAAGCGCGAAGGCCGGATCGAAGGGCTCCCCGTCGGTCACTCCTTCGGCCCCTTCGGCGCTGCCGCTTGTGCTGTCGCTGCGAGGATTCGCCATCTCCGCTGCCACTGTTTGACCCCTTTGTCGTTTTCTGTCGAGGGTAGCCGCCCCAGGTTCGGAGCGGGCGGGCACCGCGTCCGGCCGGTTCCCACTGAGCAGATGGTCGTCAGTTGGGACGAGATACGGACGCCGGGTGCGTCGCACACGCACCCTGAGCCCCGGATAAGGGGGTGTAGCCGTCTTTTCTACCGGACGCGCGGCTCAAGAACGAGCGAGTTCCGGTCGCGGTGGAGTTCAGAAACGTCGCGTTACCAATGAAAGCGGTCGAATCGCTTCTGCATGCACATGCCAGAGTCACGCGCCCTTTTCCGCGCGACCATGACCCCGTCCCGCTTCCCGGCCACCGCTGTCCGGCCCGGCGTACCGCCCCTGCGCTTCACGGGGATCGCCCGTTATCCGATTTTGACATGGCTGGTCGCCCGTTCGGGCCGGTCCGGTGGCAAGATGCCCCAATCACACGAGATCGCGGCACCCGTAAATGTGTTCAGCGAGATCTCCGTCACCCCCTCTCACCCCGCCGGAGGAACCAGCATGACCGCCAGCTTCACGCGCCGTCGGGTCGCCCCGAACTCCCGGTTGGCCGCTGTCGGTGCGATAGCGGTGGTAGGTGCCCTGCTGCTGACGGGCTGTGGCGACCAGACCGACAAGGCACAGAGCGGCTCGTCCAGCGCTGCCGACAAGGGCCCGCTCTTCAGCGCGCTGCCGAAGAAGATCCAGGACGCGGGCGTCATCAAGGTCGGCTCGGACATCAACTATCCGCCGGTCGAGTTCAAGAAGAACGGCAAGGTCATGGGGATCGACCCGGACATCGCCGACGCACTCGGCAAGGCACTCGGGGTGAAGTTCGAGTTCAACAACGCCACCTTCGACACCCTGCTGTCCGGGCTGAGATCCAAGCGGTACGACATCGCCATGTCGGCCATGACCGACAACAAGGGCCGCCAGCAGGGCATCGACCCCGACACCGGCAAGAAGGCGGGCCAGGGCGTCGACTTCGTCGACTACCTCACCGCGGGCGTCTCGATCTACACCAAGAAGGGCGACACCAAGGGGATCAAGACCTGGGACGACCTGTGCGGCAAGAAGATCGTCGTCCAGCGCGGCACCGTCTCGCACGATCTGGCCAAGTCCCAGTCGAAGAAGTGCGAGAAGGACGACAAGAAGAAGATCTCGATCGAGGCGTTCGCCAATGACACCGAGGCCCAGACCCGGCTGCGCGGCGGCGGCGCGGCGGCCGGATCCAGCGACTTCCCGGTCGCCGCGTACGCGGTGAAGACCTCCGGCGGGGGCAAGGACTTCGAGCTCGTCGGCGACCAGGTGGAGGCGGCCCCGTACGGCATCGCCGTGAGCAAGGAGAACACCGAGCTGCGCGAGGCCCTCAAGCAGGCGCTCGCCCTGATCATCGCGAACGGCGAGTACGACAAGATCGCCGAGAAGTGGGGCGTCAAGGAGGGCGCTGTCACCAAGGCCATCATCAACGGCGGCAAGTGACCCGGCCCTCCCCTCCCCGCTCGCTCGCGCGCTTGCGCTGAAAGGCACTACCCGTGACAACTAAGATCGAAAAGGCGGGGCCGGTCGACGACGCCCGGCCGCCCGCACCGGAGAACATCAAGGCCATTCCGGTGCGGCACGTCGGCCGCTGGTTCGCCGCGGTCACCACCATCGCCCTGCTCACGCTGCTCGTCTCCGCCTTCGCACGCGGCGATGTTAACTGGGGCGCCATTCCGGACTACTTCTTCGACGGCGAGGTCCTCAAGGGCGTCCGCAACACCGTCTGGATCACCATCCTCTCGATGGTGCTCGGGGTGGTCCTCGGCATCATCCTCGCGGTGATGCGGCTCTCGAAGAACCCGGTGACCGCGTCCATCGCCTGGGGCTACATCTGGTTCTTCCGCGGCACCCCGGTCTATGTGCAGCTGCTCGTCTGGTTCAACCTCGGCCTGGTGTTCGACTACATCAACATCATGCCGATCTACAAGGACGAGTGGTCCGACTTCATGACCCCGTTCCTGGCCGCCCTGCTGGGCCTCGGCCTGAACGAGGCCGCCTATATGGCGGAGATCTGCCGCGCCGGCCTCCAGTCGGTCGACGAGGGCCAGACCGAGGCCGCGCAGGCGCTCGGCATGAGTCACGCCAAGACGCTGCGCCGGGTCGTCCTGCCGCAGGCGATGCGGGTGATCGTGCCGCCGACGGGCAACGAGTTCATCAACATGCTCAAGACGACGTCGCTGGTGATCGCCGTGCAGTACTGGGATCTGCTGCAGGCCACCGCGGAGGTCGGCCAGAACTCCGGCGCCACCGCCGAGATGCTCTTCCTCGCCGCCACCTGGTATCTGATCCTCACCTCTGTGCTGAGCGTGGGCCAGTACTACCTGGAGCGGTACTACGCGCGCGGCTCCAGCCGGAACCTGCCCGCGACCCCGCTCCAGCGCGTTCGCGCCAATCTGCTCTCGTTCTCCAACCGCCAGGGAGGTGTCAGCGCATGACCGCCATGGTGAAGGCCGAGGGCGTCCACAAGTCCTTCGGCGCGGTTCAGGTCCTCAAGGGCATCGACCTCGAAGTCGCCCCGCGCGAGGTGTTCTGTCTGATCGGCCCGTCCGGCTCCGGGAAGTCCACCTTCCTGCGCTGCATCAACCACCTGGAGAAGATCAACTCCGGGCGGCTGTACGTCGACGGGAATCTGGTCGGCTACCGGCAGAAGGGCGACAAGCTCTACGAGCTCAAGGACCGCGAGGTCGCCGAGAAGCGGCGGGACATCGGCATGGTCTTCCAGCGCTTCAACCTCTTCCCGCACATGACCGCGCTGGAGAACGTGATCGAGGCGCCGGTGCAGGTCAAGCGCGAGACCAAGGCGGTCGCGCGCGAGCGTGCGCTGAAGCTGCTGGACCGGGTGGGGCTCGCCGACAAGGCGGGCAACTACCCCACGCAGCTGTCCGGCGGACAGCAGCAGCGCGTCGCGATCGCGCGGGCGCTGGCGATGGAGCCGAAGCTGATGCTCTTCGACGAGCCCACGTCGGCGCTCGACCCGGAACTGGTGGGCGATGTCCTCGATGTGATGCGCGGGCTCGCGGAGGACGGCATGACGATGATCGTCGTGACCCATGAGATGGGCTTCGCCCGCGAGGTCGGGGACTCGGTCGTCTTCATGGACGACGGGGTGGTCGTGGAGGCCGGGCATCCGCGTGAGGTGCTGACCAATCCGCAGCACGAGCGGACGAAGTCGTTCCTGTCCAAGGTGCTCTGACCCCGGTCCGAGCGGCGAGGGCGGTACGGGCACGCACGCCCGTACCGCCCTCGCGCCGTCTGCCCGGCGGCTACGCGAGCCCGAGCACCATCGCGTCCGAGACCGAGCACCACACGGTCCGCGCCTCTGCGAACCCCGCTTCGCGCAGCGCCTCCGCATGCCAGGCCGGGGACTGCGCCTCGCCCTCGGCGTGGTCGCCGTCCGCCGGATTGCCGAAGATGGCGAACCGCTCGGCGACGGGCCCGGCCAGCGCCACGTCCCCCGCGGCGGACTGCCACCAGTCCACCCAGTCCTGGGTGCCCTCGGCCCTGGCCCGGGCCTGGCGCTCCTTCTGGTACGCGTGGTCGGCCGCGTTCAGCCGGGGCGTCGCCGGGTCCGGCATATGGTCGGCGTTGAGGAACACCCCGCCGTCCCGTACCACCCCAGCGACCTGGCCGTACAGCACCCGCAGCTCATCGGAGCGCAGCCAGTGCAGCGCCGTGGCGGTGAGGACGGCGTCGTACGAGCGGTGCGGCAGCTTGTCCGGCCACGTGGGGTCGCGCAGATCGGCGGTCACGAACGCGATCCGGCGGTCCGCCGCGAAGTGGCCGCGCGCGATCGTCAGCAGCGCGGGGTCGAGGTCGACGCCGGTGCTGGTGGCTCCCGGGAACCGGCGCAGCGCCCGGTCCGAGATACTGCCTGTGCCGCATGCGAGGTCGAGGATCCGAGGCTCGGGGCCGACGACCGCCTCGACCACGTCGAGCATCGCCCGGAACCGCTCCTCGCGATCGGGGAGGTACCACTCCTGCTGCCGGTCCCAGCTCCGCTGCCACGCCTGCCAGTCCGCCACGGCGACGGTGTCCGTCATCCCGCTCCTCCATGTCGCATTCGTCCGTAACGTAATACCCTCGTACCCAGTGCGCCTCTTACCGACCTTAGATCGCTCCTCGTAAGGACCACAAGTGGAACTCGCTTATTACTCGGATCTCGCCGTGCGTCTGGTCAACAGTGAGGAGCCCGCTCGCGGCACCGACGCCCTCACCTCGGTGGACGCCGTACGCGCGCTCTTCGGCGCGAGTCAGCAGGCGGCGCGGCGCGCGACCGACGCCGATGTGACCCGGCTGAGGTCGGTGCGGGCCCGGCTGCGCGCCGTCTTCGAGGCGGCGGCGAGCGGGGACGAGGTCCTGGCGGTGGATCTGCTGAACGCGCTGCTCATCGAGTTCCCGGTCAGCCCGCAGATCTCCGGGCACGAGTACCGCGACGAGGACGGCCGGCCCGAGTGGCATATGCACATCGCGGACTACGCGGCCAACGCGGGCGCCGGCTTCGCCGCGACCGCCTCGATGGGGCTCGCCTTCCACCTCACCGAGCTGGGCGTGGACCGGCTCGGCATCTGCGAGGCGTCGCCCTGCCGCAACGCCTATCTCGACACATCGACAAATCGATCCCGGCGCTACTGTTCCGACCGCTGCGCGACCCGAGCCAACGTCGCCGCCTACCGAGCGCGCAAACGCCTCGACGCCGAGCGCCCGGCCGCCGCCGTGCGCAGCCCCCGCAAGGAGCGCGACCACGATCGCGACCGTACGGGCCGTACGGCGGACGCCGCCCACGACACCCACCCGGCAAGCCCGGCCGGCCCGGCCTTCGACCGCTGAACCCCGCGCCCCGCGCCGGGCAGCGGCCGCAGCCGCACCCATGCACGGGCGACGACCAGCTCGTCGGGCACGACGCCGAACTCCCGGCTGTCGTTCTCCACGTACGGGTTGTCGCCCATCACCCACCAGCCGCCCTCGCGCCGCTCCACCGCGCGCTTGACGATCAGCAGGTCCTGCCGGAACGGATGGCGCAGCACCACCACGTCCCCCGGCCGCACGGGCGCCCCGTACCGCACCACCAGCTGGTCGCCGGGGTACAGGGTGGGCTGCATCGAGGGGTTGTACACCTCGGCGAGCCCGATCCGCAGCAGTCCGCGCTGGTCGCGGTCCCGCTCCGGCCCGCGATCGTGCAGCTGCTCCCGCATCTCCACGGCACCTCCGGTCCGTACTTCTCCCACCACCATCCCAGGCATCCCAGCCTGCCACCGGACTTTTGACCTAAGCCCCCCGGGGCACCCGAGAAAAGCCTTCACCCACGGAGTAATCTCGCACCTGAGAAGACGATCACGAATGGAAGGACAGCTCTATGCTCTCCCGCCTGTTCGCCCCCAAGGTCCAGGTCAGCGCTCACTGCGACCTGCCCTGCGGCGTGTACGACCCGGCACAGGCCCGCATCGAGGCCGACTCGGTCAAGGCCATCCAGGAGAAGTACCAGGCCAACGAGGACCCCCACTTCCGCGCCCGCGCCACCGTCATCAAGGAGGAGCGCGCGGAGCTCGCCAAGCACCACATCTCCGTGCTGTGGAGCGACTACTTCAAGCCCCCGCACTTCGAGAAGTACCCGGAGCTGCACCAGCTGGTCAACGACACCCTCAAGGCCCTGAGCACGGCCAAGGGCTCGACCGATCCGGCCACGGGCCAGAAGGCGCTGGACTACATCGCCCAGATCGACAAGATCTTCTGGGAGACCAAGAAGGGCTGACCCGCCCTTTGTCAGGTCCCACGCCTGCCTTCCCCGACCGCGCCCGACCCGCCGAAGCGGGCCGGGCGCGGTCTGCTGGTATGCCGGACGAACCTGATGAACCGGACGGAGGGGCACGCGATGAGCGCCGGAGGGTGGTCCACCGCACGTTGGCCGGATGCGTGAGGTGATGGAGCGCCATGTGGCCGACGGCGCGGCGCCCGGCCTGGTCACGCTGGTCAGCAGGCGCGGCGAGACGCATGTCGAGGCGATCGGCACGAAGGCGGTCGGTGGCGGCGATCCGGTCCGCCGGGACAAGATCTTCCGGATTTCCTCGATGACCAAGCCCGTCATCGCCGCCGCGACGATGATCCTGGTCGAGGAGTGCGTGCTGCGGCTGGACGAGCCGGTGGAGCGGCTGCTGCCCGAACTCTCGGTGGTCACCGGGCGGGACAGCGTCTCCGCGGTCCCCGGGAAGTACGGCTGGGACGGCGGTCTCGGCACGACGTGGGCGTCGGATCCCGCCGAGGAGATGGTGGCGGTCATGATGAGCCAGCGGGCGCGGTTCCCGGTCTTCTCCGCGGCGTATCTCGACTTCTGGACGCTCGCGTACCAGGCGATCGACGACTGAGCGGGCCGCCGCCCGGGCCTTGAAGGCCCTACGAGCCTTCGGCGGGCCCGGCGAGGCCGATGTCCAGGACCGGGTCCGGCATCCGGGCGCTGTGCAGGCGCAGCAGCGGGCTCTGGTTGCGGATCAGCCACGTGCGGTACGCGGCGCTCGCCCAGGCGATCTCGAGGTACGCGTCCTCCAGATCGCCGAAGAGGGCGTTCACGTCGAGGGGGCCGGCGGTCCCGGCGCGGGCGTCCGTGCCCGCCCGTGAGGCGAGGTAGAGCCGGACCGTCAGCGGATCCCCGTACAGCGGCCGGACGGCCACGCCCTGCCGGGAGCGCGCCGTGGGCTGGCACGGGGTGACCACCTCACCCGAGGCGACCAGGTCGGCCGCCGTCAGATAGTCCCCGTACACGACCCTCGGATTCAGCCCGGCGGCGGCAAGCACCCGGCGCAGGCCCGGCCCCTCGCCGTCCACGCTGGGGTCGACCATCCACTGGTCGGCCGCGAGGTCGGTGAGCCGCACCACGGGCCGGGCGGCGGCCCGGTGGGTCTCGGCGAGGGCGATGAACTGCGGCTCCCTCGCGAGGAGTACGCGGCGCTCCACGCCCTCGGGAACCCTCAGCGGTGCGCCCTCGACCTCGTGGACGAAGGCGACGTCCAGCTGACCGGCCGCGACCATCTGCAGCAGCGCGTTCGCGGAGACGTCGATGTGGATGGTGGTGTCCGTGTCCGGGTGCCGGGTGCGGAGCCTGCGCAGCCATCCGACGACGGCCCGGCTGCCCGTGCTGCCGATGCGCAGCCGCGCGTCCGCCGTCTGTCCCGCCTCCAGCCGGACCTCTTTGACCAGGGCGTTCATCTCGGCCACGATCGGCCGGGCGCGGCACAGCACGGAGCGCCCGAGCGGGGTCGGCCGGCTGCCGGTGACCTCCCGCGAGAACAGCCGGCCGCCGACGGTGGTCTCGATGCGCCGGAGCTGTGTCGTCAAAGAGGGCTGGGTCATGCCCAGCTGTCGCGCCGCCTTCCGGAGGCTGCCGGTGTCGGCTATGGCGCACAGCGCACGAAGGTGCCTCACCTCGAGCTCCACGGCGGGAGCATAGCGGCGCTCGCGGACGCCACACCAGACTCTGAAACCCCGCCAAACCCGCGCCCAAAAGGCCAATCGGTGGTCAACGCCAGGCAGCGGACGGTCAATCAGCGGCGGTGGCGTACCGGCCGGAAGCGGGGCGGGGTATGCCTTCGTCCTATCGCCGGTTGATATCTCCGCGCGACACGGATCCTCCTCAAGACTCTTCGGCACCAAGAGTTCATCCCACGGCCACCGACCGCCGCACCCCACACGGCGGTTGGGGCCCGAGGACGATGAGGAGCCCCCCACATGTCCCTGCGCAAGTCAGCGCTGTCCGTGACCCTCGGTCTCGGCCTGGCGGCGACCCTGTCCGCCCTGCCCGCCTCCGCGGCCACCCCCGATCACACCGCCACCCAGCGCACTGCCGCGGCCGGCTATGTCCCCGGCGGCCAGGAGCGGGCCGACACCGACGCCTTCATCAAGGCCGTGATGAAGTCGGCACTGGCCAAGCGGGCCAAGTCGCCCAGTACGGCCGCCGCCGTCACCGTCGTCTACAACGCCGGCCAGGCCCCGACCTTCCGGTCCCAGATATCCCGCAGCACCCAGATCTGGAACGCGTCGGTGACCAATGTGAAGCTGCAGGAGGGCAGCAACCCCGACTTCACCTACCGCGAGGGCAATGACTCCAGGGGCTCGTACGCGAGCACCGACGGCCACGGCAGCGGCTATGTCTTCCTGGACTACGCGCAGAACCAGCAGTACGACTCCACCCGGGTCACCGCCCATGAGACCGGCCATGTGCTGGGGCTGCCGGACCACTACTCGGGCCCGTGCAGTGAGCTGATGTCCGGCGGCGGCCCCGGCCCGTCCTGCACCAACGCGCAGCCGAACCAGACCGAGATCAACCGCGTCAACCAACTGTGGGCCAACGGCCTGGCCTCGATCGACAAGGGACTCGCCAAGGCCCACTGAGCCTCCTGAAGCCCCACTGATCCGCTGATCCGCTGACCCATGGATCAGGGCCCACCCGCCCGCACCCGGTTCCCGACGCCGGTGCGGGCGGTCGGCGTGTGCAGCGCGGGAGCGCCGCCACTTCGCGCCGGAGGTACGGTATATACGGAGCATTCCGTACAATCCGGCCGGTCCACCTCCCGGCCGGGCTCGGGCCTCAGGGAGTGAGCGCCATGGAGACCGCCATCACCGTGGTCGTGATCCTTGTGATGATCGCCGTGGGCGCCCTGCTGATCCACCGGACGAATGTCGCGAACGGCAGCCATGTCTCGGCCGAGCAGCACGAGGACATCCCGGTCGGCCACCACTCCCGCCTCCGCCGCTGGCTTCACGGGCGGTCGCACCGGGGCCATCAGGTGACGCCTCCCCAGGACCGCCGGGTGTGAGGCCCGCCGCCAAACGGCTGCGGCATCGCGCCGGACCGGCCGGCTACTCCTCGCGGAGCGCCTCGTCCAGCGTGGACACCGGGGGCAGCACATCGAACAGCCGGCCCGCGCGCAGGGTCCGAATGATCAAGGGGTTGTCGCAGACCAGCCGCAACCGACCGCCGCGCTCCGCGGCCCGCCGATGAGCGCGGCACAGCAGCCCCAGGCCCGAGCAGTCGAAGAAGACGGTGGCCCGTAAGTCGACGATGACCATGGCCGTCGGCGTGACGTGGGCGGTGGCATGGTCCAGCGGCGTTCCCACGGTCTTCAGCCCGGCGATGTCGATCTCGCCGTGGAGCTCGACGACCGCGTGGTCGCCGATCCAGTACGTACGGGCGCGGGGCTCGGTGTCCGGGAACGCCGATGAGCCACCCTGCTGCGTCATCGCGATATCCCCTCGGAACGGCACACTGCCCCCTCTCACCTCCGCCAGGACCCCGGGAGCGGGCAGGATCGGGCTTCGGGTGCGGGACGGATCGGCCGGGTCCTTTGGGTGATGTCCCGCGAGCGTACGGGGGTGACCTCGGGTCACGGAGGGAGGAACGCAGCATTGCGCCCCGGAAGTCCGCTCATTCGAGTGAAATTCGGTTCGTACTATTGACACTCGGCCAGATGCGCCTCAGGCGTAGGCGTCGCCCCCGCCCCCGGCCACCGGGTCCGCGGCCCCCGCGATCACCGGTGCCAGATCGTCCAGCACCTCGAAGGCGTCGTCCAGCCGGACCATCCGCAGCAGCCGCAGAAACCGCGGATCGACCATCACCAGCCGCAGCCGGCCGCCCCGCTCCAGCACCCGGTTGCGCACCCGGCACAGCAGGGACAGCCCGGCGCAGTCAAGGAATGTGACCGGCCGCAGATCCAGGACCAGATCCGGACACCTGGGATGCGCGAGGGAGTCGAGCCGAGCCGCGATCCGCCCCGCGGCGAAGATGTCCAGCTCTCCCTCGACCTCAGCGACCGTGACGCTCCCCAGCGCACGCACACGGACACCGAAGGCAGGCCGATCATCGAACATGCAAGCCTCCTTGACATGGTGGAGGCGCGCGACACCGGAGCCCGCAGCCACGCCGGTCGCCGCCGCTGGATCCAGGCCGGCCCTTCAGTACATGACATACCCATCTACCGGCTGACCAGTCAACGGACGGCCGGGCACGTGTCGTTGGCCTATTTTGGCGCTCCGCCATGGCAACCGTTACTCATCAGTAATGTGTTTACCCCCTCGCGTCCACCCCGAGCCGTGAACATGTCACGGGGCAGATCCATTTCGATTCGAGGGATGTGACCGATGACAGCAACACGCGCGCGATCGCGACGGCTCGGCGCGACGACGGTGGCCGTGGCCATGGCCATCGGCGTCGGCGCCACGGCCACCACGGCCACCGCCGCCACGACCGGCGCCACGGTGGCCACGGCTCGGCCGGGCCCCACCGCCGGAGCCGCCGCCACCCCCACCGCCGGCGACAAGGTCGACTACGAGACCTGGCAGCGCGATGTACGGGCCATCATCGACGGACAGGCCCGCCCCTACATCGAACGGCGCACCGCGCACGCGGCGGGCGAGAAGCAGGCCATCGTCCTCGACATCGACAACACGTCGCTGGAGACGGACTTCGGCTTCAGCTACCCGCAGCCCGCCGTCGCCCCGGTCCTGAAGCTTTCCCAGTACGCGCACGACCGCGGCGTGGCCATCTTCTTCGTCACCGCCCGGCCGGGCATCCTCACTCCCCCGACCGAGTACAACCTGGAGCAGGTGGGCTACCCGGTCGCGGGGCTGTACGTACGCCATCTGCCCGACCTCTTCCAGGACGTAGCCGCGTACAAGACGGCCAAGCGCGCGGAGATCGAGAAGAACGGCTACACGATCATCGCCAATATCGGCAACAGCCCCACGGACTTGACCGGCGGCCACGCCGAGAAGTCCTTCAAGCTGCCGGACTACGACGGCCAGTTGTCCTGAGCCGGGGCCGGGTCACCCGGCCACGCTCGCGCCACCGGGCGGCGGCGCCGCCTCACCGTCAGGGCCGTGAACACGGCGGCCGCCACGGCGAGGAGGCCGCCGCCCACCGTCAGCAGCCACACCGGGACGCCGCCCACCGTCAGCAGGGTGTCGTGGTAGACGACCTGCTGGTACGGGTCGTCACGGGCGGTGCGCCGCAACTCGTGGTCACCCGAGATCCGTTCGGGCCACGGGAAGTCCTGCCGGAGCGCCGTCAGGAACATCGGCCGCCCGCCCGCCAGCTCCGCCAGCTGTCCGTGCGATGAGCGATCCTGGCCCACCCGCCCTGCGTAGACCACCTCGGGCGGGCGGCCGCCGATGTCGCCGCGCGGCTCCATCCGGTGCGGGGCCAGCACGTACAGCTCCAGGGCCTGCGGTGTCCTCGCCAGCCGGGAGAGCCGCATCGGGTAGACGAGGCGCTCGGAGGCGAAGGTCAGCCGCAGCGGATCGAGCGTTCCCTCGAGCACGGCCCGCCGGCCCTTGTCCGCGGGCGCCAGCCGTACGGCGACGTACTCCCACTTCGCCCGCACATAGGGCGTCAGCCCATCCGCCAGCCGGTCCGGCAGCTCGAAGCCATGGCCCTCCAGCCAGTCGCGCAGCGCGTCCGGGTCGGTCGCGGTGAGCCGCGCGACATCGAACGGGCCGAGCCGCTCCCGGCCGACCACGCCCACGGGTGGTGCGCCCGCCCGGGCGCCGTCCGGGGCCGCGCCCACGGAGTGATCGTCGTCGCCGAGGGGCCAGTCACCGTCCCTCGGCCAGAAGTAGTGACGGTCCTTGTCGACCGGAGCGGTGACGCTCCGTACGTCGTCGAACAGGGCCTGGTTGCCGAGCGTGACCGTCGCCCGGTGCGGCACCGGCATGATCCACGCGGCCTCGGGGGCGTCACCGCGCACCGTGAGGCTCATCACGATCTGCTCGGAGCGGCCGTCCCAGCGCACCACCGACGACTCTCGCTGCACCGCCAGCGTGGTGTTCCGGCCCGGCACCATGCCCCCGCAGCCGCACGCGTACGCCGGCCGCACCAGCGACCCCAGCTGGACCAGCACCAAGGCCAGCACCACCAGCATCGCCCGCCGCCATCCCGGCGACACCCGTCCCCCGATGTTCCGCACCGTGCTCCCTCCTCGTCCCGTCGAGCACGGCTTCAGACGGCGGCGCGGGGTGATCCGGTTCCGCCCGCTTCACTCCGGTGCCGGATCAGGAAAGGCCGAAAGCTCCAGATCTCGGGGCACAAGATTGGTGAGGACCCGCGTGCACGGCACGTCGGTTCCGCTCAAGACTGGGCACACCGCAGACTGTGCGTCGACACCTACGCAAAGGACGCGACATACGTCGACACCGACACCCGCGCGAAGGGGATACCCGATGACCGGATCACGCGTACTGGCGCTCGGCCACTACCAGCCCGCGAGGGTGCTCACCAACGACGACCTCGCGGCGATGGTCGACACCAGCGACGAGTGGATCCGCAGCCGGGTGGGCATCAGCACCCGCCATATCGCGCGCCCGGACGAGACGGTCGACGAGATGGCCACGGCCGCCGCCGCCAAGGCGCTGGCCCACAGCGGGCTCTCCCCCTCCGACATCGACCTCGTGCTCGTCGCCACCTCCACGGCGATCGACCGCAGTCCCAACATGGCGGCCCGCGTCGCCGCCCGGCTCGGGCTGACCTGCCCCGCCGCCATGGACGTCAATGTGGTCTGCGCGGGCTTCACCCACGCCCTCGCCACCGCCGACCACGCCATGCGGGCCGGATCCGCCACGGCGGCGCTGGTCATCGGTGCCGAGAAGTTCACCGATGCCGCCGACTGGACCGACCGCTCCACCTGTGTGCTGGTCGGCGACGGTGCGGGCGCGGCCGTGGTCGTCGCCACCGAGGAGGCGGGCATCGGCCCGGTGGTGTGGGGCTCGGTCCCCGAGATGGGCCACGCCGTCCGTATCGAGGGCACCCCGCCCCGCTTCTCCCAGGAGGGCCAGTCCGTCTACCGCTGGGCCACCACCCAACTGCCGCCGATCGCACGGCAGGTGTGCGAACGGGCCGGGATCGAACCGCAGGATCTGGCCGGGGTCGTCCTCCACCAGGCCAATCTCCGGATCATCGAGCCGGTCGCGCGGAAGCTCGGCGCGGTGAACGCCGTCATCGCGCGGGATGTGGTCGAATCCGGAAACACCTCGGCCGCCAGCATTCCGCTGGCCCTCTCCAAGCTCGTCGAACGCGGGGAGGTCGGGTCCGGCGACCCTGTGCTGCTCTTCGGCTTCGGCGGCAATCTGTCCTACGCCGGGCAGGTCATCCGCTGCCCCTGACGCGCGCCCCTGACGTCCGATTCGTTCAAGACCGTCGGCCGGGACGCTGGCTACGCTGCCCGCATGACACCACGATTCGACGCGATCGGCCTGGTCGTCGCGGACATGGCCGCCTCGCTCGCCTTCTACCGCCGCCTCGGTCTGGACATCCCCGCCGAGGCCGACACCCAGCCACACGCGGAGGCGCCGCTGCCGGGCGGGCACCGCCTGCTCTGGGACACCGTGGAGACGGTCCGCTCCTTCAACCCCGGCTGGACCCCGCCGAGCGGCTCCCACCGGATCGCGATGGCCTTCGCCTGCGACAGCCCGGCCGATGTCGACAAGACCTACGCCGAGCTGGTGCGGGCGGGGGTGCGGGGGGAGAAGGAGCCGTGGGACGCGTTCTGGGGGCAGCGCTACGCGGTGGTCCTGGACCCGGACGGCAACGCCGTGGACCTCTTCGCCCCGCTGTCTCCCTGACCCCGCGCCCGCGGCGGCCGGGCCCGGCCCGCCCCTAGCCAGAGGCCAGCAGCCGGCTCAGCGGCAGCCCGGCCAGCGCCGTGACCTCCCGCGCCAGATGCGCCGTGAACCTCTTCGCCCCGCTGTCTCCCTGACCCCGCGCCCGCGGCGGCCGGGCCCGGCCCGCCCCTAGCCAGAGGCCAGCAGCCGGCTCAGCGGCAGCC
>NZ_JBEXHC010000001.1:321645-363146 GCF_040607655.1 Streptomyces sp. NPDC005266
CCGGCCAGCGCCGTGACCTCCCGCGCCAGATGCGCCTGGTCCGCGTACCCCGCCATCAGCGCCACCTCCGCGTACGGGACGCCTCCCCGCGCCAGCGTCAGCGCACGGTTCAGCCTCAGCACACGGGCCAGCGTCTTGGGGCCGTAGCCGAAGGCCGCCAGGGAGCGGCGGTGGAGCTGGCGCTCGCCCAGGCCCACCGCGGCGGCGACCTCGGACACGCTCGCCCCGCCGCTCAGGCCCGCGACGACCGCGCGGAGCGCCGGATCGGGTGGCTGCGCGTCCCGCAGCCGGCCGAGCGCGACCTCCTCCAGGACGCGGCCCGCGCCGCCGCCGGCCTCCGCCAGCCGCTCTTGGACCCCGCGTGCCTGCGCGTGCGGCCACAACGCGGCCAACGGGACGCGCAGATTCCGCAGTTCATGGGCGGGCACACCGAGCACGGCGGGACCGGTGCCGGGGGCGAAGCGCAGCCCGACGTAGTGGCTGCCGGGCGGGGCGGCGGCCAGCTGGGCATGGGTGTCGGGGCCGGCGACGATGAGCTCGCCCGCGGGCCCCGCGTCACTCCAGATCAGGTCCGTGCAGCCGTCCGGCAGCACCCGCTGCTCGCCGGCCCCGGCCGTACGGGCCCATACGACCGCGCCGCCACCAAGCCGCGATGTCCGCTCCCGGTAGCCGCCGCTCAAGGGACCTCGCGCAGATACATCGCACCGCAGGAGTGGCAGAAGGGACCCGACTCGTCCGTGGCCCACAGGTCGGCGGCCTGCGTCTGCGCGTCCGGGGCCAGCTCCCGCCCGCACATGGCGGTCGTGCCGTTGCCGCGGACCATGTGCCAGATCTTGACCGGGGCACCCGCGACCTTCCCGGAGCTGCCCTCCTCGTATTCGGCGCGCATCTCATGAAGCATGGCGGTTCACCTCCTGCTCACCACCACTACCCACCATGGTCCCGCCGCCCCACGCCGGACGCCACCTTAGAAGACCGACCACCCGGTCAGCGTGGTGAAGTGGTCCAGCGCCGCCACCCCGGCCACCGAGTTGCCGCGCGAGTCCAGCCCGGGGCTCCAGACGCACAGCGCGCAGCGGCCCGGTATCACCGCGACGATGCCACCCCCGACGCCGCTCTTGCCGGGCAGTCCGACGCGGTAGGCGAAGTCGCCGGCCGCGTCGTACGTACCGCAGGTGAGCATGACCGCGTTGACCCGCTTCGCCTCGCGCCCGGACAGCAGCCGGGAACCGTCGGCGCGCAGTCCGTGGCGGGCCAGGAAGCGGCCGGCCAGGGCCAGATCGCGGCAGCTCATCTCGATCGAGCACTGCCGGAAGTAGTGCTCGAGAACGGTCGGGACGGGGTTGTCGAGGTTGCCATAGCTCGCCATGAAGTGGCCGAGGGCGGCATTACGGTCGCCATGGGCGGACTCGGATTCGGCGACTGCCGGATCGAAGGCCAGGCCCGGGTTGCCGCTCTCGGCGCGCAGGAAGTCCAGCAGGGTGGTGCCGGCGTCGCCGGTGAGGGTGTGCAGCCGGTCGGTGACGACGAGCGCGCCGGCGTTGATGAACGGATTGCGCGGGATGCCGTTCTCGTACTCCAGCTGCACCAGGGAGTTGAAGGGGTTGCCCGACGGCTCCCGGCCGACCCGCCGCCAGAGCTTCTCCCCGTCCTGGGCGAGGACGAGCGCGAGGCTGAACGCCTTGGAGATGGACTGCACGGAGAAGGGGTGCTCCCAGTCGCCGACCCCGGTGACGCCGCCGTCGACGTCCGCGAGGGCCATCCCGAAGCGGCCCGGGTCCACCGAGGCGAGCGCCGGGATGTGCTGGGCCGGCCGTCCCCGGCCGATCTCCGGCTCCACATGGGCCGCGACCTCGTCGAGTACTGCCCGGTAGTCCATGGTGGCGTGGTTCTCCTGCGTGTCGTCGAGGGGGTCTCACGCACGATATCCGCAGCAGCGCATTCATCACCCCATGTGTTGATACGTACGCCATGGGTAAGCAACCAGTGACACGGGCGGGCCGCGACCGGGGCCCGCCGCACGATCGGAAATGGAGGCGGTCATGGCCACACCCATGTCCGCGGGGGACTTCCTGGCGGCGCTGAAGGGCGAGGGCCTGCGAGTGGAGCAGGTCGGCGACTGGCGGCATCACAACAGAAACCACAAGGGGCCGTGGGGCCCGGTCCACGGCGTGATGATCCACCACACCGTCACCTCGGGCACCGAGCTGACCGTGGAGATCTGCCGGGACGGCTTCGAGGGGCTGCCCGGCCCGCTGTGCCACGGCGTGATCTCCAAGGACGGCCGAGTGCATCTGGTCGGCTACGGTCGGGCCAACCACGCGGGCCTCGGCGACGACGACGTCCTGCGCGCGGTGATCGCCGAGCGGGCGCTGCCGCCGGACAATGAGGCGAACACCGACGGCAATCGCGCCTTCTACGGTTTCGAATGCGAGAACCTCGGTGATGGCCAGGACCCCTGGCCGGAGGCCCAGCTGGACGCGATCGCGCGGGCGTCGGCGGCGGTCTGCCGCTACCACGGCTGGACGGAGCGCTCGGTGATCGGCCACCTCGAATGGCAGCCGGGCAAGATCGACCCGCGCGGTTTCACCATGAACGCGATGCGGGCGCGGATCCATGAGCGGCTGAAATGATTCCGGGCGAGGTGGTACCGGCCTGAGGTGACCGAGGGAGGGCGGGGCTCAGTCCCCGTCCTCCGGGGCCCCCTCCCGGTAGGCCGCGGCCTCCTCCAGGTCCAGCCTCCGCAGCAGCGTCCGCAGCATCTCGTCGTCGATCTGCCGTTCGTCCCGCAGCTTCACGAACACCTCCCGCTCGCTGTCGATCACCTCCCGGGCCAGTCTGCGATAGGTGTCGTCGGCCGATTCGCCGGTCACCTCGTTGACCGCGCCGAGCCGCTCCCACACCGCGTTACGGCGCCGCTCCAGCACCGAGCGCAGCCGCTCCTCCAGCGGTGGCGGCAGGGCGTTGCGCTCATCGGCGAGGAGTTCGTCGAGCCGGCGCTCTGCGGCCCGGGACGCCTCGTTCTGCGCCTGCGCCTCCGCGAGCGTCTCGGCCCGCAGATCGCGGCCGGGCAGCCCGAGCCGCCGGATCAGGCCCGGCAGGGTGAGGCCATGGATGACCAGTGTCCCGATGACGGTGGTGAAGGTCAGGAAGAGAATCAGATCGCGGTCCGGGAAGGGCGCCCCGCCGTGCACCTTCTCGGGGATCGAGAAGGCGATGGCCAGCGAGACCACACCACGCATCCCGGCCCAGCCGACGACGACCGCCTGTCTCCAGTCGGTGTCGGGCTCGCGTTCCCGGACCCGCCTGGAGAGGGCGCGCGGGAGGAAGGTCGCCGGGAGGACCCACAGGAAGCGCACCACCACCACGGCGAGGAAGACCAGGACCGCGTACCGGGCCGCCTCACCCGCCCCGAACTCCCCCAAGCCCCGCACCACGACCCGCAATTGCAGCCCGATCAGCGCGAAGACCGCCGACTCCAGCACGAAGGCGATCACCCGCCATACCGCGGCCTCCTGGAGCCGGGTCGCGAAGTCGACCTGCCAGGAGTGGTGTCCCAGGTAGAGGGCGACCACCACGACCGCCAGCACGCCCGACGCCCCGACCTGCTCGGCGGCCGCGTACGCGACGAAGGGGATGAGCAGCGAGAGGGTGTTCTGCAGCAGCGGGTCGCGCAGCCGGGTGCGCAGCCAGTGCAGCGGCACCATCAGGACCAGACCGACCCCGACCCCGCCGACGGCCGCGAGGACGAACTCCCGGACCCCGTCGATCCAGGTGGCCCCCTCCCCCACCGCCGCGGCCAGCGCCACCCGGTAGGCGGTGATCGCCGTCGCGTCGTTGACCAGGGATTCGCCCTGCAGGACCGTCGTCACCCGGGAGGGCAGCCCGACCCGCCGGGCGATGGCGGTGGCGGCCACGGCGTCCGGCGGGGCGACGACCGCGCCCAGCACCAGGGCGGCGGGCAGCGGCAGCCCCGGCACCAGCCGATAGGCGATCCAGCCGACCGCGACCGTCGCGAAGAGGGTGTAGCCGACGGACAGCAGGGCGACGGGCCGCAGATTGGCCCGCAGATCCAGATAGGAGCTCTCGAGCGCGGCGGTGTGCAGCAGCGGCGGCAGCACCAGGGGCAGCACGATATGGGGGTCGAGGGTGTAGTCGGGCACCCCCGGCAGATACGAGGCCACCAGCCCGGCCGTGACCAGCAGCAGCGGCGCGGGCACCGGGGTCCGGCGGGCCGCCCCGGCGACCGCCGCGCTGCCCGCGACCAGCATCAACAACGGCAATACGTCCATCAGCCAAGCCCGTCCCGTCCCGTGGTTGGCTTAGTCTGGCAATCATGAGCCAGTGTCCGCACGTCCTCGGCCTGCCGCGCCCCGAACCGGAGCCGCTGACCGACACGTGTCCCGAGTGTCTGGCGACCGGCAGCCACCCGGTGCAGCTGCGGCTGTGCCTGAGCTGCGGCCATGTCGGCTGCTGCGACTCCTCACAGCACCAGCACGCCACCCGCCACTTCGAGGAGACCGGCCATCCGGTGATCCGCAGCTTCGAACCGGGCGAGGCGTGGCGCTGGTGCTATGTGGACCAGCGCATCGTGTAGACAAGCCCTGCCGTTTTGTCGGTGCGGGCGGTTAGCCTTCACACATGATCCGATCAGCGAAGCCGTCCGATGTCCCGGCGATCCACGCGATGATCCGCGAGCTGGCCGCGTACGAGCGGGCGCCGCAGGAGGCGAGGGCCACCGAGGAGCAGCTGCGCGAGGCGCTCTTCGGGGCGCGTCCCGCGGTCTTCGCGCTGATCGCCGAGGAGGCGGAGGAGCCCGCCGGGCCGGTGGGCTTCGCCCTGTGGTTCCTTAACTTCTCCACCTGGACGGGCACCCATGGCGTGTATCTGGAGGACCTGTATGTCACCCCGCGGGCCCGCGGCGGCGGCCACGGCAAGGCGCTCCTGGCCGAGTTGGCACGGATCTGTGTGGAGCGGGGGTATGCCCGCTTCGAATGGTCGGTGCTCGACTGGAACGAGCCGGCGATCGGCTTCTACGCCTCGCTGGGCGCCGAGCCGATGGACGAATGGACGGTGCGCAGACTGGTGGGCGAGCCGCTGCGAGCGCTGGCCGCCCAGGGCTCGGGCACCGCTACGACCAGCGATTCACTGAGTGAGGCGACATCTCTTTCGAATTGAGACCGCAGACCCCTAGCCACGCTGCGTACTCATGTGCTTACTATGAGTGATATCGGGAACCTTCGGGTCAGGGTTTCACCCGTGACGGGGGCCGTGCTTCGTCCGGGCGACACCGAGCCGCAGATCGCGATAGCGTCGCAGCCGAACCACAGATAGCGCCGGTCCGTCCACTCTCCACCATAAGGGTTCAGGGCCGACGCTCCAATCAACTCAGCTCAACCAGCTTGTGTCACCTTGGAGGTGAGGGTGTCCCAGATCGCAGGCGAGCCCGGGACCCAGGACTTCGTCGAAGTCCGGCTGCCCGCTGCGGGTGCCTATCTGTCGGTGCTGCGTACGGCGACCGCCGGCCTCGCAGCCCGCTTGGACTTCACCCTCGACGAGATCGAGGATCTGCGTATCGCCGTCGATGAGGCATGCGCGATCCTGCTGCAGCAAGCCGTGCCCGGCAGTGTACTGAGCTGCGTCTTCCGCTTGATCGACGACGCACTGCAGGTCACCGTCTCGGCTCCCACCACCGACGGCCGTGCCCCCGAGCGCGACACCTTCGCCTGGACGGTGCTCTCCGCACTGGCGGGCAAGGTGGACTCGACCGTGGACGAGGATCGCACGGTCTGCATCAGCCTGTACAAGGAGCGCGGCGCCGGCCCCGGACAGCCGTGACGGAACGAGGGGGCTCCGTGAGCACTGCATCATCGCGGGGAGTGGGTACCCCGGCCATCCCGCACCCGCCGGCCCGGCCGCATCCCGCGGACTCGGAGGCGGCAGGAGACCGACCAGAGCGGGCGGACCACATGGACCAGCACGAGCACGAGCAGGTGCGTCAGCAGCACGATCCGCACGACCGGACCGGCGCGCGGGCGATGTTCATCGAGCTGCGACGGCTTCCGGAGGGCTCCTCCGAGCGGGCCGAGCTGCGCAACCACCTCGTGCGAATGCATCTGCCGCTGGTCGAGCACCTGGCGCGGCGGTTCCGCAACCGGGGCGAGCCGCTGGACGACCTGACCCAGGTCGCCACCATCGGGCTGATCAAGTCCGTGGACCGGTTCGACCCGGACCGCGGGGTGGAGTTCTCGACGTATGCGACCCCCACGGTCGTCGGCGAGATCAAGCGGCACTTCCGCGACAAGGGCTGGGCGGTGCGGGTGCCGCGCCGGCTGCAGGAGCTGCGGCTCTCGCTGACCACGGCCACCGCGGAGCTCTCCCAGCGGCACGGCCGTGCCCCGACCGTGCATGAGCTGGCCGAGCAGCTGTCCATCTCCGAGGAGGAGGTGCTGGAGGGGCTGGAGTCCGCCAACGCCTACAGCACCCTGTCCCTGGATGTGCCGGACACGGACGACGAGTCCCCGGCGGTCGCCGACACCCTCGGCGCCGAGGACGAGGCGCTGGAGGGCGTCGAGTACCGCGAGTCCCTCAAACCGCTGCTGGAGGATCTGCCCCCGCGCGAAAAGAAGATCCTGCTGCTGCGCTTCTTCGGCAATATGACGCAGTCGCAGATCGCACAGGAGGTCGGCATCTCCCAGATGCATGTCTCACGGCTGCTGGCCCGCACGCTGGCACAGCTGCGGGACAGGCTGCTTGTCGAGGAGTAGCGAGCGGTGCCCGGGACTCGTCCCGGGCACCGGCGTCAGGCGTCTATGCGTCGCGCGGGCCGATGCCCAGCGCCTCGGTCGCCGTCGGATTGATCAGCAGCGCCAGGCCGGCCAGGGCGACGAGGGCGGTGGCCACTCCGGCGATCATCAGCCAGCCGTCGTTCTGGATGAGCGTCCAGGCCACCGGCAGCGCCATCAGTTGCGTGATCATGGCGGGGCCGCGGCTCCAGCGGCGGCACCGCCACAGCCCGCGGGCCGCCAGCAGGGGCAGGGCCGCGAGCGCGAGCACGGTGACGCCGAGCGTCTCCGCCTGCTGCGGGCTCTCCGGGTCTCCGGTCAGCCCCATGATCAGCACATAGACGCCGAAGCCCAGCAGCACCACGCCCTCGACGGCGGCGAGCACCGAGGCGGCGGTCAGCCGCGCTGGACGGGGCCCGGCGGGGGCGGCGTCGGCCTCCGCGGCGGGTGCGGTCTTCTTGGTGGTAGCGGACTTCTCACGGCTCACCCCAGCAGGGTAGCCGCCGTGCGGAGCCCGGGGATCCCGGGGCCAGCAGGGTAGCCGCCGTGCGGAGCCCGGGGATCCCGGGGCCAGCAGGGTAGCCGCCGTGCGGAGCCCGGGGATCCCGGGGCGCACCCCAGGGGGTTAGAGAGTGGATGCGCCGAATGGGTAGGCTGGCGCGCATGCGCGCACTCCTTGTGGTCAATCCGGCGGCTACCACCACCAGTGCCCGCACCCGTGACGTCCTGATCCACGCGCTCGCCAGCGATCTGAAGCTCGATGTAGCGACCACGGAGTACCGGGGGCACGCACGCGATCTGGCCCGCCGCGCGGCCGACGGCGGCACCCATGAGCTGGTCGTCGCCCTGGGCGGCGACGGCACCGTCAACGAGGTCGTCAACGGATTGCTGCACCACGGCCCCGCCCCGCGCGAGCTGCCCCGCCTCGCGGTGGTGCCCGGCGGCTCCACCAATGTCTTCGCCCGCGCACTGGGCCTGCCCAATGACGCCGTCGAGGCGACCGGCGCGCTGCTGGACGCGTTGCGGGACGGCACCGAGCGCACCGTGGGCCTCGGGCTCGCGGCGGGCACTCCCGGCACCGCGGACGAGGCGGTGCCGGCCCGTTGGTTCACCTTCTGCGCGGGCCTGGGCTTCGACGCGAGCGTCATCGGCCGGGTCGAACAGCAGCGCGAACGCGGTAAGCGCTCGACTCACGCCCTCTATATACGCCAAATGGTGCGGCAGTTCCTCGGGGAGCCGCATCGACGGCAGGGCACCATCACCCTTCGGCGGCCGGGCCAGGACCCTATCGAGGAGCTGGCGCTGTCGATAGTCTGCAACACCGCCCCGTGGACCTATCTGGGCAACCGCCCGATCTACGCATCGCCTCAAGCGTCCTTCGACACCGCCCTTGACGTGCTGGGACTCACCAAGCTGTCAACTTCGGCGGTGACCCGCTACGCGACCCAGCTGCTCAGGTCCACGCCCGAGCGCGGCCCCTACGGCAAGCACGTGGCGTCGCTCCACGATCAGACCGACTTCACCTTGCAATCCCAGGCGCCACTGCCGTTTCAGATGGACGGTGACCATCTGGGACTGCGAACGAGCGTGACGTTCACAGGCGTACGCCGTGCACTGCGTGTGATTGTGTGAGTCAGACCGCATAAAGTCCTTCCAGTCGAACGTTTAGGCTGGCATCCACCCCCGGGAAGTACGGCTGTGATCCAGTCGACACCAAGGAATCAAAAAAAACTTTCCGGAAGGGGTTGTATCCGCCGCCGAGGTTTGCGAGTCTCTTCTTGGCGATCGGGACGGCACTTCGCGGCCCCCTTGAGAGCCCGAACCCCCACCTCATTCCACGGGACAGCACCAGCCCCAACTGGTCGACGTCCCTACCCTTGCGGGGGGATTCGTGAAAGCGTTCACATTCACAAGCAACGAGCCCGCAATACGAGGAGATGGAGCAGCCATGGACTGGCGTCACAACGCCGTTTGCCGCGAGGAAGACCCCGAGCTGTTCTTCCCCATCGGCAACACCGGTCCTGCGCTGCTGCAGATCGAGGAAGCCAAGGCCGTCTGCCGCCGCTGCCCCGTCATGGAGCAGTGCCTGCAGTGGGCGCTTGAGTCCGGCCAGGACTCCGGCGTCTGGGGTGGACTCAGTGAGGACGAGCGCCGCGCGATGAAGCGCCGTGCCGCTCGCAACCGGGCACGCAACGCCAGCGCCTGACGCCCACACCCCGTGGCCCCCGAGCCGCAGCGCGCAGTAACCCCGATGCGCACAGCAACGTGAGCTTTGAGCCCCGGACCAGCCGGTCCGGGGCTCAGTGCTTTTCGGGGGTCTCAGTGCTTTTCGGCCCGGACCGGGAAGTCGAGGACGACGCGGGTGCCGCGCTCCGGCGCGGGCACCATGTCGAACGTCCCGCCCAGTTCCCCCTCCACCAGGGTGCGGACGATCTGAAGCCCGAGATTCCCGGACCGCTGGGGGTCGAACCCCTCCGGCAGCCCGCGCCCGTCGTCCTGGACGATCACCATCAGCCGGCTGTCCTCACCGCTGCCGCTGCGGACCGCCGAAACCTCGACCGTGCCGTGCTCCCCCGGCCCGAAGCCATGCTCCAGCGCGTTCTGCAGCACCTCGGTGAGCACCATCGACAGCGGAGTGGCGACCTCGGCATCGAGAATCCCGAAGCGGCCGGTGCGCCGGCCCGTCACCTTGCCGGGTGATATCTCGGCCACCATGGCCAGCACCCGGTCGGCTATGTCGTCGAATTCGACCCGCTCATCGAGGTTCTGGGACAGGGTCTCGTGCACGATGGCGATCGAACCGACCCTGCGCACCGCCTCATTGAGCGCCTCCCGCCCCTGTGCGGAGTCCATCCGCCGCGCCTGCAGCCGCAGCAGCGCCGCCACCGTCTGGAGATTGTTCTTCACCCGGTGGTGGATCTCCCGGATGGTGGCGTCCTTGGTGATCAGCTCGCGCTCGCGGCGGCGCAGTTCGGTGACGTCCCGCAGCAGCACCAGTGAACCGATGTGCGTGCCCTTGGGCTTGAGCGGAATGGCCCGGAGCTGGATGACCCCGTCGCCGCCCTCCACCTCGAACTCCCGCGGCGCCCAGCCGCTGGCGAGTTTGACCAGCGCCTCGTCCACCGGGCCGCGCACCGGCGCGAGTTCGGCCGTGGTCTGCCCCAGATGGTGGCCGACGAGATCGGCGGCGAGCCCGAGCCGGTGGTACGCGGACAGGGCGTTGGGGCTCGCGTACTGGACCACACCGTCCGCGTCCAGCCGGATCAGTCCGTCGCCCGCGCGCGGCGAGGCGTCCATGTCGACCTGCTGGCCGGGGAAGGGAAACGCTCCCGCAGCGATCATCTGGGCGAGGTCGGACGCGCTCTGGAGATAGGTGAGCTCCAGCCGGCTGGGGGTCCGTACGGTCAGCAGATTGGTGTTCCGGGCGATCACCCCGAGAACCCGGCTGTCCCGCCGGACCGGGATCGACTCGACCCGGACCGGCACCTCCTCGCGCCACTCGGGATCCCCCTCGCGGACGATACGGCCCTCGTCGAGGGCGGCATCGAGCATGGGGCGGCGTCCCCGGGGAACGAGATGGCCGACCATGTCGTCCTGATAGGAGGTGGGCCCGGTGTTGGGCCGCATCTGCGCGACCGAGACATACCGGGTCCCATCGCTGGTCGGGACCCACAGGACGAGATCGGCGAAGGAGAGGTCGGAGAGCAGCTGCCACTCCGATACCAGCAGGTGGAGCCACTCGAGATCGGAATCGTCGAGCGCGGTGTGCTGGTGGACGAGGTCGTTCATGGAGGGCACGCTGCGAGCCTACCCGGACGGGTGGAGGAAACTTGTCCGCGCGGGTGCCGCGAGTGGATTAGCCTATTCGCGCACAAGCGTGGACAGCCAGCAGTGGTCTAGTCCACAATAACCAGCACTACGATCTTCCGTTCTCCCCGCACAGGAGGGCGGATCGAGGACCCGGCGCGCTCTGCCCTGACTGCCCCGGGAGCCTCGGATCGGCCGCTTGGCCGATGCAACTCCGGGCTGCGGTGCCGGGCGGGTTGAGGGTCCCGCCCTGGCGCCGCGGCCCGCGGGTGTCACCCACAGGCTCCCACGCCTCACCGGAGGCGGCGGGAGCCTTCCGCATGTCGGGTCAGCGCGTCTCCGTCACCTTCGCCAGCGCACGCGGGGCATCCGGGTCCTGGCCGCGGGCGCCCCGCTTGGCCGATGCAACTCCGGGCTGCGGTGCCGGGCGGGTTGAGGGTCCCGCCCTGACACCCGCGGCCCGCGGGTGTCACCCACAGGCTCCCACGCCTCACCGGAGGCGGCGGGAGCCTTCCGCATGTCGGGTCAGCGCGTCTCCGTCACCTTCGCCAGCGCACGCGGGGCATCCGGGTCCTGGCCGCGGGCGATCGTGACCTCGTACGCCAGCATCTGCAGCGGCAGGATCTCCAGGATCGGCTGGACCTCCTCGGCCACGCCCTCGGTCGGCAGCGCGAACCCCGCGGACGCCCGGTCCACCTCCGACCGCGCACCGATGACGACCAGATCGGCGCCCCGGCCGCGCAGCCGCTCCAGCACCGGCTGCAGCGCCTGGCCGCCCTTGCCCTCGGTGACGATCGCGATGACCGGCGAGATGTTGTCGACCATGGCGAGCGGGCCGTGCAGCAGATCGGCGCCGGAGTAGGACAGCGCCGGGATGTAGCTGGTCTCCATCAGCTTCAGCGCGGCTTCCTTGGCGGTCGGGTAGCCGTAGCCGCGCGAGGTGAGGACCATGCGCTCGGCGAAGCGGTAGCGCCCCGCGAGCTGCCTGACCTCCTCCTTGCGGTCCAGGATCTGCTGGGCGAGGTCGGGCAGCGCCTTGGCGGCCGCGCCGTCACCGCCGCGCAGCCCCTCCACGAACAGATACAGGGCCAGCAGTTCGGCGGTGTAGGTCTTGGTCGCGGGCAGCGCCTTCTCCGGTCCGGCCAGGACGTCGATGTGGAACTCGGAGACGGCGGCGAGCGGCGAGTCGGCGTTGTTGGTCACCGCCAGGGTGATCGCACCGGCCGCGCGGGCGGCCTCGGTGGAGGCGACCAGGTCCGGGGAGCCGCCGGACTGGCTGACGGTGATCACCAGCACATCGGTGAGGTCCTGCCGGGCGCCGTACGCGGTGGTGGTGGACATGGAGGTCAGGCCGCAGGGCTTGCCGAGCAGCACTTCGAGCAGGTACTTGGCGTAGAGGGCCGCGTTGTCGGAGGTGCCCCGGGCGGTGAGGAGGACGAAGCGGGGGTTGCGTGCGGCGATCCGCTCCGCGACCTCACGGATCTTCGGGGCGCCGTCCCCTTCTTCCCGACTGAGCAAACGGCGCAGCACGGCGGGCTGCTCGGCCATCTCGCCGGACATGATCCGGCCCGGCTGGTCGCTGCGCTGGGCCGTCGTCGTGGCGGACATGCTGGGTGCCTCCAGGTGGCTGTGCCGGCTGAGCTGGGTGGTGTCAGTCCCCGGCGGCGTCGCCGGTGATGGCTTCCGCGGCGGCCCGGCCACAGACCCGGGCGGCGCCATGAGTCGCGATGTGCAGCGCTCCGGCCGGTGGCGCCTGGGGTACCCCCATCTCCACGACGACCGTCTCCGGCCGGGCGGCGAGCAGGGCGTCCAGGGCGTCGGCCATCCAGCGGTGACGGTGGACATCGCGGACCACTGCGACGATCCTACGGTCCGCCGCATCGTCGAGCATTTTTTCGATCAGGGCGGGGATGCCCGCGGTCTCGGCGTCCTGCCGGCCGTAGGTGGCGGTCGCGGTGCCGGGTCGCAGCCGGGCCAGTTCGGCGGCGACGCCCCAGGGCGTCTCGTCGCCGACGGCGATGTTCGCGACCGGGGTGAAGCCGGCGACGTAACCGGGGCCGGTCAGGGCCTCGTACGCCGGTCCGCCGAGGGTGACCCGCAGCGCCCGGCGGGCCGCGGCGAGCCCGGCCTCGGGGGCGGGCGCGATCCCCTTGGCCGCGCCCGGCCCGCCGTGGCGGCGCGTCCACTCCCCCAGGGCGCGCACCCGTGCCGCGGCGTCGGCCAGCCGCTCCCCGGGCAGCCGTCCCTCGCGTACGGCGGCCACCAGCGCGTCGCGCAGCCGCAGAACGGTGTCCTCGTCGGCGAGTCCGCCGCCGACGCAGATGGCGTCGGCGCCCGCGGCGATCGCCAGCACGCTGCCGCGCTCGATGCCGTAGGTGCCCGAGACGGCCCGCATCTCCATGCCGTCGGTGACGATGAGTCCGTCGAAGCCGAGTCCGCCGTCGGCGGCGGGGCGGCGCAGCAGGCCGTGCAGCGCGGCGGGGCTGAGGGTGGCGGGCAGTTCGGGATCGAGCGCGGGCAGCAGGATGTGCGCGCTCATCACGGCCTTGGTCCCGGCGGCGACGGCGGCGCGGAAGGGCACCAGTTCGCGGGTGGCCAGGGTGTCGAGACCGGCGTCGATCCGGGGCAGGGCGTGGTGGGAGTCGACGGCGGTGTCACCGTGTCCGGGGAAGTGCTTGGTGCAGGCGGCGACTCCTGCGCCCTGCAGCCCCTCGATGTACGCGGCGGTGTGCCGGGCTACGAGCCCGGGCTCGGCGCCGAAGGAGCGGACGCCGATGACCGGGTTGCCGGGGTTGGAGTTGACGTCGGCGGACGGCGCCCAGTTGAGGTTGACACCGCATGCGGCGAGCCGGCGGCCCAGCTCCCGGGCGACCGCGCGGGTCAGCTCGGGGTCGTCGACCGCGCCGAGCGCGAGATTGCCGGGGAAGGACGATCCGGTGCGTACCTCCAGCCGGGTGACATCGCCGCCCTCCTCGTCGATCGCCACCAGGACGTCGTCGCGCTCGGCGCGCAGCTGGGCGGTGAGCGCGGCGAGCTGCTCGGGCGAGGCGATGTTACGGCCGAACAGCCCGACGGAAGCGAGCCCCTCGCCCAGTCTGCGCAGCAGCCAGTCGGGGGCCGTCGTACCGGTGAAGCCGGGCTGCAGCACGGTGAGGGCGTCCCGGGTGAGGGTGGCCGAGTCGTGAGCGAGGGTCGTCATGGCCGCGATTCATCCCTTCACAGCGCCGGAAGTGAGCCCACCGACCGCCTTGCGTTGCAGGAACAGGAAGAGAAGCAGGATCGGGACGGCGAAGAGGGAGGCGGCCGCCATGGTGGCGCCCCAGTCGTCGCCGAATTGGGTCTGGAAGCTGGACAGCCACAGCGGAAGGGTCTGCGCGCCCGGGTCCTTGTTCAGGATGAGCACCAGCGGGAATTCATTCCAGGCCGTGATGAAGCCGAAGAGCGAGGTGGCCATCAGCCCGGGGGCCAGCAGCGGAAAGATCACCTTGCGGAATGCCTGCGTCCGGGTGCAGCCGTCGACCATGGCCGACTCCTCCAGCTCCTTGGGCACCGCGGCGACATAGGAGCGGAGGGTGAGGACGGTGAAGGGCAGCACCATGACCATGTAGAACAGGGTGAGGGGAAGCAGGCTGTTCAGCATGTCGCCGTCGCGCACGAGCATATAGATGGCGATCACCATGACCTCCCAGGGCGCCATCTGCGCGACCATGAAGGTCACCAGGAAGCCGCGGCGGCCCTTGAAGCGCATCCGGGCCAGGGCGAAGGACGCCAGGAGCGCGATCGCCAGGGAGAGGGCGACCGCCGAGAGGGTGACGGTGAGGGAGTTCCCCACCAGCGTCCAGAAGTTCTCGGCGTTCACCGCCTTCCGGAAGTGTTCGAGGGTGGCGCTGGTCGGGAACCACACCGGGTCCTCGGAGATGATGGCCGAGGTCGGCTTGAGCGCCGTGGAGAACATCCAGTAGACGGGGAAGGCGAAGCCGATGAAGAGCACGGCGGCCAGCGCGTTGGGCCACAGCCGGGCGAGCGGCGAGCGCTTCACAGCTCGTCCTCCTCTTGCCTGAGCACGATTCGCAGGTAGTACGAGGTCAGGGCCAGCAGCACCAGGATGGTCAGCAGGGAGATCGCGGCGCCCATGCCGTAGTGCTGATTGCCGACGCCCTCGACGAAGGCGTAGACGGGAAGGGTTTCGGTGAGCCGGTCCGGGCCCCCCTCGTTGATCGCGAAGACCTGGGGGAACGCCTTGAAGACCCAGATCACCTCGAGAAAGGTCGTGGCGAAGACGAACGGCTTGAGGAAGGGGAAGGTCACCGAGGTGAAGCTCTTCCAGGTGCCGGCGCCGTCCAGCGCGGCCGCCTCGTAGAGCTCTTTGGGGATCGTGGTCGTCGCCGCGTAGAGGTTGATCGCCACGAAGGGGATCGATTGCCAGACGATCAGCACGGTGATCACGAAGAAGGTGGAGAACTGGCTGCCGGTCCAGTTGTGGTCGGCCATGGCGTGCCAGCCCAGCTTGTCCAGCACCCAGTTCACGACCCCGAAGCGGGACGCGAACAGCCACTGGAAGACGGTGGTCGCCGCGATGACCGGCATCGCCCACGCCAGGACGAGACCGACCGAGAGCAGCAGCCGCATCCTCGTCCCGAGCCGGGCCAGCAGCAGCCCGACCAGGGTGCCCAGCACCATGATCAGCACCACATTGGCCCCGGTGAAGACCACCGAGCGGCCGGTGACCCGCCAGAAGTCCTCGCTGGTCAGCGCCTCACGGTAATTGTCGACACCGTTCCACTCGGTCAGGTGCTGGATCAGCTGCCGCATATTGAGGTTCTGGAACGACAGCATGCCGTTCTTCACCAGCGGCCAGCCCAGCAGCACCGCCGTCACCGCGAGCGCGGGCAGAAGCAGCAGATACGGGGCGGCGCCGGTCAGCCGCCCGCGCCGGGAGGGCCCCGGGGCCGGGGCGGTGGGGACCGGCGGTGCCCCGCTCCGGCGGACCCCGGCCGCCGCCGGGCCGGGGTCATTGCGTTCGGTCGCTACGGCCATCGTTTCCTACTGCTCCTGGCTGAGGCGCTTGTTCATCTCGTCCTCGACCGACTTCGCGGCCTCGGCGGGCGACTTCCCCTTGAGCACCGCGGTCATATAGGACTTGACGGGGTTGGGGGCGTTCTCCACCGGCGCCCATTCGGGGATCAGCGGGGTGGTGCCGCCGCTCGCCGCGGCCGGCGCGGCCGCCTGCGCCGCGGCGTTGCCCTTGAGCCGCGTCTGCAGCGACTCCTTGTTGGGGATCACGCCGCCTTCCTTGGCCAGCTGCCCCTCGTGGGTGTCATTCAGCGCGATCTTCAGGAACTCCTTGGCCAGCTCCTGCTTCTTGCTGCCCGCGGCGATGGCGAGGTTGGAGCCGCCGAGAAAGACGCCCTCCGGCTTGCCGGCCGTCTCACCGGGGATGGTGAAGTAGCCGATGTCCTTCTCGATCTTCGGGTTGGCCTTGATGGCGATGGCCGCCTCCCAGCCCATGCCGATGAAGGCACCGGTCTTCCCCTTGGCGAAGACCTCTCCCTGCTGCGGGGTGGCCTCGTCCTTGTCCTTGGGGGCCTTGCTGAAGGACTGGTACTGCTTGTAGATGTCCATGGCCTTGCCGACCTTGGGGTCGGCGAGGTTGGAGACCCACTTGTCGCCGTCCTTCCTGACGAGGTCGGCGCCGGTGCCGATGGCCAGACCGTCGAAGAAGTACCAGTTCTGGCCCGGGAGATAGATGGGCTCGGCGTCCGTCTTCTTCTTGATGGTGTCGAGATCGCGGAAGAACTCGGTCCGGGTCGTCGGGGTGTCCTTGATCCCGGCCTGGGCCCAGATCTTCTTGTTGTAGAGAACGACCCGGTTCACCACGTACCAGGGCGCGGCGTACTGCTTGCCGTCGTAGACCGCGGACTTGTTGATCGAGTCGGACCAGTCGGCGCCGATCGACTCCTTCAGGTCGCTCAGATCCGCGAGGCCGCCGGTCCGGGCGTAGGAGGGGGTCTGGGTGTTGCCGATCTCCAGGACGTCCGGCGGGTCGGACTCCGAGAGCGCGGTCGTCACCTTCTGCTGAATGCCGTTCCACTGCTGGATCTCCAGCTTCAGCTTGGCGCCGGTCTTTTTCTCGAAAGCGGCCTTGACATCCTTCGTCCAGCCGTCGGGGGTGGATCCGTCCATCGCCCAGACGGTCAGCGTCTCCCCCTTGAAACCGTCCGCCCCGGCCTTGTCGTCATCGCCGCCGGACCCACAGCCCGAGACGCTCACCAGCATTGCCGCGACGCCCGTCGCCGCTATGAGCCCACGCTTCACAGCACTCTCCTCAAAGGACCGGATGAGGGGTTTAATGGTTTAGACCAGTGCGGGCAGCTTGGCCTAGACCTTTGAGGGTGTCAAGGGTGTACAAGAGTCGCCGGCGGCTCCGTTACCGGACCGACACCTGCCGACATCCGGCCCGAGCGGCCGCGCGGCGCCGGGACCGTGCCACGATGTGAGCCGCTGAGTTGGAGGAGCCGGTGACGGCAGCAGACCAGGAGTCGGAAGGGCGCGCGATGGAGACCGAGGGGGCAACGGCGGCAGCGGGGGCCACCACGACGGCCACCGAGAACGGCAACAGCTCCGGCGGAACGCGCACCGCGCGCGTCCCGAAGTACTATCGCCTCAAGCGTCACCTGCTGGAGATGACCGAGACCCTGCCACCCGGCACCCCGGTCCCCCCGGAGCGCACCCTGGCCGCCGAGTTCGACACCTCGCGTACGACCGTGCGCCAGGCGCTGCAGGAGCTGGTCGTCGAGGGGCGTCTCGAGCGGATCCAGGGCAAGGGCACTTTCGTGGCCAAGCCCAAGGTCTCCCAGGCGTTGCAACTCACCTCGTACACCGAGGACATGAAGGCCCAGGGCCTGGAACCCACCTCCCAGCTGCTGGACATCGGCTATGTCACCGCCGACGACCGGCTGGCCGGACTGCTGGACATCACGACCGGCGGCCGGGTGCTGCGCATCGAGCGGCTGCGGCTGGCCAGCGGCGAGCCGATGGCCATCGAGACCACCCATCTGTCGGCCAAGCGCTTCCCCGCGCTGCGCCGCAGCCTGGTCAAGTACACCTCGCTCTACACGGCGCTGGCCGAGGTGTACGACGTCCGTCTGGCCGAGGCCGAGGAGACCATCGAGACCTCCCTGGCCACCCCCCGCGAGGCGGGGCTGCTCGGCACCGATGTCGGGCTGCCGATGCTGATGCTCTCGCGCCATTCCCGGGACGCGTCCGGTGAGCCGGTGGAGTGGGTGCGGTCGGTCTACCGCGGCGACCGTTACAAGTTCGTCGCCCGGCTCCAGCGGCCGAACGGCTGACGCGCCGCTTTCTTTCTCATACCGATATACGGACGGGTAGTGACGGCTGCCGGGCCCCTGGCTTAAGTTTCCTGCGCATTACACACATGATCAGCTGTGACGCAGGTGATGACCCGAGGGAACGGGAGTCCGCCACCATGTCCGACACATCCGCTTCACCCGGCAGGAGACCGGTCATCACGCCCACGCGCGTCGTGGCCGGTCTGTGCCTGATCGCCCCCTTCATCGGGATGCTCTGGGTCGGCTCGTACGCCAAGGTCGAGCCCGCCCTCATGGGGATCCCGTTCTTCTACTGGTACCAGATGCTCTGGGTGCCGATCTCGGCCGCGCTGACCTCGGTCGCCTACGTCCTGGTCCGCCGTGAGCAGCGGGCGCGCAAGGGAGGTGGACCCGCATGAAGGACGGTGTGAACGGCGTCGCGCTCGGCGTCTTCATCTTCTTCTTCCTGGCGGTCACCGTCATAGGGTTCCTGGCCGCGCGCTGGCGCGCCGCCGAGAACGCCAACAACCTCGATGAATGGGGTCTCGGCGGCCGCAGCTTCGGGACCTGGATCACCTGGTTCCTGCTCGGGGGCGACCTCTACACGGCGTACACCTTCGTCGCCGTCCCGGCGGCGATCTACGCGGCGGGCGCGTCCGGCTTCTTCGCGGTCCCGTACACCATCCTGGTCTACCCGCTGATCTTCACCTTCCTGCCCCGACTGTGGTCGGTGTCCCACAAGCACGGGTATGTCACCACTTCGGACTTCGTCCGCGGCCGCTTCGGCTCCAAGGGGCTCTCGCTGGCCGTCGCGATCACCGGCATCCTCGCCACCATGCCGTACATCGCCCTCCAGCTCGTCGGCATCCAGGCGGTGCTGGACGTGATGGGCGTCGGCGGCGGGGAGAACACCAACTGGTTCATCAAGGACCTGCCGCTGCTGATCGCCTTCGGTGTGCTCGCCGCGTACACCTACTCCTCGGGGTTGCGCGCACCCGCGCTCATCGCCTTCGTCAAGGACACCCTGATCTATATCGTCATCGCGGTGGCGATCATCTACATCCCGATGAAACTGGGCGGCTTCGACGACATCTTCGCCAAGGCGGGCGAGGCCTTCTCCCAGAAGAACCCGGCCACCGGGCAGCCACGCGGCGCCCTGGCCAGCGGCGAGAAACAGCAGTGGGCCTACGCCACACTGGCCCTCGGCTCGGCGCTCGCGCTGTTCATGTATCCGCACTCGATCACCGCGACGCTCTCCAGCCGCAGCCGCGAGGTGATCCGCCGCAACACCACGATCCTGCCGCTGTACTCCCTGATGCTGGGCCTGCTGGGGTTGCTGGGCTTCATGGCGATCGCGGCGGACGTGAAGGTCACCAACGGCCAGCTCGCCATCCCGCAGCTCTTCGAGAACCTCTTCCCCGACTGGTTCACGGGCGTCGCCTTCGCCGCCATCGGCATCGGCGCGCTGGTCCCGGCGGCCATCATGTCGATCGCCGCGGCGAATCTGTTCACCCGCAACATCTACAAGGACTTCCTGCGGCCCAACGCCACGCCGGAGGAAGAGACCAAGATCTCCAAGCTGGTATCGCTGCTGGTCAAGGTCGGCGCACTGATCTTCGTCCTGGGCATGGACAAGACGGTCGCGATCAACTTCCAGCTGCTGGGCGGCGTCTGGATCCTGCAGACCTTCCCGGCCCTGGTGGGCGGCCTGTTCACCCGGTGGTTCCACCGCTGGGCACTGCTGGCGGGCTGGGCGGTCGGCATGATCTACGGCACCTGGAAGGCGTACGACACCCCGAGCGCCACCCAGAAGCACTTCGGCAACACCGCCGATATCCCCGGCATCGGCGAGATCGGCTACATCGGCTTCACGGCCTTCGTCCTCAACGTCGCCGTGGTGGTCGCCCTCACCCTCGTCCTGCGCGCGGTGAAGGCCCCGGACGGGATCGACGAGACGTCCCCCGCCGACTACACGGCGGACGCGGGCGACCCGGGCGTCCAGGCCGAGCTGCCCCCGGCCACTGCGGGGGCGCCGGGCGGACACTGACGCCTGCCGCCGCCGCACTGGGCCGCCGGCTCCCTCGCGGGAGCCGGCGGCCCGTTCGCGGGAGTCAGACGTATCAGACGTAGAGGAAGGTGCCGGGGACGGTGACGGTTCCGAAGGCCGTCACCAGGGTGACGGTCGCGTTCCCGGCCACGCCGGGCGGACTGGTGCCGGTGACCGTGGTGGCGCTCGCGGTCACGCCGGTGGCGGGAACGCCGTTGAACAGCACGCCCAGCACCCCACCGAGGTTGGTGCCGGTGATGGTGAACGCGGTACCGCCGGCCACCGGTCCGGTGCTGGGGGTGATGGCGGTGGGCGCCGGCGCGGGCGGAGCGACGAAGTAGGTGAAGCCGCCGGGGACGGTGGTGGTGCCGCCGGGCCCGGTGAGGGTGACGGTGACATTGCCACCGGCGGCCGGGCCGGCCGGGGTGATACCGACCAGGCTGGTTCCGGCGGGGTTGACGGCCAGGATGGTCGAGGGGTTCCCGCCGTTCCGGATGCTCGCGGTGCGGCCTCGGGCACGGCGGCGCGGGGCGGCGGAGGCGCTGGTGCGGGCCTGCATGGACGGGGCGCGGGGGCTCGGGCTGCAGCGGATCGTGATCTGCAGCCAGCAGTCGATGACGGCCGCTCACCGGCTCTACGCGCGACTGGGCTTCGTCCGCGCGCCGGAGCGGGATTGGGAGCCGGTACCGGGCGTCACGCTGTGGGCGTTCACGGTCGAGCTGTAGCGACTCCTTTGGCGCTGTCGCGTTGATCCCGGCGATGGCGGCACTGTCCGTGGATATGGTGCCACCCCTGCGCGTCCTCGCCGCCGCGGACCGGCGAGCTGACGCCGCCGTGGCCGTACGGGCCCCGCGGCCCCGTGGACGGCGTGGCGGTAAGCGTCGGTCTGCCCGCAGCGACCCGTGCGGGCGTCGGCGTGAGCTTCGCCCACGGGCCGGAACGCCACCGCCGCCGCCCCCGCCGACCCCGAGGTCTCAGCGGGTGGCGGGCCCTGAGCGCCGTCCCGGGGGGCCGCAGGTCACGGCCCACGCCCGGAACGCAATAGATCATTCGTGCGAAACTCCTCACCTCCCGACACAAGATGTGGGGGTGGGTGCGGCGGCCAACACAAGATGTATGCTCGTGCTCGCTGTCGCCGCAGGGGAATCCGGTGGGAATCCGGAACTGTCCCGCAACGGTGTACGTGTGCGCATTGTGCGTACCCGCGAGTCCGAGGACCTGCCGACAGCCGTCTGCATACGTCCGGGCCTCGCGGGTTGGGCCGATGGGCGCTGCGCGGTATGCCTCCGTACGTGAGTGCGGAATCGGCATGCCCGTCTGCGACCGTCGCGCACCGCCCTCCTGGCCCCCAGCCGAGCGAGGGAGAGCACTTCAGTGACCATCGCGCCCGCGGATCCGGTTTCAGAGGCAACGGCTTCTCAGGTAGTGGCCGACGCGCCCGGGACCGCACTGCTGCGGACCCTGACCGGTCTCACCGCCGACCTTCCCGCCACCGACCCCGGCAAGGTCGCGGCCGCCGCTCTGCGCGGCCGTCATCCCGGCTCGGACGAGGCGGAGTTGCGCACTCTGGCGACCGAGGCGGCGGCCGGGCTGATCGCCGAAGAGCCGGAGTACTCACGGCTGGCCGCGCGGCTGCTGGCCCTCGCGATCACGGAGGAGGCCGCCGGGCAGGGCGCGGTCTCCTTCTCCGCTTCCGTCCGGGTGGGCCACCAGGAGGGCCTGATCGCCGACTCCACCGCTGAGTTCGTGGCCACGCACGCCGCCCGGCTCGACGCGCTGGTGGACCAGGCGCTCGCCGACGGCGCCGACAACCGCTTCGGCTACTTCGGGCTGCGCACCCTGCACAGCCGCTATCTGCTGCGCCACCCGATCACCCGTCAGGTGATCGAGACCCCGCAGCACTTCCTGCTCCGGGTGGCCTGCGGGCTCGCCGAGGACGGCTCCGAGCGGGCGCTGGCCGATGTGGCCGAGCTGTACCGGCTGACCAGCACGCTCTCCTATCTGCCCAGCTCCCCCACGCTGTTCAACTCCGGCACCCGGCATCCGCAGATGTCCTCCTGCTATCTGCTGGACTCGCCGCTGGACGAGCTCGACTCCATCTACAACCGCTACCACCAGGTCGCGCGGCTCTCGAAGCACGCGGGCGGCATCGGCCTGTCGTACTCGCGCATCCGCGCGCGCGGTTCGCTGATCCGGGGCACCAACGGGCACTCCAACGGCATCGTGCCGTTCCTGCGCACGCTGGACGCCTCGGTGGCCGCCGTCAACCAGGGCGGCCGGCGCAAGGGCGCGGCCTGCGTCTACCTGGAGACCTGGCACGCGGACATCGAGGAGTTCCTGGAGCTGCGGGACAACACGGGCGAGGAGGCCCGCCGCACCCACAACCTCAACATCGCGCACTGGGTCCCGGACGAGTTCATGCGCCGGGTCGAGGCGGACGCCGACTGGTCGCTGTTCTCGCCGGTCGACGCGCCCGAGCTGGTCGACCTGTGGGGCGAGGAGTTCGACGCCGCCTACCGCAAGGCCGAGACCGAGGGGCGGGCGCTCAAGCAGGTCCCGGCGCGCCGGCTGTACGCGCGGATGATGCGCACCCTGGCACAGACCGGCAACGGTTGGATGACGTTCAAGGACGCCGCCAACCGCACCGCCAACCAGACCGCCGAGCCCGGCAAGGTCGTCCACTCCTCCAACCTCTGCACCGAGATCCTCGAGGTCACGGACGACGGCGAGACCGCCGTGTGCAACCTCGGCTCGGTCAACCTGGCCGCGCACCTCGGCGAGGACGGCACGATGGACTGGGAGCGGCTGGACGCCACGGTCCGCACCGCCGTGACCTTCCTCGACCGCGTGGTGGACATCAACTTCTACCCCACGGAAGAGGCCGGCGCCTCCAACTCCCGCTGGCGGCCGGTGGGGCTGGGCCTCATGGGGCTGCAGGACGTCTTCTTCCGGCTGCGGCTGCCCTTCGACTCCCCCGAGGCGGAGAAGCTCTCCACCCAGATCTCCGAGCGCATCATGCTCGCCGCGTACGAGGCGTCCTGTGCGCTCGCCGAGCGCCACGGACCGCATCCGGCCTGGTCCGCGACGCGCACCGCGCGTGGGGTGCTGCACCCCGACCACTACGCGGACGCGGTGACGACCCGGCCGGAGCGCTGGGAGGCCCTGCGCGAGCGGATGAAGAAGTCCGGGATGCGGAACTCGCTGTTGCTGGCGATCGCGCCGACCGCGACCATCGCCTCCATCGCGGGCGTCTACGAGTGCATCGAGCCGCAGGTCTCCAACCTCTTCAAGCGCGAAACCCTCAGCGGGGAGTTCCTGCAGGTCAACTCCTATCTGGTGGACGACCTCAAGAAGCTCGGCGTCTGGGACGCCCGGACCCGCGAGGCGCTGCGCGAGGCCAACGGCTCGGTCCAGGACCTCTCCTGGGTGCCCGCGGACGTACGGGCGCTGTACCGGACCGCGTGGGAGGTGCCGCAGCGCGCCCTGATCGACATGGCCGCGGCCCGCACCCCCTACCTCGATCAGAGCCAGTCGCTGAACCTGTTCATGGCCTCGCCGACCATCGGCAAGCTCAGCTCGATGTACGCGTACGCCTGGAAGCAGGGCATCAAGACGACCTACTACCTGCGTTCGCGACCGGCGACCCGGATCGCCCAGTCCGCGCGCGGTGGATCCGCCGCGGCCACCATCCCCGTCCAGCAGGCGCCCGCCGCCGAAGAGGACGCCGTCGCCTGCTCCCTGGAAAACCCCGAGTCCTGCGAGGCATGCCAGTAATGAGTGCCCACCCGTCGCCCGACCACCACCCCTCGTCGACGGCGCTTCGCGCCGCCCCCCGGCGTCACAAGAACCTGCTCGACCCGGGCTTCGAGCTGACCCTGCGGCCGATGCGGTACCCGGAGTTCTACGACCGCTACCGTGACGCGATCAAGAACACCTGGACCGTGGAGGAGGTCGACCTCCACTCCGACGTCACCGATCTGGCCAAGCTCTCCCCCGGGGAGCAGCATCTGATCGGCCGGCTGGTCGCCTTCTTCGCGACCGGCGACTCGATCGTGGCCAACAACCTGGTGCTGACGCTCTACAAGCACATCAACTCCCCCGAGGCGCGGCTGTATCTGTCGCGGCAGCTCTTCGAGGAGGCCGTGCACGTCCAGTTCTATCTGACGCTGCTGGACACCTACCTCCCCGACCCGGACGACCGCGCCGCGGCCTTCGCGGCGGTGGAGAACATCCCCTCCATCCGGGAGAAGGCGGAATTCTGCTTCCGCTGGATGGACTCCGTCGAGAAGATCGACCGGCTGGAGACCAAGGCCGACCGGCGCCGCTTCCTGCTCAATCTGATCTGCTTCGCGGCCTGTATCGAGGGGCTGTTCTTCTACGGCGCCTTCGCCTACGTCTACTGGTTCCGCTCGCGCGGGCTGCTGCACGGCCTCGCGACCGGCACCAACTGGGTGTTCCGCGATGAGTCCATGCACATGGAGTTCGCGTTCTCGGTCGTGGACACCGTGCGCGAGGAGGAGCCGGACCTCTTCGACGACGAGCTTCAGCAGCAGGTCATCGACATGCTGAAGGAGGCCGTCGAGGCGGAGCTGCAGTTCGCCCGCGATCTGTGCGGCGAGGGGCTGCCGGGCATGAACACCGCGTCGATGCAGGAATACCTGCAGTGCGTCGCCGACCAGCGCCTCCAGCGCCTCGGCTTCCCGCCGGTCTTCGGCTCGGAGAACCCGTTCTCCTTCATGGAGCTGCAGAACGTCCAGGAGCTGACCAACTTCTTCGAGCGCCGCGCCTCGGCCTACCAGGTCGCGGTGGAGGGCTCGGTCTCCTTCGACGACGACTTCTGAGCCGTATTCGACACGCGAAGGGCCGGATCCCTCCCGGGATCCGGCCCTTGGCCGTGGCGTCGAGCGCGCTCAGTCGTTCGGCGCCGTCTCGTAGCGCGGCGTCCCCTCGGCCATCTGCCGGAGCACATCCTTGCGTTCGCGCTTGGAGAGCCGGTCGATGTAGAGACGGCCGTAGAGGTGGTCGGTCTCGTGCTGCAGACAGCGCGCGAAGTAGCCGGTGCCGCGCACCGCGATCGGCTTGCCCTCGGCGTCCTGGCCGCGCACCACCGCGTAGTCGGGGCGGGCCAGCGCCGCGTAGGCGGTGGGAACCGACAGACAGCCCTCGTTGGAGTCGTCCAGCACCCGGCTGTCGGCGGGCACCTCGTCCAGCACCGGGTTGCACACGACGCCGACGTGCCGGACGCCCTCGTCGTCCATGCAGTCGTAGACGAAGACCTTGAGGTCGACACCGATCTGGTTGGCGGCCAGGCCCACGCCCTCCGCCGCCCGCTGGCTGGCGAACATGTCGTCGATCAGCCGGGCCAGCTCCTCGTCGAACACGGTGACGTCCTGGCACTCCTTGTGCAGCACCGGGTTGCCGACAACGGTGATCGGGCGGGCGGTACCGCGCTCGCGGTGGGCCCGCTCGCGCTCCTCGCAGTCCTCCGTGTCCACGATGAACTCGTCGTCCACCTGCTGTTCAGTCCCTTGCTGCGCCATCGTCCGCCGTATGCCTTCCGTCAACCGTGATGCGTCGCCCTACAGAGTACGGGCCCGCCCGGCCGGCCGGGGCGTGAGCGCTGCTCCCGGGCGGTCAGCAGACCTCTTCCAGGTCACGCCACTCCCGGGTGTCCGGGCTGTCGGCGACCCATCCGTCCAGCAGCCCCCGCACCAGCCCGCTCGGCGCCGCGATCCCGCATTCGCGCTCGGGTACCCACAGCGAGCCCGAGCCCGCCGTGCGGTGACCCAGCGGCCCCGGGTGACCCGGCTCACTGTGGTCGTGCGGGTCCAGGTGCTCACCCTCGCCCTCGTCACTGGGCATCCGGCTCTCCGAGCAGGAGCGGCACAGCAGCCGCACCGACGACGACCAGTCCTCGGCCGCGAAGCCCGCGTCCGCCGCGAGCCGCTCCAGGGCGTCCCGGTCGGCCTCGGTGGCCGCCTCCAGCAGCACCACCCAGGTCGGCACCGGGGACGGCGCCCACAGCTCGATCTCGTCGAAGACCGGGTACGAGGGGCCCGCCGAGGTCACGCGCTCGCCGTGCGGGACGCCGTCGTGCAGCACGACCTCGCCCCAGCGCCGCCCGGAGGACGGCAGCGGGATGGACAGCACCTCGATCCGCGCCGGGTCCAGCCTGCGGCCCCAGACGACCTCGGCCTCGCCCTCCGGCGACAGCCTCACCGCCGCGCTGCCCAGCTCCATGCCCAGCGGCTCACCGGACGCGGACGCCTCTCCGGGCACCTTCAGCCCGTATGCCTGCCAGGCGCGGCGGGCCAGCGGCCAGTCCTGCAGGGCGGTCGCGGCGATCCCCACGTTCCACCAGTCCGGAGCGCCCGTCTCGCGGTCCAGCAGGGCCACCGCGCGCAGTCCCGCGGCGCGCGCCTGCTCCCAGTCGTGCCGGAACTTGTGCAGCAGCGCGAGGTTGAACCAGGACTCCGACAGCCACGGCTCCAGGTCGGCGGCGCGGGTCAGCAGCGCGCCCGCGTCCTCGTACCGGCCGTCGCCGATGAGCGTGAACGCACGGTCCGTGGCCTGCCGCCATGAGGCGGATGGCCGGTGCCGTACCTTGCCGAAGATCTTCACGATTCCCGCCTGCCGGTATCGAAGTAGTCCCGCACCAGATGCCTTCGCGGACGGCGTCGCCCTCCCTGGAAGACAACCTGCCACACATTCGCGGACATCTCAGCCCGGCCCCTCACACTTCGGCCGGGACACGATGCCCCACCACACCTCCTTGCCACCGGCCATCGGCCCGACACCCCTCTCCTGGCATCCAACCATGCCTCTCGGGAGACCCGCTTATTACCCATGAGTTCTCCCTGTACGACGGCCTTGAACCCCCTGAACCGGCCGCGAGAGGACCGTGGCGAGCGCCTCGACCACCACCGGGTCGTAGTCACGCGCCGTGGCCAGCCGCAGCCGCTCCAGGGCGCGTAGCGGAGCGCCCGCCGGACCGCCCGTCCCACCGCTCGCCAGCTCCGTGTACGCGTTCACCGCGCGCACGATACGTGCTGCCGGCGGCTGCTCTTGGTAGGGGTCCGCCTGCCGTTCGACGACCACTGCCACCTCCGCGGGTACCCCGGTCTGGCGTACCACAGCGCCCCCCAGCAGTGCGATCCGCCGCTGCTCGGCCGCCGGCAGCGGTTCGGTGGCCCCGGCGGGCACGGGATCCAGCAGCGACAGCTGCCCGATGTCGTGCATCAGCGCCGCGTACTCCAGCACGGTCAGGGCCGGCTCGGACAGCCCCAGCTCACGGCCGACGGCCCGGCTGAGGGCGGCCACCTTACGGGCGTGACCGGTCGGTGTGTACCCGGCTATCTCGGTCGAGCGGGCCAGGGACGCGATGGTCTGGCGGTAGGTGGCCCGTATGCCGGCACAGCGGCGGAACGAGTACTGGATCAGCAGCAGCGGCACCGCCAGGACCGGCAGCGCCCACAGCCCCGCGACGGCGGCGGTGAGCGCCATCACGACCCCGGTCGCGCAGATCGCCGAGCCCACCCCGGGCAGTGCCCGCAGCTCGTCGCGGAGCAGCGGCCCGTACGGCCAGCCGGTACGGGCACGGGCGACAGTGGCGGCCAGGACGGCGTCGCACAGCGCGGTCAGGGCCAGCAGGCCCAGCAAGTACGCCACAACGTACGGGCCATGGCCGAGCCAGGAGGCCAAGCGGCCGCTGTGGTGGAGCGGTTGGAAGCAGGTGGCGGCGAACGCGACGGTGAGCACCCGGCGGGCCGCGTGCCCGGGGCCGGCCGGGCGCCCGAGCGCCAGCCGCGGCACCATGCCCGCCAGTGAGGCCGCCACGACGACGGTGACGACCTGGAGGACACCGTGGGTGGTGGGCTCGCCGCCGAGCCGCCCCAGCAGGGCGTAGCCGAGGGCGCCCGCGGCGGCGACGGGCGCGGGCTCACCGCGCTGCTCATGCGCCCCGCCCGCGCGCGGGAGCGCGGGCGGGGCACCGGCGCACCGGATCGCCTCCCCGACGGCGATGAGCATCCCGAAGGCCAGCGCCGCCCGCGGCTCGCGCACCCCGTGCCACTCGGTCCAGCCCAGCGCGACGGCGGCAAGCGCCCCGGCGGCGCCGTACACCGCACCGAGGGTGAGCGCGCCGTGGCGCCGCGATATGCGCTCCCGTACGGCCGCGCCCCCGCGCTGCCCGTGACGGGCGCGGCAGCTCCGCTTCTGCTCTCGGGCGGCCGTGCCCTCGTCCCGGCGGCGGGCCCGGCGGACGGCACGGGCGTGCCGCTCCGCGATCCGGCCGAGGCCGCCGGGCGGCCCGTCCGGGCGGGGGCCGCGTGCGGGCCCCGCCGGAGCGCGACCGCCTCCCCTGGCGGGCCATTGAGCCGCGCCCTCGTCCCGGCCGCGCGGGCCGGGCCGCCCGGCGTCCGGCTCTTCCTCCGGGTTCACCGGCCACCGCCCGGGCCGTCCGCGGCGGGCGGCGGACCTGCATCGTCCGCCGCGCCGGTGGCCGCGGTGCGCACCAGGGGCGCGGGGACGCCGGCGGGGCGTGCCGGGACGTTTCCGCGCCCCTCACCTGCGCCCTGCGCGGTCGAGACGGCGTCCGCCGTGACCGCCGCGTGCCAGCCGTGGCGGTTCAGGGCACGGGCCAGGGCCCGCACCATGCGAGGGTCGAACTGCGATCCCGCGCACCGCTTCAGCTCCTCCACCGCGGTCTCCACCGGCCGGGCCCTGCGGTACGTACGCGTCGAGGTCATCGCGTCGAAGGCGTCCGCGACCGCCACCACCCGCGCGACCTCCGGGATCTGCGTCCCCGCGAGCCCGTACGGATAGCCGCTGCCGTCCAGCCGCTCGTGGTGGTGGAGGATGGCCGCCCGCGCCTCGCCCAGGAAGCCGATGCCGCGCACCATCTCGTGCCCGTACTCCGGGTGCAGCTCGATGACGCGGCGCTCCTCGGGGGTCAGCGGTCCGTTCTTGCGCAGCAGCCGGGTGGGTACGCCGAGCTTGCCGACGTCATGGAGGATGCCCGCGATCCGCAGCGCCTCCAGCCGGTCGCCGCGCATTCCCAGCTCCCGGGCGATCATCGCGGAGGCGCGGCCGACGCGTTCGCCGTGGCCACGGGTATAGCGGTCCTTGATGTCGACCGCCTGGACGAGGGCGCGGATGGTGGCCTGATGGGCGGCGCGCTCACGGTGGTACAGGGCGAAGCCGCAGGCGCAGACGTACATCGGCAGCAGCACCGGCAGGGCCGCCGCGGGCCCGTACGGGCTGCGCCACAGCACCGCCATGGCCAGCGCCACGGGCCCGTGCACCAGATGCGGGGCGAGGGAGCCGAGCAGCCCGCCGCGCCAGGCGGCGCGCGGGGAGTGGCGCTCGGCGGTGACCAGGACGCCGCCCTCCAGCGCGGTGCCGGCCAGGCACAGGACGACCGCGGCGCCCAGCGCCGCGGTCAGGGCGTGCGGAAAGCCGGGCGCACCGGGGTCCTGGGCGGCGCGCAGGGCGTGTGGGCCGCCCAGCGCCCCGAAGGCGTACGAGGCGGCCCAAAGGGCGAGCGAGAGCCGTGCGGCGCGCCAGGCGCGCCGCACCCCGGCCGGGCGCCGCTCGACCCGGGCCAGCAGCGCGCCGGGCACGGGCACGAGCGCCGCGGCGGCGGGCGGCAGCAGAAAGGCCCCGGCCAAAAGGACGGGGCCGCACCACTCGGGCCAGGGGGCCCTGGCCTCGCGGGCGCCGGCCGCGTAGACCGCGGCGAGCAGGGCGAGGGTGGCCCAGGGAACAGCCGCTCCTGACCGCGCGACGGCCGGGGCGGCGCACAGCACCCCGGCGAGCACGGCGCACAACACATAGGCGCGCGCCCCGACGGGAAGTGCCCGCACGGCGCCCTCCTCCCCATCAGCGTCCGCTCAGCCACCCCTGTAGGGGTGGGTCAGACTGGGGAGAATAGAGCCGTAAGCGGCGGATGAGACCGGATGGACGGCCCGATTGCACCCCTTCGGGTGATGATCGGACCGCTTGGGGCGCGCCGCCTTTAAGGTCGCTCTGGTCGCCCTTCGGCGGCGGGCCGTCGCGGCCCGCCGCCGGTCACTCCTGGACGGTCTTCGGCATTTTGGTCTCAGCGGTGATCTCGTTGGTCTCAGCGGTGATCTCGCGCTCGGGCACCGCCTCGCCCGCGCGGATCAGCTCGATCCGGCCCATGACCTTCGAACGCAGGTCGCTGGGCACGTCGTCATGCCCGCAGCACCGCTTGACGAGCTTCTTCACGGCCTTCTCCAGACCGTACTTCTCCAGGCACGGGGAGCACTCGTCGAAGTGCACCTCGAACTTGGCGCAGTCGCCGTCGGGCATCTCGTGATCGAGGAACTCGTAGAGGTGGTCGAGAACCTCGGAGCAGTCCGTCTCGTGCGGCTCTCCGCAGCTCATGAGTCCGCGCCTTTCCGATCGTGCGACTCGTCCGCCGCGGCGGACGCGCCCGCCGGGACGAGCCCGCGCCCACGGGCATAGTCCTCCAGCAGACCGCGCAGCTGGCGGCGCCCACGGTGCAGACGGGACATCACCGTACCGATGGGTGTCCCCATGATGTCGGCGATCTCCTTGTAGGCAAAGCCCTCGACATCCGCGAGATAGACCGCTATGCGGAACTCCTCGGGAATGGCCTGCAGGGCTTCCTTGACGTCCGAATCGGGCAGGTGGTCGAGGGCCTGCGACTCGGCGGAGCGCAGCCCGGTCGACATGTGCGACTCGGCGCGCGCGAGCTGCCAGTCCTCGATCTCCTCGGCCGCGCTGCGCTGCGGCTCGCGCTGCTTCTTGCGGTACGAGTTGATGAACGTGTTGGTCAGGATGCGGTACAGCCACGCCTTGAGGTTCGTGCCCTCGCGGAACTGGTGGAAGGATCCGTACGCCTTGGCATACGTCTCCTGGACAAGGTCTTCCGCGTCGGCCGGGTTGCGCGTCATGCGCAGCGCGGCCGAGTACATCTGGTCGAGGAAAGTCAGAGCGTCCCGCTCAAAGCGCGCATTGCGCTCCGCGGACGACTCCTGTGACTGCTCGACCGGCTCTCCCTCGGTAACGCCGTCGGTCTCTGCGTCGGTCCCAGTGACCTGACCCACCTCCTCCAACTTCGCGGCGGTGCCGGATGCCGACCCGCTCGAATCGGAGAATAGACGACGATCCGGTCCGCCTGCCGCTTCAATCCTCGCGGTCTGCACCGCCTGCAGCCGAGCCCACTCCAGACCGGCATGCGGACGGGCGGGGCAAGCAAGCGAACCCATGCGGGGGACTCCCTTTCCTCGTACGGTGCCTCTGCGCGGCAATACCGACGCTGCGTACAACATCCGCCCCCGCTGTCGCATTCCCCCATCAGCGCGGGATCCGGGCCAGCCAGTCGGTGACGGCTCCGGTGATCACGGAGAGCGCCTCGCTCTCACCGATGTCCGCCGCCTTCGGCACCGCGAAGCCGTGGTCGCCGTGCGGCACCTCGACGAGCTCCGTCCCGGCGGGCAGCTCCGGGAACTCCCCGGGGCGGCCAAAAGGATCCCGCCCGCCCTGGACCACCAGCGTCGGCACCCCCGCGCCCAGCAGCTCCTCGGCCCGGGACTTCTCCGGCTTGCCGGGCGGATGCAACGGGAAGGACAGCGCCAGCACGGCGTGCGCCCCAAGCTCCCGGGCGGTCCGGCAGGCCACCCGCGCCCCGGCGCTGCGACCGCCCGCGACGACCGGCAGCCCGGCCTTCTCCAACGCGGGCCACAGGGCGCGCCACCCCGTGTCCAGGGTCTTCGGGGCGGGTGCGACCTTCTTGCCCGCCACCCGCCACGGCTGCTCGACCAGCGCGACGCTCACCCCGTGCTCCGGCACCGCCCCGGCCAGCGCTTGGAGATCCCGCGCCTCGATGCCGCCCCCCGCACCGTGGCTCACGGCCAGCACGGCGCGTGCGCCGGGGGCACGGTGCCAGGTGATCCGGGCGTCCCCGGCCGGGGTCTCCACGGTTTCGGTCGTCTTCGTACTCACCTTCGCGCTCACCCGACCATCTTGCCGCGCGGGGACTCAGCCGCGCGGAGGCACAGCCGCGCGGGGGCCCAGCCGCGCGGAGGCCCAGCCCCGCGGAGGCCCAGCCGCGCGGAGGCACAGCCGCGCGGAGGCACAGCCGCGCGGAGGCACAGCCGCGCGGAGGCACAGCCGGGGGGCTCAGCCGGGGGGCTCAGCCGGGGGCAGCCGGGGGCAGCCGGGGGCAGCCGGGGGGCTCAGCCGGGGGGCTCAGAAGAGCGTGCTCTCCTCCGGCGCCTCCAGCTCCTTCAGCAGCTCCGGGCCGTTGTTACGGACATCACTGACCTCCGTCGCCACCGGATAGGCGCGCAACAGACCCGCCGGGGGCGGGGCCAGCAGGGGGCGGAGGTCGTCGGGGTCGGTGCGGGCGGGGTCGAGCCAGTCGGCCCAGCGGTCCTCGGTGAGGACGAGCGGCATCCGCGGGTGGATGTCCGCCAGCGACCGCGGACCCTCCCCCTCGCCGCCGTTCCCGGCCCCGAACGGCTCCTGCTCGGCCTCGGTCGTGATCACCGTGCAGGTCACCCACCACGCCCGCGGATGCTCGTCCGGCAGCGTGCGGTCCCGCCAGAACTCGTACAGCCCGGCCATGGCCATCACCGAGCCGTCCACCGGCGTCACGAAGTACGGCTGCTTGCGCGGCCGCTTGCGCTTGCCCTTCTCCTCCAGCTGCCGCTCCCCCGGCCCGGTGACCCACTCGTAGTAGCCGTCGGCGGGCAGGATGCAGCGGCGCGAGGCGAAGGGACGCCGGTACGAGGGCTTCTCGTGCACCGTCTCCGCCCGTGCGTTGATCATCTTCGCCCCGCTCTCGGGCGACTTCGCCCAGGACGGCACCAGCCCCCACTTCAGCGCCCTCAGCTGGCGAACCGGACGCGGCTCGGCGGCGTCCTTGAGAGGGCGTTCGAGCACCGCGTACACGTCCTTGGTGGGCGCGACGTTCCAGTCGGGCGCCAGGGTCTCCGCCGGCTCCCACTTCTCCACTCCGAAGAGCCCGACGAGATCCTCCGGCCTCCGGCTCGCTGCGTATCGACCGCACATAGGTGCCACACTGCCACGACGCCCGCGCCCGGTGGCCACCGAGCCGGGAAACCGACCCGATTACCCCCCGCACCGCGAGAGAGACGCGAGGAGCCGCCCGCACATGGACGCAACGAACGCCGCCGATCTGTGGGACCGCGTCGTCGGCGCCCAGCCCGACCCCAGCACCTGGCTCGTCGCCGCCACCGGCATCGTCGCGCTGGCGACCGTCGTCTCGCAGACCACGTGGCGCATAACCCGTAACGCCATCACCATCGCCCACGAGGGCGGGCATGGCCTGGTCGCGCTGCTCAGCGGGCGGCGGCTGGACGGCATACGGCTGCACTCGGACACCTCGGGGCTGACCGTCTCGCGCGGCAAGCCCACCGGCCTGGGCATGATCCTCACCGCCGCCGCCGGCTACACCGCGCCGTCCATGATCGGCCTGGCCGGCGCCTGGCTGCTGGCCGCGAACCACATCACAGCGCTGCTGTGGGGCGCGACGGCGCTGCTCGCCGCGATGCTGGTGATGATCCGTAACGCCTATGGCGTCCTTACGGTCGTCACGGCCGGGGCCGCCTTCTTCCTCGTCTCCTGGCTGACCAAGCCGGACGTGCAGGCGGGGTTCGCGTATGTGGTGGTCTGGTTCCTGCTGCTGGGCGGCGTGCGCCCGCCCTTCGAGCTCCAGCGCAAGCGCCGTTACGGCGGCGCGTACGACTCCGACCCCGACCAGCTGGCCCGGCTCACCGGCGTCCCGGCCGTGGCCTGGCTGCTGCTCTTCCATGTCGTCTCGCTGTGCTCGCTGATCGGCGGCGGCCGCTGGCTGCTGGGGTTGTGACGCGCACGAGCCCCCGGCGTGCCCCGTCCGCCCGCGTGTACCAGTGCTGTGTTTCGACTGGGTTTCGCCGCTTTTGATCAAGATTCGCACCTTCGGCGAGCCACTAAAGTGAGACCCATGACCGGCATTGAGACCTCCCCGGGCGCGCACACCGCCCTCTGGCCCGCTCCGACCGCCGACGGAGCGGTGAACGCGACCGTCACCGTGCCCGGATCGAAGTCGGTTACCAACCGCGGTCTGATCCTGGCCGCGCTCGCCGCCGAACCCGGCTGGCTGCGCCGCCCGCTCCGTTCCCGCGACACCCTGCTGATGGCCGAGGCGCTGCGCGCGATGGGCGTCGGCATCGAGGAAGGGGTGGGCCCCGACGGTGAGGGCGAGGCCTGGCGGGTCATCCCGTCCGGTCTGCACGGCCCGGCCACCATCGACGTCGGCAACGCGGGCACCGTGATGCGGTTCCTGCCGCCGGTCGCCGCCCTGGCCGACGGCCCGATCCACTTCGACGGCGACCCGCGGTCGCATGAGCGCCCGCTGCACGGCGTGATCGACGCGCTGCGCGCGCTCGGCGCCCGGATCGACGACGACGGCCGCGGCGCCCTGCCGATGACCGTGCACGGCGGCGGGGCGCTGGACGGCGGTCCGGTCCGCATCGACGCCTCGTCCTCCTCGCAGTTCGTCAGCGCGCTGCTGCTGTCCGCGCCACGCTTCAACCAGGGCGTCGAGGTCCGCCACATCGGCGCCGCGCTGCCCTCCCTGCCGCACATCCGGATGACCGTCGACATGCTGCGGGTGGCGGGCGCGCGCGTGGACACCGCCGAGGCGGGCGGCGAGCAGGGCGTCTGGCGGGTCGCGCCGAGCGCGCTGCTGGGCCGGGACCTGGTCGTCGAGCCCGATCTGTCCAACGCGGCGCCGTTCCTTGCGGCCGCCCTGGTCACCGGCGGCCGGGTGACCATCCCTGACTGGCCGGAGCACACCACCCAGCCCGGCGACGCGCTGCGCCGGATCTTCACCGACATGGGCGGTTCCTGCGAGCTGACCGACGCGGGTCTGACCTTCACCGGCACCGGCCGGATCACCGGAATCGACGCCGATCTGCACGAGGTCGGCGAGCTCACCCCGGTGATCGCGGCGGTCGCGGCGCTGGCCGACTCCCCGTCCGTGCTGCGCGGTATCGCGCATCTGCGGCTGCACGAGACCGACCGGCTCGCCGCCCTCGCCAAGGAGCTGGGCGAGCTGGGCGGCGAGGTCGCCGAGACCGAGGACGGGCTGCGGATCACTCCGCGTCCGCTGCACGGCGGGATCTTCCACACCTACGAGGACCACCGGCTGGCCACCGCCGCCGCCGTGATCGGCCTGGCCGTCGACGGCGTCCAGATCGAGAACGTGGCGACCACCGCCAAGACCCTGCCCGATTTCCCCGGCCTGTGGACCGGCATGCTCGGCGCGACGGCACCCTCGGCGCGGAGAGTCTGAGAGCCTTCCGCCATGCGCCGCTACGGCAAGCACACCGACGAGGACGACGTACGGGTCCGCCCCAACCGCAAGGGCAACCGGCCGCGCACCAACATCCGTCCCAAGCACGAGGACGCCGCCGAGGGCTTCGTCCTCACGATCGATCGCGGCCGGCTCACCGTCCTGGTCGGGGATCGCACGATCACCGCCATGAAGGCCCGTGAGCTGGGCCGCAAGGGTGTGGTGGTCGGCGACCGGGTCGCGGTCGTCGGCGATCTGTCGGGCGAGAAGGACACGCTCGCCCGGATCGTACGGGTCGAGGAGCGGTCGTCCGTCCTGCGGCGGACCGCCGATGACGACGACCCCTACGAGCGGGTGGTCGTCGCCAACGCCGACCAGCTGGCGATCGTCACCGCGCTCGCCGACCCCGAGCCGCGCCCGCGGCTGATCGACCGCTGTCTGGTGGCCGCCTTCGACGCGGGCCTGGAACCGCTGCTCGTCCTCACCAAGTCAGACCTGGTATCCGCCGATCACCTGCTGGAGACCTACGAGCCGCTCGGGGTGCCCTATGTCGTCACCAGCCGCGAGGAGCTGGCCGACGGCGATGCCTGCGACCGGGCGCGGGAGCGGCTGGCGGACCGGATCACGGTCTTCGTCGGCCACTCCGGCGTCGGCAAGACCACGCTGGTCAACGCCCTGGTCCCGGACCGCAAGCGGGCCACGGGCGGGGTGAACCCGGTCACCGGCCGGGGCCGCCACACCACCACCTCGGCGCTCGCGCTGCCGCTGCCGGACGACAAGGGCTGGGTGATCGACACCCCGGGCGTGCGCTCCTTCGGGCTGCACCATGTGGACCCGTCGCGGGTCATCCACGCCTTCCCGGACCTGGAGCCGGGCACCGAGGGCTGTCCGCGCGCCTGCAGCCACGACGAGCCGGACTGCGCGCTGGACCAGTGGGTGGCCGAGGGCCACGCCGAGCCGGCCCGGCTGTACTCCCTGCGGCGGCTGCTGGCCACCCGGGAGCGGCGCGAGGGCGACTGACCGGGCGCCGGCGCCTCCCGACGGCCACGTTTGCCGCACACCCCATGAGGTAAATGGATAATCGGATCAAGGTCCGACAAGGAACCCTCCGGCGAAGGCAGCCGTCAGCGGTACGGGAGGACATCTCTATGGCGTGGCTGCTGGTCGTGGTCGCCGGGCTCCTCGAAACGGGCTTCGCCGTCTGCCTCAAGCTCTCGCACGGCTTCACCCGCCTCTGGCCGACGATCGCCTTCTGCGTGTTCGCGCTCGGCAGCTTCGGGCTGCTCACACTGTCCTTGAAGAAACTCGATGTGGGACCCGCGTACGCGGTGTGGACGGGGATCGGGGCCGCCGGCACCGCGATCTACGGCATGGTCTTCCTCGGCGATCTCGTCTCCACGCTCAAGATCGTCTCCATCGGCCTGGTGATCGTCGGCGTGATAGGGCTCCAGCTCTCCGGCTCCGCCCACTGAGGACGCGGGCGCCTCACGCCAGGGCGGTGCGCACCACGCTCGCCACATCCGCCGCCGGGGCCGGGGCGGCCACATACGACAGCGCCAGCCGTGCGGCCGTCTCACAGGCCCGCGCCAGCTCGCCCACGCCGCCCCGCGGCCACTCGCCCTCCAGCTGCCGCACCGCCCGGTCCCGGACCTGGCCGATCAGCTCGATTGGCGTGGGCAGCGGCTCCATCGCGCCGGGCCGCCGTGACCGGGGCGGCCGCGGCGGCCGGATCGGCGCGGTCCGGACGCCTGGCGCGGGCAGCCGCTCGCTCCAGCATCCCGTGAGCACCGCACGCACCAGCGGATTCTCGGTCGCGGCGCGGACCGTCCACACGGCCACGGCGGCCAGCCGCTCCCCCGGGGCCGTGGCGCCGGGAATCCCGGCCAGCACCCGCTCGACACCGTTCAGATACGCATCGGCCTCGCGCCGCACAAGAGCGCGGGCAAGGCCGTCCTTACTGCCGAACTCGTTGTAGAGGGTCTGCCGCGACACCCCGGCCGCCGCCGCGACATCGACCATCCGGATTCCTGACCACGGGCGACCGCCGAGGGCGGCGAAGGCCGCGTCCAATAAGGATTCACGCGCTGCGGGCATCATCGCCTCCCAGACCGGCATGTGCCCGACAGAATTGACGGCCCGCCAGATACTGTCAAGAGCCCCGGCGCGCTCCGATGCGCCGGGCCACGGGCCCGCCGTGTGGATCCGGCTCTTTCCGTATCGATACTGTTCGGCCATGGCCGACTACCACGATGACCTGCGCCTTGCCCATGTGCTGGCCGACGCCGCCGATGCCACGACCATGGAGCGGTTCAAGGCCCTCGACCTCAAGGTCGAGACGAAACCCGACATGACGCCGGTGAGCGAGGCCGACAAGGCGGCCGAGGAGCTGATCCGCAGCTCACTGCAGCGTGCCCGGCCGCGTGACGCGGTGCTCGGCGAGGAGTTCGGCAGCCAGGGCAGCGGTCCGCGCCGCTGGGTCATCGACCCGATCGACGGCACCAAGAACTATGTGCGCGGGGTTCCGGTCTGGGCCACCCTGATCGCCCTGATGGAGCGTGGCGAGGGCGGCGACCGGCCGGTCGTCGGGGTGGTGTCGGCACCGGCGCTGGGCCGCCGCTGGTGGGCCGCCGAGGGGCTCGGGGCGTACACCGGGCGCAGCCTGTCGTCCGCGACCCGGCTGCGGGTCTCCCGGGTGGGCAAGGTCTCCGACGCGTCGTTCGCGTACTCCTCGCTCACCGGCTGGGAGGAGCGCGGCAAGCTCGACGGCTTTCTCGATCTGACCCGCGCCTGCTGGCGCACCCGGGGTTACGGCGACTTCTGGCCGTACATGATGGTCGCCGAGGGCTCGGTGGACATCTGCGCCGAGCCGGAGCTGTCGCTGTGGGACATGGCGGCGAACGCGGTGATCGTCCAGGAGGCGGGCGGCCGATTCACCGGGCTGGACGGGGTGCCGGGGCCCAACAGCGGGGACGCGGCGGCGTCCAACGGGCTGCTGCACGGGGCGATGCTGGACTATCTGCGGTAGTGAGCCGGGGGCGCACTGAGCGGTGGCTCGGCCTCCACGCGCCCTTGTTGAGTCCACCAAGGCATGTGAACATGAGAATCCAGAACCTTGTGAACTTGTGAATCCATTCTCTAATGGATTCACCAAGGAGGTGGCTCCATCCATGCCCATGCTCGTCCGTGACGCCATGAGCTCGGTGGTCCTCACCATCGGCCCCGCCCATACGCTCCGTCAGGCGGCCCGGCTGATGTCCGCGCGCCGCGTGGGATCGGCGATCGTGCTCGATCCCGACACCAGCGGCCTCGGCATTCTGACCGAGCGTGACATCCTCAACTCGCTGGGCGCGGACCAGGACCCGGACGTCGAGACCGCGCACGCCCACACCACCGCCGACGTCGTCTTCGCCGCCCCCGGGTGGACGCTGGACGAAGCGGCGCGCACGATGTCCCACGGCGGTTTCCGCCATCTCATCGTCCTCGACGCGGGTGACCCCGTCGGGGTGGTGTCGGTGCGCGACATCATCCGCTGCTGGGCCCCGGTCCCGCAGCCCGCGCTGACCTAGACCGCCGGACCGGGCTGCCCTGCCCGGTCCGGCACCACGAAGGCTCCCGGCACGACGAAGAGGCCGGAGCCCCATGGCGTCCGGCCTCTTCGGTGTTACGACAAGCGTCCGTCAGCCGCGCAGGGCCAAAACCGCGGTCTCCAGTCGCTTGCCGTAGTCGGCATCCGCCTTGCGGAAGTTCTCGATCGCACGCTGGGCGATGTCATCGCGCGGGACCTCCGCGATGAACTGCGCGAGATTCTCGATCAGGCGCTCCTTCTCCTCGTCCGACATCAGCCGGTAGAGGTTGCCCGCCTGGACGAAGTCGTCGTCCTCGGCGTGCGAGGGGGCCTCATGGTCACCGGTCCGACCGGCCACCGGGGACCCCTGCCACAGCGCCTGACCGGTCTCGGCCGGGCCGCCGAAGCTGTTCGGCTCGTAGTTCTTGGCGCCCGCGTGGCGGCCGTCGTACAGGAAGCCGTCCCGCCCGTAAGTGCGCGCCTCGGCGGCGTGCGGACGGTTCACCGGCAGATGATCGGCGTTGATGCCGACGCGGTAGCGGTGGGCGTCGCCGTACGCGAAGAGACGGCCCTGGAGCATCTTGTCCGGGGACGGGCCGATGCCCGGCACGAAGTGCGCCGGCGAGAAGATCGACTGCTCGACCTCGGCAAAGATGTTCTGGGGGTTGCGGTTGAGCTCCAGCTTGCCGATCTCGATCGGCGGGTAGTCCTCGTGCGGCCAGACCTTGGTCAGGTCGAACGGGTTGAAGCGGTAGTTCGCCGCCTCCGCCGCCGGCATGATCTGCACCTGCACGGTCCAGGTCGGGAAGTCACCGCGCTCGATGGCCTCGCGCAGGTCGCGCTGGTGGCTGTCGGGGTCCAGGCCGGAGGTCTCGGCCGCCTCGACGGTGGTCAGGTTCTTGATGCCCTGGTCGGTCTTGAAGTGGTACTTGACCCAGAAGACCTCACCCGCCGCGTTGTTCCACTGGTAGGTGTGCGAGCCGTAGCCGTTCATGTGGCGGTACGAGGCGGGGATGCCGCGGTCGCCGAACAGCCAGGTCACCTGGTGGGTGGACTCGGGCGACAGGCCCCAGAAGTCCCAGACGTTGCCCGCCTCCTGCGAACCGGTGTACGGGTCGCGCTTCTGGGTGTGGATGAAGTCGGGGAACTTGATGGCGTCCTTGATGAAGAACACCGGGGTGTTGTTCCCGACGAGGTCGTAGTTGCCGTCCTCGGTGTAGAACTTCAGCGCGAAACCGCGCGGGTCGCGCACCGCGTCCGCCGAGCCGAGGTTGCCCGCGACCGTCGAGAAGCGCAGGAACGTCTCGGTCTGCTTGCCGACCTCGGAGAGGAACTTCGCGCGGGTGTACTTCGTCACATCCGCGGTGACGGTGAAGGTGCCGTAGGCACCGGCGCCCCGGGCGTGGACGACGCGCTCCGGGATCCGCTCCCGGTTGAAGCGGGCGAGCTTCTCGATCAGGTGCTGGTCCTGGAGGAGGACCGGACCGCCGACGCCCGCCGTCTCGCTGTTCTGGTTGTCCGCTACCGGAGCCCCGGACTCCGTGGTCAGCGGGCCAGTGGTTTCGCTCTGGACCGTCACGTGCGCCTCCTGCGTACTCAGGTGTCCCTTGGTCTGGGGCTACACAGCATCCTATATTGGACAATGTCTAAGTCAAGAACTTCTGGAGAGTGATACCTGATCCGGGCATGGACTGACCCGCTGCTACCCTTGTCCTTATCTGACTGATAGGTGAATGGCATGAGTGACCTGCTGGAACGGCTCCGGGGACGCGGCTGGCGACTCACCGCGCAGCGGCGTGTCGTCGCCGAGGTCCTCAATGGGGACCACGTGCACTACACCGCCGACGAGGTACACGCGCTGGCGGCCGACCGACTGCCCGAGATCTCGCGCGCGACGGTGTACAACACGCTCGGAGAGCTCGTCTCGCTCGGCGAGGTGATCGAGGTCAGCACGGACGGCCGCGCCAAGCGCTACGACCCGAACGCGCACCACGCCCACCACCACCTGGTGTGCGCGCGCTGCGGGACGATCCGCGATGTCCACCCGACCGGCGACCCGCTGGCCGACCTCCCCACGCGGGAACGCTTCGGCTTCGCGGTCTCCGCGGTCGAGGTGACCTATCGGGGCCTGTGCCCCGACTGCGCGGCCTGAGGGCAAACGCGACCCGGCGGCCCCGCGCCGCCGGTCGGCACCGCCCCGTACGACCCGGCATGACCCGGCATGACCCGACATGACGAAGGGCCCGGATCCTGGAGGATCCGGGCCCTTCGTTCTCGTAGCGGGGACAGGATTTGAACCTGCGACCTCTGGGTTATGAGCCCAGCGAGCTACCGAGCTGCTCCACCCCGCGTCGGTGTGAAGCAACCTTAACCCGAGGCCCACGACGGGAGCAAACCGGTTACCCGTCCGTCACCCCCGATGCCCCGAGCGCTACGCCGTGAGCTCCTGCTGCAGGGCGTCACGCAGCCGCGCCGCCCGCTCGGCCACCTCCGCGGGCCCGAGCTCGACCGCCCGGGCGCACCACCGATGCCCCGAGCGCTACGCCGTGAGCTCCTGCTGCAGGGCGTCACGCAGCCGCGCCGCCCGCTCGGCCACCTCCGCGGGCCCGAGCTCGACCGC
>NZ_JBEXHC010000001.1:363244-435339 GCF_040607655.1 Streptomyces sp. NPDC005266
GCCCGGGCGCACCACCGCTGCCCCTCGGTGAGCGCACCCCTGCGGGCCGCGAGGAGCGCGAGCCGCAGGGCGGCACGGCCGTGCCCGGCCCCGGCAGCGCGGGTCCACCACAGGGCGGCCTCCGGCTCGCTGCCCTCCCGGGCCAGCAGCAGCCCCAGGTTGAACGCGCCGTTGCTGCTGCCCGCCTCGGCGGCCATGCGGTACCAGCGCGCGGCCTCGACCACATCGCCGCGGGCGGCCGCGAGCATGCCCACGCGCACCTGGGCACGCCGATGGCCCTGGCGCGCGGCCCGCTCGTACCACTCCTCGTACTCGGGGACGTCGGGCACGGACCCGTCCTCGGCTTCGTCCGCCGCCGGGCCGCCGCCCAGCCGGGCCCCGGTGCGGAAACCGGTCCCGGTGCCGTGCCCCGCACCGTCACCCACCGACGAGCGGTCCAGCAGCGCGGCCAGCCGGAAGGCTGCCTCGGCGCTGCCGCGGCCGGCCGCGCACCGCAGATGGCGCTCGGCCGCCTGGCCGTCGCCGTCCCGCAGCAGGGCGATGCCGACCTGGAGCGCCGCCTCGGTGTGCCCGGCGGCGGCGGCCCGCTCGTACCACTGCCGGGCGGCCCGCTCCTCCCCCCGGCCCGCGTACAGGATCCCCAGGTTGAACGCGGCGTCGACGCTGCCCGCCTCGGCCGCCTTGGAGAACCAGGGCTCGGCCCCCGCCGCGTCACCGCGCTGCAGCAGCAGTACGGCGACCGCGTTGGCGGCCTCCCGGTGCCCGGCGTAGGCGGCGCGGCGGTACCACTGCTCGGCCTGCGCGGTACGGCCCTGCTCGGCGCAGAGCAGCCCGAGGTTGTACGCGCCGTTGATGTCCCCGGCGTCGAGCGCGGCCCGGTACCAGCGCTCGGCGGTCTGGGTCTCGCCGCGGTCGGCGTGCAGTGCGCCCAGCGCGTTGGCGGCGTTACCGTCGCCGTCCTGGGCGGCGCGGTGCCACCAGACGGCGGCGCTGTCGGTGTCGCCCGCGTCCCGCAGCAGGAAGGCGAGCGCGCAGGCCGCGCGGGGCTCGCCGTCCTTGGCGGACATCAGGTACCAGCGGCCGGCCTCCTGGCTCTCACCGCGCTTCTCCAGCAGCGTGCCGAGGTGCAGGGCGGCGCGCCGGTGGCCGCGCGCGGCGGCCTGCCGGTACCACTGCTCGGCCTCCTCCGGCTCCGCGTCAACGCCGCCGCCGCGGGGCTCGGCCCCGGCCTCCTCGTCGGCGGTGCGGTCGAGGATGCGGGCGAGCCGGTACGCGGCCTCGCGGTGGCCGCGCTCGGCTGCCGTACGGAACCAGCGCTCGGCACCGATGTCGCTGCGGTGCTCCAGCAGATCGGCGAGCGCGTACGCGCCCAGGGTGTGCCCGGACTCGGCGGACTGGCGCAGCCAGTACTCGGCGGCGGGCTCATCGCCCCGCTCACGGTGGTGGCGGCCGAGGGCGTGGGCCGCGGCGGCGGATCCGGCGACGGCGGCGACGCGCCACCAGCCGGCCGCCTCGTCGGCGTAGCCACGCTGGTGCAGCAGGACGCCGAGGTTGTTGGCGGCGGCGCGGTCGCCCGCGGCCGAGGCGGCGCGCAGATGCGGTTCGGCGCCATCGAGGTCGCCACGGCGCAGCAGCAGCGCGCCGAGTGCGCTCATCGCGGCGGTGTCGCCGGACTCGGCCGCACGCCGGTGCCGCGTCTCTTCCTCGGCATCGTCATGCGTGTGCGCAAAACGCCCTGTTTCCAACAGACTGACCCTGTCCCCCATAAATCCCATCGTGGCATCTCTCGCATCCGGCGTACACCTGGTATACCGCAGCCAGGGAGGTCACTTCAGCGTTTTGTCGACATGCCCACAGAGAGACAACCCAAACGCTTGTAATCGCATTCCCCGAGTGGACGCTCACAGAACACACAACAAGGCCCGGATCCTTGCGGATCCGGGCCTTGTCTGTCAGTAGCGGGGACAGGATTTGAACCTGCGACCTCTGGGTTATGAGCCCAGCGAGCTACCGAGCTGCTCCACCCCGCGCCGTTGTGACACCACCGTACCACGGCGCGCAGGTCCGGCCGCTCGGCCGTTGCCCCAGGTGGGGGCGGTCAGCCGCCCTTGCCCGGCGCCCCCTGGCTCTGTGGCTGGTTCTGCTTCCGCCCCTGCTTGGCGCCCTGCTTCCCGGCGGCCTTCCGCTCCGCCTTGGCCGCCTTGTCCAGCGCCTCCTTGAGCTCGTTCTGGGCCTTGCCGTACGCCTGCCAGTCCTGCGGCTTCTGCTCCAGGGCCCGCTGGCTGTCCTCCCACGCCTGCTGGGCGTCCTTGAGGGCCTGTTGCACCGTCGGGTCGGCGCTCGGCTTCTGGGTGCCGTCGCCGGGCGGCCGCTGCTCGTCGGACGACTCTCCGAAGACGGCGTCCAGAGCCTCGCCCAAGGTGCCCTTGAAGACCGGCTCGTTGCCGTTGTAGGAGACTCCCACCTTCTTCAGCAGCGGGTAGTTGGAGTTGCCGCCCCGGGCGTACACCGGCTCGATATACAGGAACCCGCCGTTGAACGGGACCGTCAGCAGATTGCCGTACTCGATGTCCGAGTCGGTGCCTCTCAGGTTGCGGACGAACTCGGCGACCTCGGGCGTGCCGTTCAGCTTGCTCTGCACCTGCTGCGGACCGGGCACGTCATTGGTGACCTTGAGCATCCTTATCGTGCCGTAGTCCTTGCTCTTGGCGTCGGCGTCGACCGACATGAACGCCCCGAGCGTGGGCCGGCCGTTGGGCGTGAAGGTCGTCGTCAGCGAGAAGGCCTGCGACCGCTGATCGGGCATCCTCATGCTCAGGTAGTACGGCGGGACCGCGCTGCCGTCCTTGCGGGTCGGGTCATCCGGCACCTGCCAGGCGTCACTGCCGCTGTAGAACTGCTTGGGGTCGGTGACGTGGTAGCGGGTCAGCAACTCGCGCTGGACCTTGAACAGATCCTGCGGATAGCGCAGATGCTCCTTCAGCTGGCTGCTGATCTGCCCCTTCGGCTTGACCGTGCCGGGGAACGCCTTCTCCCAGGTCTTGAGCACCGGGTCCTTGGTGTCCCACTCGTAGAGGTCGACGGATCCGTCGTAGGCGTCGACGGTCGCCTTCACCGAGTTCCGGATGTAGTTGACCTTGTTCTGCTGCGCGACCACCGAGCGGTCGTCGCCGCTCAGCGAGTCGGCCGTGCTGTCGCCCAGCGTCGTCCGCGACGCGTACGGATAGCCGTTGGTCGTGGTGTACGCGTCGACGACCCACTTGATGCGGTTGTGGACCACCGCCGGATAGGCATCACCGTCGATGGTCAGCCAGGGGGCGACCTTCTCGACGCGCTCCTTGGGCGTGCGGTTGTAGAGAATTCGCGAGCCGTCGCCGATGGCGCCCGAGTAGAGGATCTGCGGCTCGCCGAAGGCCACGGCGTAGGCGGCGCGGTTGACCGGATTGGAGAGGCTGACCCCGCTCTTGCCCTTGTAGCTTGTGGTCCTCTCGCCGTTGTCCTCGTAGTCCAGCTCCTTCTGGGGACCGCCGACTATCGAGTACTGCTCGGTCTTCTCGCCGTAGTAGACCTGCTGCTCGTAGGTGCCGATCCCGCTCCCGGGGGGACGCCCGGTGGTGGGCAGCCCGGCCTCGGTGAAGGCCGGGGCCCCCGCCTGGTCCGACTTGGGGTCCGGGGTGGCCCCCTTGGCCGCCACCACACCGTAACCATGGGTGTAGGTGAAGTGGTCGTTGATCCAGTTCCGCTTCGGGATGCCGTTGAGGTTGAGCTCACGCACCCCGACGACGGTGTCCTGATCCTTGCCGTCGGGCCCCTTGTAGCGGTCGACGTCCAGAGTCGAGGGGAACTGGTAGTACTTGCGCTTCTGCTGGAGCTGCTGGAAGGTCGGCGAGACGATGCTCGGATCGATCAGCCGGTAGCTGGCCGTCGCGTCGGCCGTCTGCCGGAGCTCGGCGCCGCCCTTGTCGTCGGTCCGGCCCGAGTAGTCCGCCACCTTGGAGTCATCGATGCCGTACGCCTTCCGCGTGGCCTCGATGTTCTTCTGGATGTACGGCGCTTCCTTGGCCTGTTCGTTCGGCTGGACCTGGAACTTCTGCACGATCGCCGGGTAGAGCCCGCCGATGAGGATCGCCGAGAGCACCATCAGCCCGAAGCCGATGACCGGCAGCTGCCAGGTCCGCCGCCACAGCGTGGCGAAGAAGAGCAGCGCGCAGATGACCGCGATGCAGAACAGGATCGTCTTCGCGGGCAGATAGGCGTTGGCGTCCACATAGCGCAGACCCGTCCAGTTGCCGGTCGCCTTGAAATCGCTCGACTTCACCGCCAGGCCGTACCGGTCCAGCCAGTACGCGACCGCCTTGAGGGCGACGAACACACCCAGCAGCACCGACAGATGGCCGGTGGCCGCCGCGGTCGCGCGGGCTCCCGGGCTGGTGACCCGCAGCCCGCCGTAGAGGTAGTGCACCAGGGCGGCGGCGATCAGCGAGAGCACCGTGGCCGCGAAGCCGAAGCTCAGCAGAAAGCGGTACCAGGGCAGATCGAAAGCGAAGAACGCCACGTCCTTGTGGAACTGCGGGTCCTTCTGGCCGAACGGCACACCGTTGACCCACAGCAGCCAGATCCGCCACTGGCCGGCCGCGGAGGCACCCGCGATCAGCCCGACCAGGGCGGTGACCGCGAGCAACACCCACTTCTTGAACGGGGCGATGCCCATCCGGTAGCGGTCGAGGCTCTGCTGCTCCAGCGACATCGCGCTGAGCGGCGGCCGCAGCCGGTGCGCCAGCCAGATGTTGACCCCGACGGCCGCCGCCATCAGCACGCCGAAGACGAAGAACAGGCCGATTTTGGTCTTCAGCGTGGTGCTGAAGACCGAAGAGTAATGAAGTGAGCGATACCAGAGCCAATCCGCCCAAAAACCGGCAAACATGACGAAGAGCATGGCCAGCACGGCCAGCACACCCAGGGTCATGAGCAGGGTCCGGACACGCCGGGACGGTCGGCCGACTCTGATCCGCGGCCCCGTCGGGCCTCCGCCGCGGTCCGGCATCTGGAAAGCCAAGGTGCGCACCTCGAAGTTCGCTGTCGATTGAGGGGCCCGGACACAGGAGGGCCCACCTGATGCAACTTACTCAGGCTTTACTCAGTTCCCGTTTCCGGGTCCGATCAGGGCACGATATGAACCATGTCCAACGCAACCCCCGGAACCGACCCGCTGGCCGCCAATCCGCTGACCCGAGCCGTTCTCGAGATCGACGAGTACGCCTCCGGACTCGGCTGGGACCAGCCCGCCCGGCTCTTCGCCCTTGTCGACACCGCCCAGCTGCGCGCCCAGGAGCCCGGCCTCGCCGCCCAGCTCGGCCTGGACGAAGGCGGTGAGGCAGCCGCCGCACTGACCCCTATCGAGCAGGACGAGCTGCCCGCCGGCACCCCGCTCGACGAGTTCCTCGCCACCATCGCCTGGCCCGACGCCGTGATCGGCTGCGCCATGACCGTGGAGCGGCTGATGCTGCCGCCGTCCGCCGAGGACTCCGTCCCCAAGGACCTGGACGAGTCCCGGCTCGCCGACTGGGTCGCCAAGCACCCGGAGCGCCAGGAGGTCCGGATGACGGTCGCCGTCCTACGGGACGGGTCGCGCGACGCCGCCGTGCGGCTGCGCGAGAAGGACTCCCCGACGGAGGTGCTGACCGGGGCCGGTCTGGTGCCGGGGCTCGCGGACGCGCTGGCCGCCACCTTCGCCACCGACTGACCCCGGGAGCGGAGCCCGCGAGGGGGCGCGCCGCCTCAGCTCGCCGAGCATGTCGGCAGGCCTGCGGTGTCCCCCTTACGGATCTTCTTCAGGGCGCTCAGGGCGTCGTCGATGGTGTGCACCTTCACCAGCCGCAGGCCGTCCGGCACATCCTTGGCCGCGGCCGCGCAGTTCTCCTTGGGCGTGAGGAAGAAGCGGGCGCCCGCGTTCCGCGCGCCGATCGTCTTCATCTCGATCCCGCCGATCGGGCCGACGGTGCCCTTGTCGTCGATGGTGCCGGTGCCCGCGATGAACTTGCCGCCGGTCAGATCGCCGGGCGACATCCGGTCCACGAGTCCCAGTGCGAACATCAGACCCGCGCTGGGCCCACCCACGTCGGCCAGCTTGATGTCGATGCGGACCGGGAAGGTGTAGTCGGTCCCGGCCTGAATCCCCACGATGGCCCGGGCCGGGCCCTGGTCGGCCTTCTTGGTGGTGAGGGTGACCCGCTTCTCGCCGGTGGGCTGCTTGCCGGCCTTCTCCGCCGCCGCGGCCGCCTTGGCCGGCACGACCGCGAAGACCACCTTCTGGCCGGGCTTGTGCTTGGTGACCAGCTTGGCGACGTCCTCGGGCGCGCGCACCGCCGTACCGTCCACCGACTTGATCACATCGCCCGCGTGCAGCCGGCCCTCGGACGGGCTGCCCTTCACCACGATGCCGACGATGACATGCGCGGTGACCGGCTTCTTCAGCGCCTTGAGCGCCGCCACCTTGGCGCTCTCCTGGGACTGGGTGAACTCCTCGGCGTTCTGCTGGTTCACCTCGTCCGGGGTCTTGTCGTCCGGGTAGAGGGTGCTGTGCGGCACGACCACGTCATCGTGCGCCAGCCAGCCGTAGACGGCCTCCACGAGGTTCATCCGGTACTCGGAGCCGGTGACCCGGACGGTGGTCATGTTGAGGTGCCCGCCGGTCGTCTCACAGTCCTTGTGACCGGAGACCTGCAGAACGCACTCGCCGTTGTGCTCACCCAGGGTGTTGTACGTCGGTCCCGGCGACATCTCCGCGTACGGCACCGGAATCAACACCCCGGCGCAAAGCAGCGCGATCAGCATCAGAAGGGAGGCGAGCATCGTCGCAGTGCGGCGTGGCATGGAACGACAGTACGGGACGCGTGCATCAGTCCACCCCCGGGGCCGTCCGTCTGAGGGGCGTCGGCGGGCGCTCAGGCGGCGTCCGAATCGGCGTGCCCGCGCTCCATCGCCTCACGGAAGCGCGCGTATCCAGCCAGTTCCTCGACGTCTCCCCCGCTCTTGCGTTTGCCGGCGCGGGCGGCGATACCGGCGTATATGAGCGCGGCTATCGCCGCGAACACTGGTATGAGCAACCAGAGAAGCGCACCCACAGCGGCCTCCCGTCCCCTGTAAGAACCGCGACTGAAGAACAGCGACTGACAGATCAGCAGATTAATGCTCTGCCAGCTCAACGCTCACGGCAGGGTGCGGGTTACGCAAGCGGAGTACACCCTTCAGAGCCCACCGGGCGCCACAGGCTCGTCCGCGCCTTATGCCCCGACCCATTCCTCGGTACCGTCCGCGAACGTCTGATGCTTCCAGATCGGGACCTCACGCTTGAGGTCGTCGATCAGACGACGGCAGGCGGCGAACGCCTCCGCGCGGTGCGGACAGGAGACAGCCACCACCACGGCCAGATCGCCGATCACCAGATCCCCCACCCGGTGCACGGCGGCCAGCGCACGCACCGGAAAGTCGGCCGCGACCTTCTCGGCCACGCGGCGCAGCTCGGCTTCGGCGGTGGGATGGGCGGAGTAGCCGAGGGCGCCCACCTCCGCGCCCCCGTCGTGGTTGCGTACGGTGCCCACGAAGAGCGCCGTGCCGCCCGCGGCGGCGTCGCCGACCGCCCCGAACACCTCGTCCACGGACAGCGGGGTGTCACGGACGGCGAGCAGCCGGATGGGGTCGTCCGCCGCGTGCTCGCCCGGGTGATCGTACGGATGTGCCATGCCGTCCATCGTGCCGCACCGCCCCGTTCCCATGAAATACCGGATCGCGGAAACTCTTGTCCGAAGCGGGCCCTCTCAGGCCCTGCGCCGTGCCTTGCGGGCGCGCCGCACGATCGCGGCGGTGCCCACCAGGGCCACGGTCGCGCCCGCGGCGCCGAGCGTGGTGGCGTCCTTGCGGCCCAGCCGCCGGCCGGCGACCGTATGGCGGCCGGATACCTCCTCCAGCAGCTCGGCGAGGACTTCCTCATTGGTCCAGCGGGGCCGCCAGCCCGCCCCGTGCAGCCTGCTGCCGCTGACCGCCCAGGGGTGCATCGTGTACGCGAGATCGCCGGCCGGGGACGGCGTGAGCCCCAGCCGGTGCAGCCGGGAGGCGGCGCCCAGCGCGACCGCCGACGGCAACTCCATGCGCCGGATTCCGGACAGCTCCTCGACCTCCTCCTGCTCCAGCCAGCCCTCGCAGCCCACCGCGAGCTCGCCCTCGACCTTCTCCAGGGCGGCGTACTCCAGCGCGCTGACCAGGTCTTCCATATGGCAGAACTGCCAGGTGGGGCGGGATCCGGCGACGACGAGCAAACGCGGCGACTCGAAGTAGCGGGTCAGCGCGGTGTCGGTGCCGCCGACCAGGATCGCGGGGCGCACCACGGTGACATTCAGCCCGGGGTGCGCGCGGGGCGCACGCTCCCCGAGCCGCTCGATCTCCAGCAGATCGCCGACCCCGGTGGCCTCGGCGGTCGCCCGCAGCTCCGCGTCCTCGGCGAGCGGAACGTCGTTGTCGGCGAGCGCCCCGTAGACCATCGCGGAGGTGCACAGCACCACCCGGTGGACCCCGGCGGCCGCCGCGGCCGTCAGCACGGTCTGGGTGCCGCGCACGTTGTACGCGGTGCGGGCGGCGGGGTCGGTCCCCAGATCGAGGTCGACCGCGAGGTGCACCACGACATCGGCGCCGCGCAGCTTCTCCGCGATGGCCGGATCGCGGACGTCCAGCACATGCCACTGCGCCTCGGTCACCTCACCGCGGCGCTCGTCGATGGCCACCACATGCTTGATCTCCTCGGACTCCGCGAGCCGCTGCGTGAGCAGGGCACCGGGGCCCGAGGCGGCACCGGTGACCGCCACGACGGTTCGTCGTGCGGTACGGGCCGTATCGTTTCGCGCAGGGCGAACTTCTCGGTCTGGGGAACTCACCGGGCGTCTCCAGCGGTTGTCTTCAGTACGCAGCGCACCGACGCGTGCATACCAGGTGACGTCCATCCTGCCGCAGGGCGGCGATCAGCGAAGCACCGAGCCCGGAAACCGGCGAGGTGTCTAGGCTGGGGGGTGATGTCGGGCATCCGCCGCCGGCCCGGGGCCGGTGGCCCAACGAGCCGAGGAAACCCGTGAGTGACTCCCCATTTGGATTCGGCCTTCCGCCGGAGGAGCCGGAGGACGGCGACGACGGCAAGAAGAAGGGCGGCCAGGGCGGCGAGCAGGGCCCCGCGAATCCCTTCGGGTCCGGCGGCGCGGGCGGAGCCGGCGGCGCGGAGAATCCGTTCGCCGCGATGTTCGGATCGCTGAACCCGGGCGATCTTGGCGCCGCCTTCCAGCAGCTCGGGCAGATGCTCTCGTACGAGGGCGGCCCGGTGAACTGGGACATGGCCAAGGACATCGCGCGGCAGACGGTCGCGCGCGGCACCGCCGACGGCACCAAGGACGAGAGCGTCGGCACCGCCGACCGCGACGCGGTCCAGGAAGCCGTGCGCCTGGCCGACCTGTGGCTGGACGGCGCCACCTCGCTGCCCTCGGGCTCGGCCGCCGCGGTGGCCTGGAGCCGCGCCGAGTGGGTCGAGGCGACCCTGCCGGTGTGGAAGGACCTGGTGGACCCGGTCGCCGAGCGGGTCGGTGCCGCCATGGGCGATGTGCTCCCCGAGGAGATGCAGGCCATGGCCGGCCCGCTGCTCGGGATGATGCGCTCCATGGGGGGCGCCATGTTCGGCACCCAGATCGGGCAGGCGGTCGGCGTGCTGGCCGGCGAGGTGGTCGGCTCGACCGATATCGGGCTGCCGCTCGGCCCGGCGGGCAAGGCGGCGCTGCTCCCGGTGAACATCGCCGCGCTCGGCGCCGGCCTCGGCGTCCCCAAGGAAGAGGTCCGGCTGTATCTGGCGCTGCGCGAGGCGGCCCATCAGCGGCTGTTCGCGCATGTGCCGTGGCTGCGCTCGCATCTCTTCGGCGCCGTCGAGGGGTACGCGCGCGGGATCAAGGTCGACACGGCCAAGCTGGAGGACGCGGTCGGCCAGCTCGACCCGACCCACCCCGAGCAGCTGCAGGAAGCCCTTCAGCAGGGCATGTTCCAGCCGGAGGACACCCCCGAGCAGAAGGCCGCGCTGGCGCGTCTGGAGACTGCCCTCGCCCTGGTGGAGGGCTGGGTGGACGCGGTGGTGCACGCCGCGGCCGCGCCCCATCTGCCGTCCGCGGGCGCCCTGCGCGAGACGCTGCGGCGGCGCCGGGCGAGCGGCGGGCCCGCCGAGCAGACCTTCGCCACGCTGATCGGCCTGGAGCTGCGGCCGCGCCGGCTGCGGGACGCCTCCCGGCTGTGGGCCTCGCTGGCCGACGCCCGCGGTATGGAGGGACGCGACGGGCTGTGGGGGCACCCCGACATGCTGCCGACCGCGCAGGACCTCGACGACCCGGACGGCTTCGTCCACCGCGAGCAGCTGGACTTCTCCGAGCTGGACAAGATGCTCGGCGAGGCGGCGGGCGGCGGGGCCCCGAAGGCGTCGGACGACCGCGACAAGGACGACGCCGGCGGCCATGAGGACGGCGGCGAGAGCGACGGCAAGGGCGACCGGGGCGACGGCGAGAGGTGAGTCTTCACACCGACGCGGCGCGGGTCCTCGCCCAGTGGCCCGCGCCCGACGCCGAACAGGAGCGGCTGCGGCTGGAGTACGGCGACCATCTGGCCGCGTATCCGGACGGTCTGTGGAAAGCCTGCCGGGACGGGCATCTCACGGCGAGCGCGCTGGTGATCGACCCGAACCGTGAGCGGGTGCTGCTCACCCTGCATCGGAAGCTGGGGATGTGGCTCCAGATGGGCGGCCACTGCGAGCCGGACGACGCCACCCTCGCGGACGCGGCGCTGCGCGAGGCCACCGAGGAGTCCGGCATCGAGGGGCTGACCCTGCTGCCGGGCGGCCCGGTGCGGCTCGACCGGCACCACACGCCGTGCGCCTGGCACCTGGATGTGCAGTACGCGGCGGTGGCGCCGCGGGGCGCGGTGGCGGCGATCAGCGATGAGTCGCTGGATCTGCGCTGGTTCGCCTACGACGCGGTGGCGGACGTGGCCGACGCGTCGGTGCGGCATCTGGTGACCCGTACCCGGGCACTGGTCTGAGCCGAGCACATGGCCGGGCCCCGCACCGCGGTGGTGCGGGGCCCGCCGCGGTGCGGGGCCCGCCGAGGCTCAGCTGTTCAGTTGCTGAAGATGTTGCCCTGGTTCTGTCCCCGGGCACCCTGCTGGCCCATGCCGAACTGCGCGGCCACGCCGCCGCCGAGCACCGCGTTCTGCGGCGGGAGGAGCTCGCTGGGCTGGACGAGGGCGTAGCCCTGGCCGAGGAAGCTGAGCTCCCAGCCCTCCCCGGTGTTGCCGCGCCGCCGCCAGACGCCCGAGGAGTGCGTCTGTGCCTGCATCTGGACCCGCAGCGAGCTGGACCAGGCGACGATGGCGTCCGCGTCCACGTTGACGTACTTGTCGGGCGTGACCTGGAGCATCAGCGGCTGACCCGAGGTCATCAGCGCGACCTTGCCCCGGCCGGAGATATTGACGTTGTACTTGCCGGAGCCGGAGATTCCGTACTGGCTGTCCACCGCGATCGCCTCCCAGTGGAGCGTGGAGTCGAGGGCGATGACATAGGAGCTGTCGACGGTCAGCCCGTCGTGGTCCACGTCCACCACATGGATGTGCTGGGCGAGGTTGGCGAGATAGACCGTGCCCTGCCCGGAGCAGCGCATCAGATCGAGCGCCTCGCCGGTGCGGGCACGGGCCCGCTGCTGCCCCGGCGTCTGGTACTCGCCGTCGAACTCGATCAGCCCCTGATAGGCGACCATGCTGCCCTTACGGGCGAGCACATCCTCATGGCCGCTGAGGGCGACCCGCAGCAGCTGCGGGTTCTGCAACGCGTAACGGTCCTGGGTCTGGTTCTCCGTGAAGCCGAAGAGCGGGCTCTGCATGCTGTCTCCCTCCCCCTCAGCCCCGCGCCCGGAGCCGGTCGGTGCTGTCCTCACTGGGCTGTACGACGACGAAGCCCTGCCCGGAGAAGCCGAGCTGATACGCCTCGCCGCTGCCCCTGCCGATCAGGGACGACGCCTTGAAGCTGCGCTTGCCCTTCACCTTGAGGCCGGTGGACCAGGCGACGAGGGCGTCCGGGTCGACATAGGTCTCGTCCTCACCGCGTCCGCAGTCGACGACGATGGGGGTGCCCCGGGAGGTCAGGGCGACCCATCCGTTGCCGGAGACGCCCACGTTGAACAGGCCCTGTCCCGCGAACTTGGCGATGCCCTTGACCCGCTCGACGCCCCACTGGAGGTGCGCGTCGAAGGCGAGCAGATTGGTGCCGTTGACCGACAGCGCGTCGCCGTTCAGATTGATGCAGACGACATTCGCCCCGTAGTCGGCAAGGTAGAGCAGCCCGTCGCCGCTGCACCTCATGAGGGGGGCGCCCTCACCGGTCAGCCACTGGGAGGCCATCTGGCGCACCGCGGGCGGGTTCGGCTCGTACTGCACGAAGCCCTCGTACGCCACCATCGAGCCGGTGCGGGCGAAGAGGTCCTGGCCGCTCTGCATGGCGACCTTGAGCATGCTGGCGCCGTGGTTCTCCATACGGGCGGCGACCGGGGCAGGGGCATAGCCCGTGATCAGTTGCTGGTCCATGACGGTGCCTTCAGACCTCATAGGGCTGGACGACGATGAAGTTGCCGGGCGCACCGCGGAACTGGAGGTTCACGGTCTCCCCGCTGTGGCCGGGGTAGGCGCTGCGGCGCAGCCGCACCTGGCTGGAGATGATCACCTGCGAACCTGCGGACCACGCCACGATGGCGTTGCTGTCGGCGAAGGTCGTCGGGGTGACGGGGAGGACGACCGGGGTGCCCTCGGTCTTCACGACGACGGTGCCGGTGCCCTGGAACTGCATGGTGAACAGCGCGCCGCCGGGGATGCCATGGCCTTCGATGCGGCGCACTTCGTGGTGCAGCGACTCGTCGAAGGCCAGCACGTTCTCGGCGGCGACACAGATCGCGTCGCCCTGGAGCTCGATCGGGTGGAGCTCGGCGGCGTTCTCGGCGAGGAAGACCTGGCCCTGGCCGCTGCAGCGCATCAGCTGCATCTCCTGGCCGGTCGCGTTGCCGACGATCCGGCCGCGGAAACCGGCGCCCTTGTAGCTGAACTCGACCTTGCCCTGGTAGAGCACCATCGTGCCCTGGCGGGCGAGCACAGGCTGACCGCCGACGCCGAGGTCGACCCGCATCAGCCGGGGATTCTGCGGGGTCCAGCGCTGGCCGGTGGGCGCCTCGCGGAACTTGGCGAGCGCGCCCTGGACACCTGGGGCGCCGCCCTGGGGGGTCTGGGGGGCGCCGCCCTGGGGGGCGCCGCCCATGCCCTGCGGCTGTCCGTACGGGGCGGGCTGGCCGGGGTACGGCTGGGCGGGCGGCTGTCCGTACGGGGCGGGGGCGGGCGGGGCCTGACCCGGCGTCTGGCCGAACTGCGGCTGCTGGCCGGGGAACTGCCCCGGCGGTGCGGGCGGCGGGGCCTGGCCGGGCGGCACGATGGGCGCGGCGATGGTCGGCGCGCCGTGCATCTGCGGCGTCCCGGGGGCGGGTTGAGGGGCCGGCGGCGGGGTGCCCTGCGGAGGCGCCCCCTGGGGCGGCGTGTGGTGCGGTGTTCCCTGGGGCGGTGTTCCCTGGGGCGGCGTTCCCGGGGGCGCGCCGAAGGCGGGGGCGGGCTGGGGCGCGGGCGGCGCGGGGGCGGCCGGGGCCGCGAAGCCCGGGGCCGGGGCCGCCGGGCCGCCGGGCGGCGCGAAACCGGGCGCGGCGCCCTGGGCGGGCGCGGCGGCGGGCTCCTCCTCGGCGACCTCGCCGCCGAAGTTCTTGAGCAGCGCGTCCAGTCCGCCGTCGAAGCCCTGCCCGACGGCTGCGAACCGCCAGACGTCCTTGAGGTAGAAGTCGCCCAGCATCACCGCACGCTCGGTGGAGAACTCCGCACCGCTGAAGGCGTACCGGGCCACTTCCTCGCCGCCCGCGACGATCCGGAGGTAGCCGGGGCCGATCTGCGACATCTGGCCCGCGCCGTCGATGGTCGCGGTGAAGGAGAGCTTGTGGATATGGGACGGCATGGCATCGAGGGTCACCCGGAACGACTCGGTGTCACCGGCCTGCGCCCCGAGTTGCTGTATCGCTTCTTCAGGTGATTTCGGCTGATTGAAGAAGATGAAGTAGCGGTCGTCCGACAACCGCTCGTCGGCGTCGAGACCGAAGCAGCTGATGTCGAAGCTCAGGCCGGGGCCGGCGATCTGCACGCCGACGTACAGATCCCTCCCGGCCGTCAGGTCACTGATCTTGGCCTTGTGGCCGCGCTGGAATTCCCTGGCCATACGTAACGACCGTCCCCCATCCCGATACCGGTGTGTGCGTTGCGCGCCAGGCTAGTCGCTGCCGCCGACTATGAGCGACGCCGGGAAGCGGGGCGCGGTTCCTCAGCTCTGCTCGTCTCCGCTCCCGGAGAGGTGCGGCAGCCGCCCGGCGGCGACCACGCCCTCAAGATATCCCCGCGCCCGCTCGGTGCGCGGATACGCCTCCAGAAGCCGCCAGAAGCGCGGACCGTGGCCGGGCACCAGCAAGTGGGCCAGCTCATGGAGGAGGACATAGTCCACGACGTACTCCGGCATGCCCTGGAGCCGGTGGGAGAGCCGGATGCTGCCCTCGGCCGGGGTGCACGACCCCCACCGGGTGTTCTGGTTGGTGACCCAGCGGACGGTGACGGGCCGCGCCCGGCCGCCCAGGTACTGCTCGGACAGCCACTCGGCGCGGGCGGCCAGCTCGGCGTCGCCCAGCATCCGCTTGCTCTCCTGCGCCGCGAGCTTCTCGAGCATGACGGTCACCCAGCGCTGCTCCTCCGCCTCGGACATCCGGGCGGGGATGAGGACGACGGTGCGGTCGCCCTCGCGGTAGGCGGAGACCGTCCTGCGCCGTCGGGCGCTCCGGCGGACCTCGACCGCGCCCGCCTCCGCGCCCTGGTCCTGCGGGCTCGGGGCGGTGCGCGGTGCTCGGGCGGCGCGGCGCGAGGGGCTCTCCCCCACGATGCGGGAGGACGGGTCGGCGGGCACGCCCCGACGTTACCCGCTGGCGGCCGGTGAAGTCCCGCCCCGCACCGGTTCCGGGGCGAACCACTCCAGGGTGTGCACGACTTGTACGACTAATTTCGCGGCCTGTGGACAACGCTCGGCGGCGGCCGGGTGCCGGACCGCATCCTGGGGGCGGTTCGACGGACGAAGGCGGACCGACCGACGAAGACCATCGACGGGGGGCGGCATGCATCCCATGCTCAAGCCCGCGCTGCGGCGCGGCTGGCGGAGCCGGGACACGGTGCAGTTCGGGGTGGCCCGGGCGCACGCGGTGGTGATGGGCCCGGTGGACACGGCGACGGGCAGCTTTCTGGAGCTGCTGGACGGCACCCGCGGCCTGCCGCTGCTGCGGCAGGAGGCCCGGGCCCTCGGGCTGCCGGAGGGTCGGGCCGACGCACTGGTGGACCGGCTGACGGCGGCCGGGCTGCTGGACGAGCCGAGGGACGGCGGGGAGCCCGCGGCCGCCCTGGACCGGCTGCGGCCGGACGCGGCGTCGCTGTCGGTGCTGCACCCGCAGCCGGGTGCCGCGGCGCGGCTGCTCGCCGCGCGACGCGCGATGCGGGTGCAGGTGCGCGGCGCGGGGCGGGTCGGGTCGGCGGTCGCCGCCATGCTCTCGGCCTCGGGCGTCGGACAGGTCGATGTGGTGGACGGGGGCTGTGTCGAGCCCTGGGATGTGGCTCCCGGCGGGCTGCCCGCCGAGCGGGTCGGCGAGCGGCGGGACCTGGCCGCGCGCCGTCTGGTGCGGCAGACCGCGCCCGGCCCGCTGCCGCGCCGGGCGGCGCGGGAGCCCGCGTCCGGCGGCGAGCCGGGGCTGGCGCTGGTGGTGATCGCCCCGCGTGACGGGCTCGCCGCCTACGCACCGGATCCGGTGGCCGCCGAGCCGCTGCTCGCCTCCGGGACGCCCCATCTGTATGCGGGGGTCATCGAGGCCACGGGAGTGGTGGGGCCGCTGGTGGTGCCGGGCATCACCCCGTGTGCGGGCTGCGCCGCCGCGGGCCGGGCCGAGCGGGAGCCGGAGTGGCCGAGGATGCTCGCGCAGTGGAGGTCCGGCCGCCGCCGGGCCGCCCCCGCCTGTGACACGGCGCTGGCCATGGTGGTGGCGGGGATCACAGCGGTGCAGGCGCTCGCCTTCCTCGACGGCCGGCCCTCCCCGGCGGCCGGAGCCCGGTGGGAGCTGGCGCTTCCGGCCCTGGTCTGGGAGTCGCGGCCGGTCGAAGCGCATCCCGGCTGCGGCTGCGGAGCGGCCGGGGAGGAGGATGCGGTATATGCCTCGGCCGTAGAGGCACCGCACGCGACAATGTCCGGGTGACCGACGTCCGGGGATGGGGCGACGGGGCCCGGGGGCCACCCCCGGGGTGGCTCAGTTGTAGTTGGAGGGGCGCATGTCCGATCTGCCGCGCAAGGCGATCACCCGTACCGCCAAACTGGCGGCGCTGCCCTTGGGATTCGCGGGGCGCGCCACCTGGGGGCTCGGGAAGCGGATAGGGGGGCGGCCGGCGGAGATGGTCGCGCGCGAGGTGCAGCAGCGCACCGCCGAGCAGATGTTCAAGGTCCTCGGCGAGCTCAAGGGCGGGGCCATGAAGCTCGGACAGGCGATGTCTGTCTTCGAGTCGGCGCTGCCCGAGGAGATAGCCAGGCCGTACCGGGCGGCCCTGACCAAGCTTCAGGAGGCGGCGCCTCCCATGCCGACGCGCACGGTCCACGCGGCGCTGGCGGAGCGGCTCGGCCCGGACTGGCCTGAGCTCTTCCAGGAGTTCCAGGACAAGCCGGCGGCAGCCGCCTCGATCGGGCAGGTGCACCGCGCGGTCTGGCATGACGGGCGCGAGGTGGCGGTCAAGCTGCAGTACCCGGGCGCGGGCGAGGCGCTGCTGTCCGACCTCAACCAGCTGAGCCGGTTCGCCCGGGTGCTCGGGCCGCTGGTGCCGGGGCTGGACATCAAGCCGCTGATCGCGGAGTTGCGCGACCGGGTCGCCGAGGAGCTGGACTACGAGCTGGAGGCGCGGTCCCAGCGCGCCCATGCGGTGGAGTACTCGCAGGACTCCGAGATCGTGGTGCCGGATGTGGTGCACCAGAGCGACCAGGTGCTGATCACCGAATGGATGGAGGGGGTCCCGCTCTCCGAGGTGATAACGGAGGGCCGGCCCGAGGAGCGGGACCGGGCGGGTCAGTTGCTGGCCCGCTTTCTCTTCTCGGGTGCGTCCCGCACCGGGCTGCTGCACGCCGATCCGCATCCGGGCAACTTCCGGCTGCTGACCGGGGACGACCCGGACGGCCCGCCGGAGCGGTGGAGGCTGGGCGTGCTGGACTTCGGCTCGGTGAACCGGCTTCCGGAGGGGCTTCCGGAGCCCATCGGCCGCGCGCTGCGGATGGCGCTGGACGGCGACGCCAAGGGCGTCCATGAGCTGATGCGCGACGAGGGGTTCGTCAAGCCGACGATCGAGATCGACCCGGACGACCTGCTGGACTTTCTGCTGCCCATGCTCGAACCGGCCCAGGTCGAGGCGTTCCCCTTCGACCGGGAGTGGATACGGAGCCAGGCGGGGCGGGTGGCCGACCGCCGTTCGCCCGTCTATGAGCTGGGCAATCAGCTCAATCTGCCGCCCGCCTATCTGCTGATCCACCGGGTCACCCTGAGCACGATCGGGGTGCTGTGCCAGTTGGGGGCGACGGTGCGGCTGCGGGAGGAACTCGAAGCGTGGGTGCCCGGCTTCGCCCGGGACCCGGAGCCCGAGGAGCAGGCGGCGGAGACCTCCGCCTGAAGGCGCGGGCACAGCCGAAGGGCCGGTCCACCGGGACCGGCCCTTCGTTGTGCCCTGTTCGTCACAGCGTCAGAGCTTCACTCAGTGCATGACCGCCATGGCCAGAGCGCGGCGGGCGCGGAGCGAGGCACGCTCCGCACGGCGCTGCATACGGCGGGCGGCGGCGAGCCGGACGGCCAGGCGTTCGGACTCGGCCTCGTGCAGCCGGTCGTGCATATGCGCACGAGCCAGGGCTTCTGGGATGAGTTGCATTTCGCGGTTCCTGTTCTGGCGCGACTCGGGCGCGCCGGAGCTATGGCGTGCGGGGGTGTCGGAGACCGGTGGGGTCATCGTTGGGACCTGCTTCTTGGGGTCGTGCGTCGCTGGGCGATCGATGGTGCCGAGGGTGCTCATGCGGCGACCGGGTTCTTGCGCGGACGGCCACGCGGCCGCTTGCGGGCCACCACCACGCCCTGGACAAAGAGCTCGCCACCCCAGACACCCCAGGGCTCACGGCGGTCCTTGGCCCCGGCGAGGCATGCCTCACGCAGCGGACAGGTCTGGCACAGCGACTTCGCGTACTCGACGTCGGCCGGGGACTCGGCGAAGAAGACCTCCGGGTCGTACGAGCGGCACGGGACGGCGACACCCAGGTTCTCGATGGCCTCATCGAGTTCGGTGAGGGCGGTGAGGGGGGTCAAGGAGTCCTCCGAGGAGTCGGGCGGGCGGTTCAGGTCGGCTGCTACGGACGGGGCGTGCGCGTTGAGTTGCACGGTGGTGTGTTCCTCGTCTCTTCGGTCCGGCTGGTGGCCGGGCTCTGGCAAATCAAAAGGGCCGCGGATCCCGGTGTGGGTTCCGCGGCCCTGGAAGGTGCCGACCTGATCCTGGATCAGGCTGGATAACTCCAGGGTTCGAGCCTGCGGAGGGCCCACGTCTTGTGGTGCTGCTGCGTCATCCGGGATCCGGCACCATTGGCCGCAAAGGCATAGGCAATTGCCCGTGCCGCTGCCGCTACCGCAGGTGCCTGGATCGGTCGCTCACTGAGGCGCGCTTCCATGGCGCCGGACATGCCGGTGCCAGGCAGCGCGGAGCCGAGCGGGCAGGTGGCGACGACCGATCGATCGGTCATTTTGACGGTCTTCATGAAGCTGATCACTGGTCTCCGCCTCCTCTCGGCGTCTCAGGGGACTGGTCAAGACCAGTCCGGGTGTTCAAGTACAGCACGGATTCCCCGGTTCCCGGAAGGGCCGTTGTCTCCGTGCTCGGAAGGCTATGGGTACGCCCTCCACGCGCGCAAACTATTTTTCCGTCGAGTTCTGCCGAGGGTCACCCGATTGGCTGTCCCCGGGCCCGACGGCCCCTTCGCCGTCGCGCGCCAAGGGCAGTTCCCGGCCCGCGCACAGCGCGAGAACATCCGCGCCGAACCTGCCGAGTTTCCGTCTTCCGACACCAGAGATGCCCGAGAGCTCCGATTCGGTTCCCGGAACGGCCTCGGCGATCGCGAGCAGTGTCTTGTCGGTGAAGACACAAAAGGCCGGCTGCCCCAGCAGCCCCGCCTGCTCCGCCCGCCAGTCGCGCAGCCGCTCGTAGAGCGCCTCGTCCAGCTCGGACGGGCAGTCCTCACAGCGCATCAGCTTCATCTCGCCCGCGTCGGTCAGCGTCCTCCCGCAGACCCGGCAGTGGACGGGGCCACGCCGCTTGCGCACCGCGGCGCCGCCCGTGCCGCCGGCGGCACCGCGCTCGATCCCGCCGCCGCCACCCGCCGGGCGGGCGCCCAGGGCCGCGGAGCCGGGCCGCAGCCCATTCAGAAAGCGGGTGGGGCGACGGGTGGCGCGGCCCCCGGGGGCGCGTGAGAGCGCCCAGGACAGGCTCAGATGGCGGCGGGCCCGGGTGACGCCCACATAGAGCAGCCGGCGCTCCTCCTCGATCTGCTCATCGGTCTTGGCGTAGGTGATCGGCATCATGCCCTCGGTCAGACCCACCAGAAAGACCGCGTCCCACTCCAGCCCCTTGGCGGCGTGCAGTGAGGCGAGCGTCACACCCTCGACGGTCGGGGCGTGCTGCGCGGCGGCCCGCTCGTCGAGCTCCGTCACCAGATCGGACAGCGTCACCCGGACGCCCGCCGCCGAGCGGCTCTCACAGAACTGCTCGGCGAGCCGCACCAGGGCGGCCAGGGACTCCCAGCGGTCGCGCACCGCGCCGGATCCCGCCGGGGGCTCGGCCGTCCAGCCACGGGTGGACAGCACGGCCCGCACCTGGGACGGGACGTCTTCGTCCGCCAGCACGGGATCGGCGCTTCCCGCGCGGGCCGCGCCCCGTAGCAGCAGCCCCGCCTCGCGCACCTCGGGACGCTCGAAGAACCGCTCGGCGCCGCGCAGCTGGTAGGGCACCTGGGCGTCGGCCAGCGCCTGCTCATAGAGCTCCGACTGGGCGTTGACCCGGTAGAGGATCGCGATCTGGCTCGCCGGAACGCCACCGCCGCCCTGCTCGACCGGGGTGATCAGCTCGCGGATCCGGCGGGCCGTGGCCTCCGCCTCGGCCGGCTCGTCCGGATAGGCGGCGTAAACCGGGTCGGGGCCCGCCTCCCGCTGCGAGACCAGCTCCAGCCGGTGCTCGGCGGCCCGGCCGCGGGCCTGGGAGAGCAGACCGTTGGCCAGATGGACGACCTGCGGGGTGGAGCGGTAGTCACGGATCAGCTTGACCACAGTGGCCCCGGGGTGCCGGGTACGGAAGTTCAGCAGATGGTCGGGGGTGGCGCCGGTGAAGGAGTAGATGGTCTGGCTGGCGTCGCCGACCACGCACAGGCTCTGCCGGTCGCCGAGCCACAGCTCCAGCAGCCGCTGCTGCAGGGGGCTGACGTCCTGGTACTCGTCCACCACGAAGTGCTGGTACTGACGGCGCACCTGGTCGGCGATGTCCGGCCGCTCCTGGAGCACGCCGACCGTCAGCAGCAGAACGTCCTCGAAGTCGATCACGCCCCGCTCGCGCTTCAGCTGCTCATAGGTGCCGTAGATCCGGCCGATCTCGGCGGGGTCGCGGGGGGCCTCCCGGCCGGACTTGGCAGCCGCTGCCGGATAGTCCTCGGGGACGGTCTGGGTGACCTTGGACCATTCGATCTCTCCGGTCACATCCCGCAGCTCATTGCGGTCCAGCCGGACCCGGCAGCGCGCGGCGGCCTCGGCGACCAGCTGCACCTTCCGCTCGACGAGCCGCGGCACCTCCCCGCCCACCGCCTTGGGCCAGAAGTACTGCAGCTGGCGCAGGGCCGCCGAGTGGAAGGTACGGGCCTGCACCCCGCCCGCGCCGAGCTGCCGCAGCCGGCCGCGCATCTCGCCCGCCGCGCGGTTGGTGAAGGTGACGGCGAGCACACTGGCGGGCTGGAGTATCCCCGCGCGCACCCCGTAGGCGATCCGGTGGGTGATCGCACGGGTCTTGCCGGTGCCGGCCCCGGCCAGCACGCACACCGGGCCGTGCAGGGACGTCGCCACCTCGCGCTGCTCGGGGTCGAGCCCCTCGAGCACCGCGTCGGCGTCACGGGGCGTGCCCGCGTACGCACCGGGCGTGGAGCCGTGCGGGAACAGAGTGGAGGACGTTGCTGCTGTCACCCCGCCATGCTGCCAGGTCCCCTGAGACCCCGCGCCGGTTGTCCACAGCCGTGCCCGACCGGTCGTACGAATCCGGCTCGGCGCTCCGGGAATGACCCGAGCGGGGGTAAGCGTTCTTCCTCTGCCCATCCCACCGAGCCTCGAGGAGAGCGAAGACCGATGTCCGGCACTGTGACGATGTACAGCACCACCTGGTGCGGCTACTGCCGCCGCCTCAAGGGGCAGATGGACCGCGAGGGGATCGCCTACACCGAGATCAACATCGAGCAGGACCCGGAGTCGGCGGCCTTCGTGAAGAAGGCGAACGGCGGCAACCAGACCGTGCCCACTGTTCAGGTAGTTCCCTCCAGTGGTGGCGCTGAGGTCGTCATGACGAACCCGAGCCTTGCCCAGGTGAAGCAGGCGCTCGGCGTCTGACCGGCGTGACGCACAACCCCTGATCGGCCTGGAGCTGATCGGGGGTTTTGTGTACTCCGGGGTCTTTCCTGTTTCGGAAAGCCGGGGATCCTGACCGTGTCTGGAAAGCCGGGGATCTTGACCGTGCTGGCCGAAGGCCAGAAGCATCGAACGCAGCAAGGACTGTCGACGTGAGCGGGAAGCCGTGGGCGCACCGTTGCGGAAGCTGCCGGGAGACCCGGAATGCGAGAAAGCGACGTGTACCGCATGCGCTACACGCCCGACCGCGCGTTCATCGGCGGTGACCGGCTGTCTGCCGACCGACTCGCGAAGTACCAGGGTTACCGGGATGTGGCACTTACTCACGCAGCTCTCCCCGGCCGCTCCCGCATGGAGGGAACGCCGCAGACCGTGCCCGACTGCCCTCTTCCCCGACGGCTTCACCCTGACCAACCCTCGCCTCGCCCAGGTCAAGGCGAAGATCGGGGGTTGAGTCAGCCCCGCGTCAGCGGCTTGCCGTACCAGAGCTCGATCAGCCGGGCCGCGATCGAGATACCGGACGGAGGCAGGACCTCCCCGGACTCGATCGCGGCCCGCAGCTCGTCCCGCGAGAACCAGCGCGCCTCGTGGATCTCCTCCCCGTCGACCTGGATCCGGGAGGACGTGGCGCGCGCCATGAAGCCGAGCATCAGGCTGGACGGGAACGGCCACGGCTGGCTTGCCACGTACTCGACGTCGCCGACCTGGACGCCCGCCTCCTCCGCCACCTCGCGGATCACGGCCTGCTCGATCGACTCGCCCGGCTCCACGAAGCCCGCGAGCGTCGAGAAGCGCCCCTCCGGCCAGTGCACCTGCCGACCCAGCAGCGCCCGGTCCAGCTCGTCCGTCACCAGCATGATCACGGCCGGGTCGGTCCGCGGGTAGTGCTCGGCGCCGCACGCCGGGCAGCGGCGGATATGGCCCGCCGCCGCGATCACGGTGCGCTCACCGCAGCGTGAGCAGAAGCGATGCAGCCGCTGCCAGTTCTCCAGCGCCACCGCGTGCACCAGCAGCCCCGCGTCCCGCTCCGACAGCAGCGCGCCCGCCTCGCGCAGCCCCGCGGGGCGCGCGGACTGGTCCATCCGTCCCGGCAGGGAGTCCTTCTGGAGGGCGAAATAGCGCACACCGTCCTGGTCGGTGCCCAGGAAGTAGCGGTGCGTCTCGGTGGGCGGGGCCTCGAAGGACGGAGTCATGACCAGCTCGGTCCGGCCGTCCGGGGTGTCGTCGACCAGGGCCTGGCCACCGGAGACCACGAAGACGCGCGTCGTCGGGTGGCTCCACGCCGCGGCCAGCCACGCCTCGTCCAAGCGGTGGTGAGCCGCGCGGTCGATACCGCTCGCGGCGCTGAGCGCGATCGGCCGGTCGGCGGTGTGGTCGGTCCAGGTGGTCACGGCTGCTTCCAACTCCCCCTGCGAAACGGGTGGTTTTACATACATGGGCGGCTATACCCGGCCATTCTCCGCCAGATCGCCCAAGAGGTAGGCGGCCGTCTCGGCGCCCTTCATCAGAAGGTCGAGCTCGACCTTCTCGTTCGGCGCGTGCCAGCCGTCGGACGGCACCGAGATGCCCACGAAGAGCACCGGTGCGTCCAGGACGTCCTGCAGATCGGCGGCGGGCCCCGAGCCGCCCTCGCGGGTGAAGCGGATCTTCTGGCCGAAGGCGCGCCCCATGGCCCGTACGACCGACTGGAGGGCGGGGTGGTCCAGCGGGGTCAGACAGGGGCGCGTCGCGCCCCAGAAGATGATCTCGTGGCGGATACCGGCCGGGAGCCGGTCGGCCACCCAGCCCCGCACGGCGGCCTGGACCTTCTCCGCGTCCTGGCCCGCCACCAGCCGGAAGGACAGCTTCAGCCGGGCTGCCGAGGGCACGATGGTCTTCCCGCCCGGGCCCTGATATCCCCCGGCGATCCCGTTGACCTCGGCCGTCGGCCGGGCCCAGATCCGCTCGAGGGTGGAGTACGCCGCCTCGCCGAGCGTGGCGTGCGAATGCGCGGTGCGCAGCCAGCCCGCCTCGTCGAAGGGCAGCTCGGCGAAGAGCTCGCGCTCGCGGTCGGTCAGCTCCACGACGCCGTCGTAGAAGCCCGGAATCGCCACCCGGCGGTCGTCGTCGTGGAGGGCGGCGGCCAGCCGGGCGGCCTCGGTGGCCGGGTTGGGGACCGCGCCGCCGAAGGAGCCGGAGTGGATGTCCTGGTCGGGGCCGCGGAGATCGATCTGGCAGTCGGTGAGGCCCCGCATGCCGGTGCAGACGGTCGGGGTGTCCTCGGACCACATACCGGTGTCGGAGACGATCACGGTGTCGCAGGTGAGCCGGCCGGCATGGGCCCGCAGCAGCTCGGGGAAGTGCGGGGAGCCGGACTCCTCCTCGCCCTCGATCAGCAGCTTGAGGTTCACGGCGGGCGCGCCGCGTCCGGTCGCGGCCAGATGGGCGCGTATCCCCAGGGTGTGGAAGAGGACCTGCCCCTTGTCGTCGGCGGCGCCGCGGGCGTAGAGCCTGCCGTCCTTGATGACGGGCTCGAACGGATCGGTGTGCCAGCCGTCCTCGCGAGCCGCGGGCTGGACGTCGTGATGGCCGTAGACGAGCACCGTGGGGGCGTCCGGATCACCGGACGGCCATTCGGCGAAGACCGCCGGGGCCCCGGCGGTCTCCCAGATCTCGGCCACCGGAAACCCCGTCGCGGTGAGGTGCTCCGTCAGCCACCGGGCGCTGCGGCGGACGTCATCGGCGCGCGCGGGGTCGGCGGATACGGAGGGGATGCGCAGCCACTCGGAGAGATCGTCGAGGAAGCCGGCGCGATGACCGTCCACAAAGGCGCGGACAGCATTGTCCGCATCCGGGGTGTTGCTCATGCATGTGAGCCTATCCGGCCCGCGCGGAAACGAGAGCCGGGGGCTCCGCAGCGCTCATGTGCGCTCGCTCTCAGTCAGCGAATCGGCGGCGCTCTTGTCGTTGTTGCCGTTGTTGCCGTTGTGGCCGTTGTTGTCGTTGTTGTTGTCGATTTCCGTCTCCGCGCCGCTCTCGCCGAGCAGGATGCGCTCAAGCTCGGCACGGCCGGGCAGCGCGGCCGGGCGGACGACCTCACCGCTGCGCACGTACACAAAGGCCGCCGTGACCGCCGACAGGGGCAGATCCTGCTGCTCGGCCCAGGCGAGGCGGTAGACGGCCAGCTGGAGCGGGTCGGCGTCCTGGGAGCGGCCCGTCTTCCAGTCGACGATCTCGTATCCGCCGCCCCGCCCGCCCTCGGCGCCCGCCACCGCCGGCTCGCGATACACGGCATCGATCCGGCCACGGATGGTACGGCCTGCGAGGGTGAGCTGGAACGGCGCCTCGACGCGATGCGGGGTGCGCCGGGCGTACGGCGTGCGCGTGAACGCCTCCTTGAGCGCGGCCAGATCCCGCTCGTCCGCGATCTCCGCCTCTTCGTCCTCGCCGCCCGGCAGCTCGTCCGGGCCGAGGAACGGGAGCGGCAGCTCCTCGAAGCGCGATTCGACCCAGGCGTGGAAGCGGGTGCCGCGGCGTGCCGCGGGTCGCGGCGGCCGTGGCATGGGGCGGGCCAGCTCCCGTGCGAAGCCGTCCGGGTCAGCGGCCAGCCGCAGCAGCTGTGAGGCGCTCAGGGTGTGCGGCACGGGCACCTCGTGCACGGTCGCGCGGGCGCGGCGCAGCTCTCCGGCGAGCGCGTCGAGATCGCGGTCCCAGGAGGCGGCCAGGCGTGCCTCCTCGGGCAGCAGACCGCCGTCCGGCGCCGGGGCGGGCTCCGGCTCGCCGTAGGAGCCGTTGCCCGGGTCCTTGGACGCAGCCTCGTACGCGTCCCCGTACGGATCCGGGACGGACGGCTCGTCGGGGTCCGGCTCGTCGAGGTCCGGCTCGTCCGGGTCCGGCTCGTCCGGGTCCGGCTCGTCGAGGTCCGGCTCGTCGAGGTCCGGGCCGTCGAGGTCCGGGCCGTCGTGGCTGCCGTAGTACGGATCCTCGTACGGCTCGTCGGGCGGCTCGGGCCACTCCGGGTCGGCCGCGGGCGCCGGAGCCCGGCCCCGTCCGGCCGAGGGGTGATCGGCGTCGTGCCCGGACGGCCCGTTCACGGCATCCGCGTCCTCCTCCACCGGGCCCTGGTCCTCCGCCTCGATGCGCGCCAGATGGCCGAGGACCACATCGGCGGCGCGGCGGCGGCGGGCCAGGGAGGTGGGGTCGAGCGGCAGCGGCCAGGCCCGGTCGGCGGACGCCTCCCGCAAGGCTGGATTCTCCGCGTCCTCCTCCGGCGCCTCGGCCCACGCCTCGACCTCGCCGTATCCCTGCTCACAGTGGACGCGCAGCGCGTCCAGAAAGGCGGAGGGGCCGCGCGGCCGCTTCTGGGTCGGGCCCCACCAGTGGCCGGAGCCGAGCAGCAGGGAGCGGGGCCGGGTGAAGGTGACATAGCCCAGCCGGAGTTCCTCGGTCCGCTGATGCTCCTTCATGGCGTCCTTGAAGGCGGCGATCCCCTTGCTGTCCCAGTCCGGGACGTCCGGCAGGGTCTCCGCGTCGCCGCGCAGCTCATGCGGCAGGACTCTGGCGTTCGCCGTCCAGGACTCGCGGGCCTGCTCGCTCGGGAACTGTTTGGCGACCAGTCCGGGAACCGCCACCACGTCCCACTCCAGCCCCTTGGACTTGTGCGCGGTGAGCACCTTGACCGTGTTCTCCCCGCCGGGCAGGGAGTTGTCGAGCCCTTTCTCGTACTGCTCGGCCGTGCGCAGAAAGCCGAGGAAGCCCTGGAGTGTGGCCTCGCCCTCCACGGCGGCGCCCGGTCGGCCGGCGAAGGCGGCGGCGACGTCCAGAAAGTTGCTCAGCGTCTCGCGGCGGCGGGCGGCCAGGGCGTGCGGCGAGGCGGACAGCTCGACCTCCAGACCGGTGGTGGCCAGCACCCGGTGGAGGACGTCCATGAGCGGATCGGCCAGCGATCGGCGCAGCTCGCGCAGCTCGGCGGCGAGCCGGGCGAACCGCACCCGGGCCTCGGCCGAGAAGGGCAGCCCGTCGTCCGGGCCGCCGCCCGCCTCGAGGAAGGTGTCGAGCGCGTCGGCGAGCGAGATCACCTCGGCCGGGTCGACGCCCTCGACGGCCTCGGCGAGCCGGCGGTCCGGATCGTCCCCGTCGTCACCGGGGCCGCCGTGGGAGACCAGCGCGCGGGCGCGGCGGCCGAGCAGCGCCAGATCGCGGGGGCCGATCCGCCAGCGCGGCCCGGTGAGCAGCCGGACCAGCGCGGCGTTGGCCCCCGGGTCCTGGAGGACCTCGCAGACGGCCACGAGATCGGCGATCTCCGGCAGGTGCAGCAGCCCCGAAAGCCCCACGACCTCCACCGGAACATCGCGTTCCACCAGCGCGCCCTGGATCTGGGCGAAGTCACCGGCCGTACGGCACAGGACCGCGATCTCCCCGGGCGGGGTGCCGGTGCGCACCAGATGGGCGATCGAGTCGGCGAGCCAGGTCAGCTCCTCGCCATGGGTGGGCAGCAGCGCGCAGCGCACCATCCCGTCCCGCTCGGCCCTCGGGGCGGGGCGCAGCGCCTCGACGCCCTCGTGCAGGGCGCGCAGCGGGGCGGCCAGCCCGTTGGCGAGGTCCAGGAGGCGGCCGCCGCTGCGCCGGTTCTCGCTGAGCGCGAAGCGGTGCGCGGGGTGGCCGTCGGCGTGCGGGAAGTGCTCGGGGAAGTCGTCGAGGTTGGCCACGGAGGCGCCGCGCCAGCCGTAGATGGCCTGGCAGGGGTCGCCGACGGCGGTGACGGGGTGGCCGGTGCCGCCGCCGAAGAGGCCGGACAGCATCAGCCGCTGGGCGACGGAGGTGTCCTGGTACTCGTCGAGGAGGACGACCGCGAACTGCTCGCGCAGGATCCGGCCGACCTCCGTACTGCTGAGGGCGAGGGTGGCCGCGTAGGCGATCTGGTCGCCGAAGTCGAGCAGATCGCGGCGCCGCTTCTCCTCGCGGTACGCCTCCACCACGCCCAGCAGCTCCAGCCGGGCGCGGGCGGCCTCCGGCACCTTGCGCAGCGCTTCGTTGCTCAGCCGCACCCCGTCCAGCGTGCGCAGCAGCTCGGTGTCGTACGTGCGCAGCCGCTTGGTGGGAACGAGGTGCTCGGCGAGCTCGGCGTCGAGCGCGAGCAGATCGGTGACCAGGTCGGCGAAGGGGCGCACGAGCGCCGGATACGGGCCGGGGGCCGAGCGCAGCACGCGCGCGGCGAGCTGGAAGCGGGTGGCGTCGGCGAGCAGCCGGGTGCTCGGCTCCAGGCCGATGCGCAGCCCGTGCTCCTTCAGCAGCTGTCCGGCGAAGGCGTGGTAAGTGGAGATGCTGGGCTCGCCCTGGCCATCGGCGCCCGGATCCGGGCCGGGGGCTGGGTCCGTGTCCACGACACCTGCCGTGACCAGGGCCTTGCGCACCCGCTCCGCCAGCTCCCCGGCGGCCTTGTTGGTGAAGGTGAGGCCGAGCACCCGCTCGGGCGCGACCTGTCCGGTGCCCACCAGCCAGACGACGCGCGCGGCCATCACCGTGGTCTTGCCGGAGCCGGCTCCGGCGACGATCACCTGTGGGGCGAGCGGCGCGGTGATGCACGCCATCTGCTCCGGGGTGAACGGGACCCCGAGAAGCTCCTTGAGCTCTTGGGGATCGGTGATGCGTGCTGACACCCCAGTGAGGCTATCGGTGCCCACCGACAGCGGCCCCCGGCCCCTTCCCCGGCGCCGCCTTGTCGGGCTCAGTCCACCACGTGACGGCCCTCCGCGCGGGCGCTGCACGAGCCGCGGAAGGCACAGCGGTTGCAGTGTTCCCCCGTGCTCGGGGTGAACCGCTCGTCGAGGACGCGCCCGGCCGCCGTGGCGAGCAGCTCGCCGACCCAGTCGCCGTCCGGCGGGTCCTGGGCCTGGACCTTGGGCACGGTGTCGCCGCCGTCCTTCTTGGCGGCGCCCTGCCGCAGCTGGACCAGCTCCGCGCCGCCCGGCTCGGGCCTGGCGCCGTCGAAGAGCTCGTCGACGGCGCCCTCGCGCACCGCCAGCTGATAGACCGCGAGCTGGGGGTGGCGTTCGACGTCGCCACGGGTCACGGACTGCTTGCCGGTCTTGAAGTCGACGACGTACGCACGGCTCTCGCCGTCCCGCTCGACGCGGTCCATACTGCCGCGGATGCGCACCTTATAGGCGTCCGCATCGAGCGTGACGTCGAAGCCGTGCTCCGTGGCGACCGGGGTGCGGCCGCCGCGCTCCATCACATGCCAGCGCAGAAAGCGCTCCAGCGCCGCCCGTGCGTGCTCCTTCTCCTGCCGTGACTTCCAGGGGGCGTCGAAGGCGAGCGCGTCCCATACCGAGTCCAGCCGCTCCATCAGGACCGCGAGATCGGCCGGGGTGCGGCCGGAGGCGACCTCATCGGCCAGGACATGGACCACGTTGCCGAAGCCCTGGGCGGCCGTCGAGGGGGCGTCCGCCTTCACCTCACGTCCCAGGAACCACTGGAGCGAGCAGGTGTTCACGAGCTGGTCGAGCGCGCTGCCGGACAGGGCCACGGGCTGGTCGCGGTCGCGCAGCGGTACCGCACTGTGCGTCGGCTCGTACAGCCCCCACCAGCGGTAGGGGTGGGCCGCCGGGACGAGCGGCTGGCCGTCCTCGTCGCGCAGCGCCGCGAGCCGTGCCAGGCGCCGCGCGGCGGCGTCCCGCAGCGCCTCGGAGGCGTCCGGGTCGACGGTGGTGGCGCGCAGCTCGGCGACGAGTGCGGCGACGGACAGCGGGCGGCGCGGCCGCTGGGTGACATCGACCGGCGGGACGCCCAGCTCGGCCAGGAAGCGGGAGGGCTGGTCCCCGTCCTCGGAGGCGGCCTTGACGGCGGTTACCACCAGTCGCTCCCTCGCCCGGGTCGCCGCCACATAGAACAGCCGCCGCTCCTCGGCGAGCAGCGCGCCCGGCGGCAGCGGCTCGGCCAGCCCGTCCCGGCCGATCCGGTCGGCCTCCAGCAGCGAGCCGCGCCGCCGCAGATCGGGCCACAGCCCCTCCTGCACGCCCGCGACCACCACCAGCCGCCACTCCAGCCCCTTGGAGCGGTGGGCGGTCATCAGCCGTACGGCGTCGGGGCGGACCGCCCGGCCCGAGAGGGTGTCGGCGGCGATGTCCTGGGCCTCGATCTCCTCCAGGAAGTTGAGCGCGCCGCGGCCGCCGGTGCGCTCCTCCGCGCGCGCGGCGATCTCGAACAGCGCGCACACCGCGTCCAGGTCCCGGTCCGCGTTCCGCCCGGCGGCCCCGCCACGCTCTGCCGCCCGCTCCAGCCGGGCGGGCCAGGGGGTTCCGTCCCACAGCTCCCACAGCGCCTGTTCGGCGGTCCCGCCCCTGGCCAGGGTCTGGTGCGCGGTGCGCAGCAGCAGGCCAAGGCGCTGGGCTCCGCGCGCATACGACGGGTCGTGGACGGCCAGCCGCTCGGGCTCGGCCAGCGCCTCGGCGAGCAGCTCGTCCGAGGGGCGCGGCACGGCGCGTCCGGCGGACCGCTCCTCCTCGCGCAGCGCGCGGCCCAGGCGGCGCAGATCGGCGGCGTCCATGCCGCCGAGTGGCGAGGTGAGCAGGGTGAGCGCGGTCTCGACGTCCAGGGCAAGCCCTCCGCCGTCCGGCAACGCGGCCGTGGCGGCGGCGCGCAGCGCCGTCAGCAGGGGGGCCACCGCGGGCTCCTGGCGCAGCGGGATGTCGTCGCCGTCCACCTCGACGGGAACCCCGGCGGAGGTGAGCGCCCGGCGCGCGCCGGGGATCGAGCGCCCCCCGGCGCGCACCAGGACAGCCATCTCACCCCAGGGCACCCCGTCCTCCAGATGGGCACGGCGCAGGATGTCGGCGATGTTGTCGAGCTCGGCGCCCGGGGTCGGATACGTGTTCACCTCGACACGCCCCCCGTCGCGGATCGCCGACAGCTCCCGGTGCGCGCGAACGGCGTCGGCGGGCAGCCGGGTGAGCGGCATCCGGCGGGCGATCAGCCGGGTCGCCGCGAGCAGGCCGGCGCCCGAGCGGCGGGAGGTGGTCAGGACCGCCACGGACGCCGGTCTGCCGTCCGCCCGCGGGAACGCGTCGGGGAAGCCGAGGATGCCGCCCACGTCGGCGCCGCGGAAGGCGTAGATCGACTGGTCGGGGTCACCGAAGGCCACGAGGGTGCGCCCACCCGCCGCCCGGCCGCCGCCTGGAGGCGGTGTGGATCGCCCCGCGCCGTCGAAGCCCGCCAGCGCGCGCAGCAGCCGCGTCTGGGCCGCGTCCGTGTCCTGGTACTCGTCCACGAACACGGCGTCGTAGCGCGCGGCGAGCTCCGCCGCCGTGCCGGGCCGCTCGGCGAGCAGCACCGCGCGGTGCACCAGCTCCGCGTAGTCCAGCACCCCCTGGGCATCCAGGACGTCGAGGTACTCGGCGAGGAAGGCGGCCGCCGCGCCCCAGTCGGGGCGCCCGGTGCGCGCCGCGAAGTCCCCCAGTGCCCGTGGCCCGAGGCCCAGTTCCCGGCTGCGGGCGAGCACGGCGCGGACCTCGTCGGCGAAGCCGCGGGTGGTCAGGCAGGCACGCAGCTCGTCCGGCCAGCGGGCGAAGGCGCGCCCCTCGCGCGCGAGCTCGGCCTGGCCCGCGAGCAGTTCGCGGACGACGACGTCCTGCTCGGGTCCGGAGAGCAGCCGCAGTGGATCGGCGAAGAGATCGACGTCCTGGTGGGCGCGGACCAGTGCGTAGCAGAACGAGTGGAAGGTCGTGGCCTGCGGCGCGGCCGCGCCGCCCAGCCGCGCGGCCATCCGGTCGCGCAGCTCGACGGCCGCCTTACGGCTGAAGGTGAGGACCAGGATTCGCTCCGGGTCCCCGCCCTCGCGCACCCGCCGGGCAACCGCCTCCACGAGCGTGGTCGTCTTGCCCGTGCCAGGACCGGCGAGCACCAGCAAAGGACCGCCCCGGTGCTCAACCACGGCGCGCTGCCGTGCGTCCAGCACAGGAAGGGCGCCGGGCGCCGGCCGCCGCCGGAGCAGGCGGTAGACGCCCGGGGACGGCTGCCGTGAGGTCGGCTGCCGCGCCCGCCGCTGCCGGGGAAGGGACGAGGAGGAGGTGCTCACGTGGATCGCCGGTCCTGGTGGGTTGGCTGGGTGCGGGACAGCCTCTCATGTGACGCGGGGCGTCACCCGAATGGCTGTGGACGGCTCCGCGGACCCTCCCTAGGGGCCGAGGTCACCGCCGGACCAGCGCGCCCTGGCCATGTCGATCCGCGGCAGATGGCCCTCGGCCGAGCGGGCCGCCGAGCGCAGCGGAGTGCCCTCCTCGCGGTAGTGACCGAGGGCGCGCAGCTCATGGCCGGGCAGCAGCGCCCCGTCCGCGCGCACCACGCGCCACCAGGGCACGGCGCCCCCGTAGAGCGCCATCACCCGGCCCACCTGGCGCGGCCCGCCCTCCTCCAGCCACTCGGCGACGTCCCCGTAGGTCATCACGCGGCCGGCCGGAATCAGCTCGGCCACCTCCAGCACTCGCTCCGCGTAGGCGGGCAGCTCGGCAGCCCTGTCCTCGGCTCCCGGCTCCTGGCTCTCCCCGCTCATCCGAACCATCCTGCCGCACCCCGCCGACGATCCCGCCCAGAGGCCCGTGAACCCCGCCCAGAGGCCCGTCAACGGTGCCCAGAGGCCCGTCAACGGTGCCGACCGAGGATTTCCGGGCGGTGGCTGGGTTCGATCACGCTGAGTGCGGGAATCCAGTACGGGGCGTACGATCCAAGGCTCACGCCCCCAGAAATGCACCCTGATGCCCTCCTGCACAGCCCGGGCATGCCACCATCTTCCGGGCGGTGACTGGTGATACGAGACCAAGAAGAGACAGCCGAGCAGCAGGGTGCGCAGCCTCCGGAAAAGGAGGCACGCACCCCTGAGGCGTTGTCGCGCCCCGACGCCCCGCCCGGCGCCCCCGACGCCCCCGACGACGCCGGGAAGCCGGACGGCCCCGGCGAGACCCGGAAGCCGGACGCCCGCGACGACGCCCGCGACGACGCGCGGGGCTCCGGCGACTGTGACGAACCCAACGGTGGAAGCCAGGGCCAAGTCGACCGGGTCTCGGGCGACGAGCCGCTGCTGCCCGCCCGCGTCCACCGCCCCGCCGATCTGCTGCGGCTGCTGCTCGGCGTCCTCGGCATCGGCGTCGTCCTGGCCATCGCGGCCTTCGCGCACGGCACCACCGCGGGCCTGGAGAAGGACATCGGCCACGGCGCCAACCAGGCGCCCCCACTGCTGATCGACCTCGCCGGGCTCACGGCCAGCGTCGCCGTCCTGGTCCTCCCGGTGGCCTTCGCCTTCGAGCGCCTGATCAAACGGGACGGGCTGCGCATCGCCGACGGCGTGCTGGCCGCGGTCCTCGCCCACGGCGTCTCCCTCGCCACCGATCTGTGGGTCGCGCGCGGCGCGCCCCCCTCGATCCGCGAGGCGCTCACCCAGACCGCGCCCGGCGGCACCCTGAGCGACCCCGTGCACGGCTATCTCGCCCCCGTCATCGCCTATATGACCGCCGTCGGCATGGCACGGCGCCCGCGCTGGCGGGTGGCCATGTGGGGCGTGCTGCTGCTCGACGCCTTCGCGGTGCTGGTCGGCGGCTACACCACCCCGTTCTCGATCGCCATCACCGTGCTGATCGGCTGGACGGTCGCCTACGGCACGCTCTACGCCGTCGGCTCCCCCAATGTCCGGCCCACCGGTCAGAATCTGCTCGCCGGGCTGCGCCGGGTCGGCTTCAACCCGGTCAGCGCGGCGCGCGCCGAGGAGCCCGCGGACGACCACGGCAACCAGGGCGAGCGGGGCCGCCGCTATCTGGTCACCCTGGAGAACGGCCCGCCGCTGGACGTCACCGTCGTCGACCGCGAACAGCAGGCCCAGGGGTTCTTCTACAGCGTCTGGCAGCGGCTGACGCTGCGGACGATCACCCCGCCCCGCAGTCTCCAGTCGCTGCGCCAGGCGCTCGAGCAGGAGGCGCTGCTCGCCTACGCGGCCATCGCGGCCGGCGCCAACGCGCCCAAGCTGATCGCCACCTCCGAGCTCGGCCCGGACGCCGTGATGCTCGTCTACGAGCACATCGGCGGCCGTCCGCTGCCTGCCGTGCCGGACGAGGCGATCACCGATGAGTTGCTGGCTGGGGCCTGGCACCAGGTGCAGGCGCTCCAGTCGCGGCGGATCGCCCATCGGCGGCTGGACAGCGACGCCCTGCTGGTCGACCGCTCCGGCCGGGTCGTCCTGACCGATCTGCGCGGCGGTGAGATCGCGGCCGGCGATCTGGTGCTGCGGATGGACGTCGCGCAGTTGCTCACCACGCTCGGGCTGCGCGTGGGCGCCGAGCGTTCGGTGGCCGCCGCGGTCGCGGTCCTCGGCCCGGACGCGGTCGCCGACAGCCTTCCGCTGCTGCAGCCCCTCGCGCTCGGCCGCGGCACCCGGGCGACCCTGCGCCAGCTGGCGCGGGAGCGGGCCCAGCGTCAGCGGGAAGCCGTCCTGGAGGCGTCGCGGGCCGCCAAGGAGGCCAAGGAGGGGCGCGAGGCGGAGGCCAGACAGGCCGCGGAGGCCCGGCAGGTGGATGCGGCCACCAGCGGCCGCAAGATCCAGAAGGCCGAGAAGCAGGCGGAGAAGCGGGCGATCGAGGAGGCCCTGGAGGAGGCCCGCGAGGAGGATCTGCTCGCCCAGATCCGGCAGCAGGTGCTGCTGGTGCGACCGCAGGCGCCGATAGAGCCGGTACGGCTGGAGCGGATCAGGCCGCGCACCCTGGTCAGCTTCTGCGCGGGCGCCTTCGCCGCGTACTTCCTGCTCTCCCAGTTCACCCATATCAAGCTGGGCGCCGTGGTCGGCGAGGCCAACTGGATCTGGGTGGTCTTCGCGCTCGCCTTCTCGGCGCTGACCTATGTGGCCGCGGCCATGAGCCTGCTGGGCTTCGTCCCGGAGAAGGTGCCCTTCTGGCGTACGGTGCTGGCGCAGGTCGCCGCCTCGTTCGTGAAGCTGGTGGCGCCCGCCGCGGTCGGTGGCGTCGCGCTCAACACGCGCTTCCTGCAGCGGGCGGGGGTCCGGCCGGGGCTCGCGGTGGCCAGTGTCGGCGCCTCCCAGCTGTTCGGGCTCGCCAGCCATATCGTGCTGCTGCTGACCTTCGGCTATATCACCGGCACCGAGCGCACCCCGACGCTCTCGCCGTCCCGGACCGTGATCGCCGGGCTGCTGACGGCCGCCGTACTGGCGCTGGTGGTGGCCGCCGTTCCCGTCCTGCGGAAGTTCGTTTCCACCCGGGTGCGGTCGCTGTTCGCGGGCGTCGTGCCGCGCATGCTGGACGTCCTGCAGCGGCCCAAGAAGCTGCTCGTCGGCATCGGCGGCATGCTGCTGCTGACCGCCGCGAACGTGATGTGCCTCGACGCGTCGATCCGGGCGTTCGGCGGCGAGCTGAGCTACGCGAGCATCGCGGTCGTCTTCCTCGCGGGCAACGCCCTGGGGTCGGCCGCGCCCACCCCCGGCGGCGTCGGCGCGGTCGAGGCCGCCCTGATCGCCGGTCTGACCTTCGCCGGGCTGCCGTACGAGACCGCCGCGCCCGCGGTGCTGCTCTTCCGGCTGATGGTCTTCTGGCTGCCGGTGCTGCCCGGCTGGCTGGCCTTCACCCACCTCACCCGCGAAGAGGCGCTGTAGGGCCGCTGCAGGCGCCACCGGGCCCCTCGGTACCCCGGCGAGCCGGGCGGGACCGTGGGCGGTCCCCCCTCACCCGTACGTCCGCGCTGTGCGCGCGGGCTGCCGTCACGGCCCTGAGGATGGCGGTACGCCGCCATCCCGGGAGAGCCGCCGTGTCCCGACCTCTGCGCACCGGTGCGCTGTCCGCCGCCGCCCTGTTGCTGGCCGCCTCCGCCGCCGGGTGCGGCGGGGGCGACGGCAGGCCGGACACCTCCGCCCACCAGAAGCTCGACTGGGCCGCCTGCCCCACCCCCTCCGACAGCGAGGACGGGGCCGCCACCAGGCCCCCGGGCAGGGAGTGGGAGTGCGCGACGCTCCATGTCCCGCTCGACTACCGGAAGCCGGACGGCGACGTCATCGGCATCGCCATGATCCGCGCGAAGGCCACCGACCGCCGTCATCGCATCGGCTCGCTGATCTTCAACTTCGGCGGCCCCGGCGGCTCGGGCGTGGCCACCCTTCCGGCCCTGGCCACCAGCTACCAGCACCTGCGCACCCGCTACGACCTGGTCAGCTTCGATCCGCGCGGGGTCGGCCGCAGCAGCGGGGTGCGCTGTCTGGGCGACCGGCAGCTCGACGCCTACTACGCCGCCGACGCCACCCCGGACGACGGCTCGGAGGTGAAGGGGCTGATCCGCCGGCTCAAGACCTATGTCACCGGCTGCGAGCAGCACTCCGGGAAGGCCCTCCCCCATGTCGGCACCACCAACGCCGCCCGCGACATGGACCTCATGCGCCGCGTCCTCGGGGACAAGAAGATGCACTACTTCGGCATCTCCTACGGCACCGAACTCGGCGGCGTCTACGCCCACCTCTACCCCCAGCACGTCGGGCGTGCGCTCTTCGACGGTGTCGTCGACCCCCAGCAGACGCCCGAACAGGGCGCGCTCGGGCAGGCCAAGGGGTTTCAACTCGCGCTGGGCGACTACCTGAAGTCATGTCACAAGAGCGCCGACGCCACCTGTCCCACTCAGGCCGAGATCCTCAGGCTGCTGAAGCGGCTCGACACCCATCCGGTGCCCGGCATCGGCGGCCGGAAGCTGACCCAGTCACTGGCCGCCGCGGGCATCGCTCAGGCCCTCTACTCACGCGACTACTGGCAGTACCTCACCCAGGGCGTCGCAGGCGCCGAGCAGGGCGACGGCAGGATCCTGCTGGCCCTCGGCGACGCCATGAACGGACGCGACCCCGACGGCGACTACAGCACCCTTCAGTCCTCGCTGACCGCCATCACCTGCGCCGACTACACAGAGCGCTATACCGTCCGGCACATCGAGCGGAAGCTGCCCACTTTCCGCCGGGCGTCCCCGGTCTTCGGTGACTTCATGGGCTGGAGCCTCACCCAGTGCACCGACTGGCCGGTCCGCGGCACCTGGACGACGCCCGACGTCAGCGCCCCGGGCGCCGCGCCGATCCTGGTCATCGGCAACACCGGGGATCCGGCCACGCCGTACTCGGGGGCGCGGCGGATGGCGGAGGAGCTGGGGCCCGGGGTCGGGGTGGAGCTCACCTACAAGGGCGAGGGCCATGGGGCGTACGACAGCGGAAGCGGTTGCGTACGCAACACCGCCAACGCCTATCTGCTGAACGGGAAAGTGCCGGAAAAGGGCAAAGTGTGCAGCTAGATCCGGGGGAATCGTGACGGCATTGAGAACTTGCGCGGACACTCCCCGCATTCCGTCCTCATAGGATCACCGGCTATGTCGAGTTCCCCACGCACCATACGGACCAGGGCGCTGGTCTCCGCGACCGTCGTGGTCGCCCTTGTCACCGTCGCGGGCTGCGACGGCGACGGCGGAAAGGAGCGGGGCAAGGCGTCGTCCAGTCCCTCGGCACCGGCTCCGGCCGGTCCGTCGGACTCCGGTCCGTCGGGCCCCGGCCTGCCGGCCTCGCTCACCGGCCAGAAGCCTGACTGGGCCTCCTGCCCGGCACCGACCGCCACGCAGGGCACCGGTGACAAGCCGGGGAGCGAATGGGAATGCGCCACGCTCAAAGCGCCGCTGGACTACGCCAAGCCGAAGGGAGAAACGATCGATCTGGCCATGATCCGCGCCAAGGCCACCGGCCCCGGCAAGCGGATCGGCTCCCTGGTGTTCAACTTCGGTGGCCCCGGCGGCTCCGGCGTCGCCTCGCTCCCCGGTTTCGCCGGGGACTACGCGAAGCTGCGCTCACGCTATGACCTGGTGAGCTTCGATCCGCGCGGAGTCGGCGAAAGCGCGGGGGTGAAATGCCTGAGCGACAAGGAGACCGACGCGTCCGACGCCGTCGACGGCACCCCGGACGACGACGCCGAGATCAAGGCGGCGACGGCCGACGCCAGGACATTCATCGCCGCCTGCAAGAAGCATTCCGGTGCGGTCCTGCCGCATGTGGACACCGTCAGCGCGGCCCGGGACATGGATCTGATGCGGCAGGTGCTCGGCGACCGCAAGCTCTCGTACTTCGGGATCTCGTACGGCACCGAGCTCGGCGGCGTCTACGCCCATCTCTACCCCCGGCACGTCGGACGCGCGGTCCTGGACGCCGTCGTCGACCCGGCCGAGGACCCCGAGCAGGGCTCCTACGGCCAGGCCAAGGGGTTCCAGCTGGCGCTCGACAACTATCTGAAGGACTGCGCCAAGAAGGGTCCGGCCTGCCCGACGGGCGGCGACCCGGCGAAGGGCACCGAGCGGATCGTCTCGTTCCTGAAGCGGCTCGACAAGAAGCCGCTGTCCACCGAGAGCGGCCGCGAACTCACCCAGGACGGGGCGCTGAGCGGTATCGCCGCCGCGCTGTACGACCGGGAGAGCTGGAGATACCTGACGCTGGGGCTTCAGGAGGCGATGAACCTCGGCAAGGGCAATCTGCTCCTCGCGATGTCGGATTCCTTGTCCGGCCGTGACGAGGACGGCCACTACAGCAATATCAACCCCGCCAATGTGGCCATCAACTGCGTGGACGACAAACAGCGTTACACCCTCACCGATGTGAAGGCCCAGCTGCCGCGCTTTCGCAAGGCGTCGCCGGTCTTCGGCGAATATCTGGCCTGGGGCATGCTCAGCTGCACCGGCTGGCCGGTGGCCGGCCGGACCGACACGCCGGACGTCGGCGCCGAGGGCTCGGCGCCGATCCTGGTCGTGGGCAACACCGGCGACCCGGCCACTCCGTACGCGGGAGCGCGGAAGATGGTCGAGGAGCTGGGCAAGGGCGTGGGCGTCGAGGTCACCTTCAAGGGGCAGGGCCATGGCGCGTACAACAGCGGCAACGCCTGCATGACGAAGACCGTGAACGCCTATCTGCTCGACGGAAAGGTGCCGGCGAGCGGCACCACCTGCGCATAGGGCACGCGCGAGGGGGCCGGACCGCCGTCACGACGGCGGTCCGGCCCCCTGCGCGAAGGATGTGTCAGTAGACCGGCTTCTCGGGCTCGATCTGATTGATCCATCCGATCACCCCGCCGCCGACGTGGACGGCGTCGGAGAAGCCCGCGGACTTCAGGACCGCCAGAACTTCCGCGGATCGGACACCCGTCTTGCAATGCAAGACGATCTTCTTGTCCTGCGGAAGGTCCTGGAGGGCGCCGCCCATCAGGAACTCGTTCTTCGGGATCAGCCGGGCGCCGGGGATGGAGACGATCTCGTACTCGTTCGGCTCGCGGACATCGATGATGTCGATGTTCTCGCCGTCGTCGATCCACTCCTTGAGCTGCTTGGGAGTGATCGTCGAACCGGCCGCCGCCTCCTGGGCCTCCTCCGACACCACGCCGCAGAACGCCTCGTAGTCGATCAGCTCGGTGACGGTCGGGTTCGGGCCGCAGACCGCGCAGTCCGGGTCCTTGCGGACCTTGACCTGCCGGTAGGTCATCTCCAGGGCGTCGTAGATCATCAGCCGGCCGACCAGCGGGTCGCCCGCGCCGGTGAGCACCTTGATGGCCTCGGTGACCTGGATCGAGCCGATGGAGGCGCACAGCACGCCGAGCACGCCGCCCTCGGCGCAGGAGGGGACCATGCCGGGCGGCGGGGGCTCCGGGTACAGGCAGCGGTAGCAGGGGCCGTGCTCGGACCAGAAGACGGACGCCTGGCCGTCGAAGCGGTAGATCGAACCCCAGACGTACGGCTTGTTCAGCAGCACGCACGCGTCATTGACCAGATAGCGGGTGGCGAAGTTGTCCGTGCCGTCCACGATCAGGTCGTACTGGGAGAAGATCTCCATGACGTTGTCGGCCTCGAGGCGCCCCTCGTGCAGCACGACGTTGACATACGGGTTGATGCCCAGCACCGAGTCGCGGGCCGACTCGGCCTTGGAGCGGCCGATGTCCGCCTGGCTGTGGATGATCTGGCGCTGCAGGTTCGACTCGTCGACCTCGTCGAACTCCACGATGCCGAGGGTGCCCACGCCGGCCGCGGCGAGGTACATCAGGGCAGGCGAGCCGAGGCCGCCCGCGCCCACACAGAGCACCTTGGCGTTCTTCAGCCGCTTCTGCCCGTCCATCCCGACATCCGGGATGATCAGATGGCGTGAATACCTGCGGACCTCGTCGACGGTGAGCTCGGCAGCCGGCTCGACCAGGGGTGGCAGCGACACGGGGACTCCGTAAGGGAAGGGAGCAGACGGAACGCACCCCGCGCGAGCGGGGAGGTTTTCTTCTCGTAACACTGCCACGCCCCATCTCATTCCATGACACGTGGTCCGATGCGCGAGACGATTTCGTCCCAGTAGCCGGGCAGCGTCTCCCACGGGGCCGCCGCGCTCGTGCGCTGCCCCGGGTGGTCCGTATGGTCCGTGAAATAGATCGTTCCCGCGCCCTGCCAGCGGGCGATGCGCAGTGCTTCTTCCAGATGCGCACGGGGAACCCCGTGCACCAGATGGCAGAACCGTTCGGGCGGATACCCCGCCGTCCACTCCGCCACCTGGGACCAACGGTAGTCCGCCCACGCGCCACGGAAGGTCACCAGCTGATCGGCGATCTCCATATAGCCCCGATACGGATGGGCACCCTGGCCGAGCACGACATACGCCCCGGCGAGCATCGCCCGCAGCGTGGTGACCGTACGGGCGGTCTCCGGCAGATCCGGCCGGTCCACCGGGCAGCGGTCCAGATAGAAGCCGTCCACCCGGTACCAGTCCAGAAAGCGGTCCGCGTCACCGACCAGCTCACCGAACGGGCGGGTGCCGCACCGCAGGTCCAGGTGGCCCAGCATCCGCACCCCCGCGGCCCGCAGCCGGGCCGCCGCCGTGAGGCAGTGCGGGTCCCGGCGCGCGCCGGGGCCGCGCGCCACATTGAGGACCGCCCAGTGCAGGGGGGTGTCGGGGCGGGTGAGCTCGGCCCACTCGGTGGGGGCGACCAGGGGGTGGGCATGGCCCGGCACTCCGAAGCCCAGCCCGGCGGCGGCCACCGGGGCCCCGCGTGGGGACCCCTCGGAGATCAGATGCGACATGCCGCCTCCATCCAGATGTCGGCCAGCGACTCCTCCAGCGGGATCCTGGAGCGCCAGCCGAGGCGGTCGCGCGCGGTGCGCACATCCGCCTGCTGCCAGCTGCCGCAGCCGTCGGGGTACGGGTAGGTGGCCGCGCTGCCGCCCGCGCCGTGCTCGGCCGCCCCCGCCGGATGGCCAAGGCCATGGCCCGGACCGGGGCCGTGCGAGGGCGGAGGGGCCGGGGCCGGGACATGGGGCATCGCGGCGACCGGGGTGTGGTGCAGCGCCCCGCGCCCCGGCGGGGCGTCGATCTCGTGCAGGGTGCCGCCGAAGCCGGCCACCCGGGCCAGGACGGTGGCCGCCTCACGCAGCCGGACGGCCCGCCCGGTGCCGATGTTGACGACGCCCTGCGCGGCCGAGAGCGCGGCCGCGTGCACCGCGCGGGCCACGTCCCGTACGTCCACGAAGTCCCGCTGCACCGCCAGCCCGCTCAGCTTCAGTTCGCTCTCCCCGGACTGCATGGCGCGCCGCATCGCCTCGGCCAGCCGGCCCAGCGGCGAACCGGCCGGGGTGCCGGGCCCGACCGGCGAGAAGACGCGCAGGACGACGGCGTCCAGCCCGGAGCCCAGCACCAGCTCGGTCGCGGCGAGCTTGCTCACCCCGTACGGACCGCCGGGGCGCGGCACGGCGTCCTCGGCGGTCGACGAGCCGGGCTGCGAGGGCCCGTACTCCGAGGAGCAGCCCAGCTGGACGAGGCGGGCACCGCAGCCGCTGCGACGCAGCGACTCGCAGACGGTCGCGACGGCGACGGTGTTGTGCCTGGTGAGCTCGCGGGCGCCGCCGCGGGTCGCGCCCGCGCAGTTGATCACGACGCCGGGGTGGACCGCGTTCAGGAAGCGGGTGAGCGCACCGGGGCTGCCGGTGGAGAGGTCGAACCGCACATCGGCGTCGTCGCCGCGGCCGAGCGCGGTGAGCTGGACGGCGGGGTCGGCGAGCAGGTGTTCGGCGACATAGCGGCCGAGATATCCACCGGATCCGAGCAACAGGACTCTCATCGGGCACGCCTCCCCGTGAGGGCGCGCGGATCGGTCATGTCGTCGCTCATGTGGTTGCTCCTCGTAAGGATGGGAGTGGGGCGGCGGGGGGTGGCGGGTTCACTGGGGCGCCTCGCGGGGAGGCGCGGTGGGGGTGTGGTGCGTACGGGGGCCGGTGTGGGCGGAGGCGCGGGACAGGGCGCCGATCGCGTACGTCAGCAGCCCGAGCGCGGCGGCGCCGCCGGCGACCGCGGGGACGGTGGCCGTGCCATGGGCGGCGGTCAGCCGCGCCAGGGGCTCGCCGAGCGGCGATCCGCCCGGCAGCCGGGCGGCCAGGGCGGCCGCGAGCGCCGTCGCCTCGGCGGCCCAGGCCACGGCGGTGCCGGTGAGCGCGGCCCGGCGAAAGCCGTGGACGGCGAGCAGCCGGGCGAGGAAGAGCAGCGCGCCCAGCGCGGCGACGGCCGCCTCGGCCGTCGTGACCGGGCCCGCCGGCGGCTCGGACAGGGTGAGCCGGGCCACGGGCACCAGCACCACCAGGCCGAGGAGGAAGGCCGCCACGGCGCCCACGCACAGCGGCCGCGCCCCCGCCGCGAACTCCGCCAGCCCACGGCTCGCCGCCAGCCTGCGCCGCGCAAGTACGGCGAACCAGCGGGCGCACCACGCAGCGGGCGCCACGGCGAGGGCGAGGACGACGGCGGCCTCGGCGGCGGGCGCGGCGGCGTACGGCCCCGGCGTGCCCTCCAGGAGCCCGGTGAGCAGCCAGTCGCCGCAGGCGGCGTACGACAGGAGCCAGCCGGTGCACAGGGGCCCCGCGAGCCGCGCTCGTCGCCCGCTCCCACGCCCGCGGACCCGCAAGGGCCCTCGGCACAGGCATCGCCACAGCGCGACCGCCACCAGGACGGCACCTGCCACCCCGACGGCCATACGGATCCCGGCCTCGGTCCTGACCAAGGCGTATACGGTCGCCGTACACAGCGCCCCGGGCAGCAGCCGCAGCGCCCCCCGAGCCATCCGCCGCGCCGCCGTCCCGGTCGGCGCGGGGGCCGGGGGTGCGGGCTCCTCGGCGCGCGGCACGCGGGCGTACAGCTCCTCGGCGAGCGAGAACACATCCCGGTGCCGGAAGCGGGCGGCGGTGCGGTCCGTCACCCCGTGGGCCTCCAGCCCGGCGGCGATCTCCAGCGGGTCGACGGCCCGCGCGCACAGCTTCCGGTGCCGGTGCATCAGCCCGCGCACCGGATCCACCGGCCCCCGCCGCACCGGGCCCGCGGTGGCACCGTCCGGAGGGGCCGGCTCGTCCGGGCGCCGCGCGGCGAGGAGCTCGCGGGAGCGGGGGTTCCAGCCGCCGGGTGAGGCGGGGCTCCGGGGAGTGTCGCGGCGGGCGGGGCCCGCCGGCGGCTCGGACCTGGTCATGCTCCCTCCTCGGGCACCTGGGTCTGGGGTCCCACGCCCTGCGGCCCCACGCCCTGCGGCCCCACGCCCAGCGGCTCGCGTGGCGCCGTGGTGGCCGAGGGACGGGGGGCCGCCCACGTGGGGGTGTGGTCGGCGGCGGGTCGGGAGTCCGCCGGGCCGGGGAGCCGACCGACGGTCCAGCGGCCCGGAATATGGGCCTCGGGCGGGCGGGCGAAGGGCAGCGGTTCGCCGCCCTCGCCGACCTCCTCGCGCCGCACCGGGCAGTGCGACATGAGCTCCAGATAGATGGAGCGGAAGGCCGCGACGTTCTGCTCGACGGTGAAGAGCTCCAGCGCCCGGGCGCGTGCCGCGGCGCCCAGGCGCGCTCGGCGCGCGGGGTCGCGCAACAGCGCGAGGCAGGCGTCTGCGAGCGCCCGCGGGTTGCGCGGGGGCACCACGAGACCGGTGCCGCCGATGGCCTCGCACACCGCGCCGACATCCGTCGAGACCGTGGCCCGCCCGCAGAACATGGCCTCGACGAGTCCGACCGGAAAGCCCTCCACCACGCTGGACAGCACCACGACGCTGCCCGCCGCGTACGCCTCCGGCAGCGACGACACCTCGGGGTCGCCGATCCGTTCGAAGGAGACCGGGTTGTCACCGGCGGTGTGGGCGTTCGCCGCCTCGTCGGGGAAGAGGTGATCGGCGAGCGCCCGGCAGTGGTCCGGGTAGCCGTCCGCGTCCGGGTCCGTGGCGCGCCGGGTCTCGACGACGCGCAGCCGCGCGTCCGGCTGCCACCGCCGCACCTCCGCGAAGGCGTGCAACAGGGCGATGACGTCCTTGGCGGGCTCGATACGGCCCACCCACACCAGCGTCCGGTCGTCGCCGCCGGCGACCGCGCCCTCGCCGACCTCGGCGAAGCGGGCCGCGTCCATGCCCGGATAGACGGTGCGCAGCCGCTCGCGGTCGGCGCCGCACCGCTCCTGCCAGCGCCGCGCGTGGGTGTTGCCGGGGGTGATGAGGGCGGACTGGGCGTACGCCTCGGCGGCCAGCAGGCGCTGGAAGCCGGCCAGCAGGGTGCGTACGGGCCCGGTCGCCCCCGCCTCCGCCGTGGACTGCCGGTAGTGCTCGCGCAGCCGGACGCCGTACTCGGTGACCAGCAGCGGCGTGCCGAAGAAACGCTTGGCCAGGAGCCCGGGGAGCGCGGCGGTGCCACCGGAGCCGGCATGGCACAGGTCCACCGCCGACAGCCCCGGATCGCTTCCGTCACCGCCGTACCAGTCCAGTGACAGCGGGCGCAGCGCGCGTTCCAGCGCCTCGGTCACGGCCAGCAGGTCGGCGACCCGCGCCTGGTGCGCGCCGCGCGGCGCGCCGGGGGTGTGACAGGCGCGCTCCAGCGTGCGGACGGCCTCCTCGGACCGGAGCGCGGCGGGCAGCCCACCGTGCTCACGGGCGAGTTCGGCAAGGCCGTAGAGACCATTGGCGAAACGGTCCGCCTGAGGGGCGGAGCCCTCCGTCGCCCCGGATCCGTCGGGCGCGCTGATCGCCGCCGCCAGCTCCCCGAAGTGCCCGGCGAACCGGCGCCGCTGCCGACGGCCGCCCGGGCCCCTGTGGCCGCTGCGCCCCGCCCGGCCCGCCGGCTCGCCCCACAGCGGCGCGGCGTGCACCCGGCGCACCTGCTCGGGGAGTTCGACCCAGCCGCCGCCTTCCTGGCGGGCGCTCCGGCTCAGCGCGTAGACCTCGAACTCGTGCTGGGCGAGTCCCCGCACGAGCCGGTCACACCACACCCGAGCGTCACCGATCGCGTACGGGTACCCACCCTCCGTAAGCATTCCCACGCGCATGAGCGCACCCCCGATCTTTCCAGTGGGCCGTCCGTCCCGCCGCCGTCATCGGCGGCGGCCGCCGTCAGGCAGCGGCAGCACGTTATGCGCGCATGGCCATAGCGCGACGGACGGTTGTCCGTCGCACCACCAAAAGGGGTGAACGCCCGTGACCTATTGGCACTTCAGGCGTTGTTGAGCGCCGTACGACCTGTTACGGGCGGGCCGGATCGCCGGATCCGCCCTCGGGGTACGGCCAGGCGTTCGGCCGGCAGCTGACCCCGTCGGTCGACAGGAACTTCGTCTGCTGCATCATCACCGGCGCGAGGGCGCCCTGCTTCTTGCAGGTCTCGTGGTTGAGCCCGAGCCGGTGGCCGACCTCGTGGTTGATGAGCATCTGGCGGTAGGAGTGCATCTTGTCGTCGCCGAAGGTCCTCGCGCCCTGCGCCCACCGATAGGCGTTGATCATGACGCGCTCGGTCGAAGCCGAGTCGCACGAGACGTTGTCCTCGGTGGTGTCGAGACCGGACTTCCCGCACCACACCGCGGTGGTCCCGGGGCTCGCGAGGGTGATCACGAAGTCGGCGTGCCCGGACGAGACCCGCTCGAACGTGCGACGGCCGCCATGCCCCCAACTGCGCTCGTCGTTGAGCGTCTTGTGCACGGCCTCGGCGAACAGCCCGCCGTCGAGCGGCAGCCCCTTCTCCACGTCCACGCGGTAGCGCAGCAGCCGGCCCTGGCCGGGCGCCTTGTCGCGCCCGCCCACGGTCTCGAACGTGCCGGACCCGCGCAGCTTCGGCTCCAGCGGGAACACCGCCGCCATCTTCTCGGCGTAGGCGACGGGGGCCACCGAGGCCGTGGAGCCGAGCGCCGGGGGGCGTGCGTCGTCGGGTACGCCGACATTGTCGCCGCCGCCGCGCTCGGTGCCGCCCTTGGCCTGCGCCTTGCCGCCGTCCTGCGGCCCGCTCGCCACCTGCCCGGCCACCACGACGGCCAGCACGGTGGTCACGGCCGCGGCGGCGACACCGGTGAAGGTCCGCCCCTTGCCGCCCTTGGCGACTCCGTGTGTGCCCTTGCCCGCGGGGTCGCCGTCGCCCCCGTCTCCGTACGGGCCGGCACCCCGGCCGGCGTCGCCGCCGCCGATGCCGTCGGAGCGCGTGGCGGCGTGGTCCTTGCGGCGCGGCGGGGGCACGACAGCACCCGGCGCCCCGGCGGCGAATACGTCGTCGTCGCCACCGTCGCGGTCCACGGCGTCGGGGGCCTCGAACGCCTCCAGGTACTCCTTGCGCGGGCCGGGCATCAGACCGGACGCGCCGCCCGCCATGGGGCGCAGCGGCGCGTCCATGGTCCGCATGCCCGAGGACGTCCGCGGGCCGCCGGGACCGGTGGCCTGGCCGCCGAAGGCACCCCAGCCGCCGCCCGGTTCGCGGTGCTCGGGGTGGCCGCCCCTGGTGTGGGCCGTGGGCGTGCCGGGGCCGTGCGGCACGCGCGGCAGGCCATGCGGCGGCGTCACCTGGGGGTCCGCGGCGCCCTGCCCGCCGCGCCGCCGACGGCCCGTCCCCGGCACTCCGTCGGCCATATTGGGCCCGCCGGGCGCGAGGTACTCCACCGAGCCGGAGCCGGAGCCGGGGCCGGAATCGGGACCCGGGCCCGAGCCCGCGGTGGCGGACCGGCCGTCCCGGCCCTCCTGGCTGCCACGTGCGCTGTGCTTACCCACGCGCCGCACCGCTCCCGTCCGCGCCGGGCGCCGGTATGGCGGCCCGTGCCTCCCGGCTGTCCCGGTCCTGTCGACCGTCCACATCCTCAAGCAGCTCGCGCATCCCGCGCGCCACTGCTTCGGGATACTCCATCATCGCGACATGCCCGGCGTCCAACAGGGTCAACAGACGCGAGTCGCGGAAGGTGGCGCTCGCCCGCCGCGCCATCCGGATGGACACCAGCTGGTCGCGCCCGCCGTAGACGAGCAGCGTCGGCGCGAGCACGCGCTCGGCCTGCCGCCACAGGGAGTGCTGGCCACCCAGGGTGTAGGAGTCGACGACGCCGCGCGCCGAGCGGGCGAGAGCGTCCCAGAAGTACGGCAGCGCGAGCCGGCGCTCGAACTCCTCCACGGCCAGCGCGAAGTCCGCCTTGCTGACCCGCCTCGGGTCGCCGTAGGTGAGCACCATCACCTCGCGGGTGCGCCGCTCCGCGTCCCAGTCCCTGGTCATGCGGGTGAAGAGCCGGGTCACTCCGGGCACCGCGAGCAGCCCGGTGGGCACCGCGGTGCGCTGCGGGCGCAGCTCGGGCAGCGCGGGCGAGACCAGGGTGAGGGTGCGCACCAGATCGGGCCGCGCCGCGGCGACGCGCGTGGTGATCGCGCCGCCCATCGAGTTGCCGACGAGATGGACGGGGCCGCGGCCGCTCGCGTCGAGGTGGCGGATGACGGCGCGCGCATGGCCGTTTATGGAGTAGTCGCCGTCGTCCGGGGGCGGGGAGTCGCCGAAGCCGGGCAGATCGAGGGCCTCGCCGTCCACCCGGTCGGCGAGCTGTTCCATCAGCGCGGACCAGTTCTGCGAGGAGCCGCCGAGCCCGTGGACGAAGAGCGCGGGGGACACATCGGGGGCGGTCGGCGGGCGTGACCGCACGGTCATGGTGAGACCGGGCAGACTGGTAGTCCGCAGTCTTTCGCCGGCCCCGACCCGCACGGACCGCGCGGGCGGTACCGCGGCAACGATGCGGGCTTTCGGCGGCTCGGTCGAAGACATGCGGCAATGTTACGAGACGATCACACACACGACCGTGTGTTCGCCCTCACAGACCACGTAGCGTCCGAAAGTGACCTCTCCTAGGCTCGTAAACCACAGGGGCGATCACCTGGCCCTTGGGAAAGGGGAGTACATGTCAGCCGACCGGAACCACCCCGAGCCCTTCGAGAAGGACGTCGACGACGTCTTCGAGGACGCCCTGGCGAACATCGACGAATCCGCCGAATTCAGCGTCGAGGCCCCCGAGGCGGACGCCGCCGAACAGCACTACGAGCTGCGCCCCCACCGCGACGAGCCCGTCACCGAGAACCAGCTGATGGAGGCGAACGAGGCCGATCGCGCGGAGCAGGCCCGCGTTGTCGAGGTGAACGAGAACGAGGAGGACTACCGGTGACCGGTACCATTTGTGGGCTTTTCATAGAGTCGGGTCCGTGAAATTCTCCGCACGGACGGCGCACGCCCCTGTTACCCAAAAGTACGATGGCGGGCGCGGTGGACACCGTGCACAGAAGATTCATTGGGAGGCGGCGTGACAGCCATCGAGGAGACCGAGGCGCGCCCGCGAGGGACGCGTCTGCCGCGCCGAGCCCGACGCAATCAGCTCCTGGGGGCCGCCCAGGAGGTCTTCGTCGCCCAGGGCTACCACGCGGCCGCGATGGATGACATCGCCGAGCGCGCGGGAGTCAGCAAGCCCGTGCTCTACCAGCACTTCCCGGGAAAGCTCGAACTGTACCTGGCCCTGCTCGACCAGCACTGCGAGGCCCTGCTGCAGGCGGTGCGCACCGCGCTCGCCTCCACGAGCGAGAACAAGCAGCGGGTCGCCGCCACCATGGACGCGTACTTCGCGTACGTCGAGGAGGAGGGCGGCGCCTTCCGGCTCGTCTTCGAGTCCGATCTGACCAACGAGCCCGCCGTGCGCGAGCGCGTGGACCGGGTCTCGCTCGAGTGCGCCGAGGCGATCAGCGAGGTGATCGCCGAGGACACCGGGCTGTCCAAGGACGAATCGATGCTGCTGGCCGTCGGGCTCGGCGGGGTCTCCCAGGTGGTCGCGCGCTACTGGCTCTCCAGCGGGAGCACGGTCCCGCGGGACACCGCGGTGCAGTTGCTCACCTCGCTCACCTGGCGGGGCATCGCGGGCTTCCCGCTGCACGGGGCCGAGGCCGGACAGGGCGGACAGGCCGGACAGGCCGGACACTGAGCCCCCGGCGCCATCTGGCGTCCGGAGAGCGCGTGTTCGCTGCGGGCGTGCGCCCGTGGTCCCCTGACGGTCTCCGTCCCCGGCTAATGTGTGCTGCGTACAGCGCGGCTGGCCGCGCACCCAACTGACCGTCGGAGGGACAAAGCCGTGGAGGTCAAGATCGGCGTGCAGCACGCGCCCCGCGAGATCATCTTGGAGAGCGGGCAGTCTGCCGAGGAGGTCGAGCGCGCGGTGGCCGACGCGCTCGGTGGCAAGGCTCAGGTGCTGTCCCTGGTGGACGACCACGGCCGCAAGGTCCTGGTTCCGTCCGACCGGCTCGCCTACGTCGAGCTCGGTGAGCCGACCACCCGCAAGGTCGGTTTCGGCGCGCTCTGAGCGGTCCGCTCGCAATGACGGCGGGGCCCGGTGGACGCTCTCAGCTCTCCACCGGGCCCCGCCGCCGTGTTTGGCCACCGCGCCCGGCAGGGAACCCGTCCCGCCCCGGACCGCTCCTGCCAAAAGGATTGCCCCCGCATGGGCCCGGGTAAGACCGGCACGACCGGGGCGTGATCACGCTTCGGTCCCGATCCGCTCACGGGAAGGACGCGCCATGGTCATTTGGGAAGCGCTCGGCTCGGTACTGATCGGTCTCGCCGTCGCGTACGGGGCGAACCGCTGGCGCCCGCACAGGCTGCCCGCACGGACCCTTGTGCTGTCCACCGGCCCGGGCGCGGCGCTCTTCGGCGCCCTGATCGCCCACACGGTGCTGGGCTCCGGCCATGCGGTGGCCGTGCTGACCGTCGCCCTGGGCTTCGCGGCGGCCCTGCTGTCCCTGCTCATCCGCCCGGCCGCCAGGACCCGCCGCCGGCGCTCGGTCCCGGCGTAAGGCGCTCGGTCCCGGCGTAAGGCGCTCGGTCCGGCCGGCGGCGCAATCCCTCCCGCTACAGGCGGCAGGGCTCCGGCGCACCCGGCGCCGGAGCCCTGCCGTCTGCCCCGGGGCCTACGCGGCCAGGCCCAGCGCCGCCATCCGCTTGGTGTGCGCCTCGGTGATCCGCGAAAACATCCGGCCGACCTCCGCCAGGTCGAAGCCGTCGGCCAGGCCGCCCACCAGCATCGTGGAGAGCGCGTCGCGGTCCGCGACCACCCGCTGCGCCTGGGACAGCGCCTCGCCCATCAGCCGCCGCGCCCACAGAGCCAGCCGCCCGCCGACCCGTGGGTCGGCGTCGATCGCGGCCCGCACCTTCTCGACCGCGAAGCTCGCGTGGCCCGTGTCGTCGAGCACCTGGAGCACCAGAGCGCGGGTGTCGGAGTCCAGCCGGGCGGCCACCTCACGGTAGAAGTCGCTGGCGATCGAGTCGCCCACGTACGCCTTGACCAGGCCCTCCAGCCAGTCGGACGGCGCGGTCTGGCGGTGGAACCCGTCCAGCGCCGCGGCGAACGGCTCCATGGCCGCCGTCGGCTCCTCGCCGACCGCGGACAGCCGGTCCCGCAACCGCTCGAAGTGGTGGAACTCGGCGGAGGCCATCTTCGCCAGCTCCGCCTTGTCCTCCAGCGTGGGCGCCAGCTTGGCGTCCTCCGCCAGCCGCTCGAAGGCGGCGAGCTCGCCATAGGCGAGGGCACCGAGCAGATCCACCACGGCGGCCCGGTACTGCGGGTCGGCGGCGGCCTGCTCCCAGTCCTGGGCGGCGATCCCGGTGGGCGCCGCGGTCTTCTTCTCGCCGCTCTCCCCGGCGTGGTCCTCGGCGGTGGCGGCGAGCTTCCCGGATGTGTCAGGCGTGTCAGACGTCTCCATGGAGCGCACAATAGCCCGCTCCGCGCCCCGGGGAAGGCCCTGGTCAGCCCGGACCGGCGACGCCCCGTATCCGGTGCCAGGTCACAGATGCGCACTTCCGGGGTACAGTGGTATTCGCGCCCGCCGAGTATCGGCGGGTCGTTCACTAATGCGGATGCCCGGTCGGTGGCCCGATCGGCTCCAAACCGACCGCCCTCCACGCGGCGTGCGCCTCACGTGCGCGCGGCAGGAGGGACCCGCTCGCGGCGTGTGCGCTCGAGCGAGGGCAGTGGTCCCGCGCCGAACCGGCCGTCCCCAGGCCGGTGCACCCGGGCGCTGTGCGATCCCCTTCGCCGCCTCTCGCCGCGTCTCACAGAAGAGGCAAACATCCTGTCCACTTTCCGCGAACTCGGGATCCTTCCCGAGACGGCCGAGGCCCTCGAGGCCGTCGGCATCATGTCCCCGTTTCCCATCCAGGAGATGACGCTTCCGGTGGCCCTCGCCGGCTCCGACGTCATCGGTCAGGCCAAGACCGGCACCGGCAAGACGCTGGGCTTCGGCCTCCCCCTGCTGGAGCGCGTCGTCGTCCCCGCGGACGTCGAGGCGGGCCGGGCCAAGCCCGAGCAGCTCACCGACGCTCCGCAGGCGCTCGTGGTCGTCCCCACCCGCGAGCTCTGCCAGCAGGTCACCAATGATCTGCTGACCGCCGGCAAGGTCCGTGCCGTCCGCGTCCTGTCGATCTACGGCGGCCGCGCGTACGAGCCGCAGGTCGAGGCCCTGAAGAAGGGCGTCGACGTGGTCGTCGGCACCCCGGGCCGGCTCCTCGACCTGGCAGGCCAGAAGAAGCTGCGGCTCTCCTCCGTCAAGGCACTCGTCCTCGACGAGGCCGACGAGATGCTCGACCTGGGCTTCCTGCCCGACGTCGAGAAGATCATCAATATGCTTCCGGCCAAGCGCCAGACCATGCTGTTCTCGGCCACCATGCCGGGCGCCGTCATCGGCCTGGCCCGCCGCTACATGTCGCAGCCCACGCACATCAGCGCCACCTCGCCGGACGACGAGGGCGCGACCGTGGCCAACATCACCCAGCATGTCTTCCGCGCCCACTCGATGGACAAGCCGGAGGTCGTGTCGCGCATGCTGCAGGCCGAGGGCCGCGGGCTCGTGATGATCTTCTGCCGTACGAAGCGGACCGCCGCCGACATCGCCGATCAGCTCGCCCGCCGCGGCTTCGCCTCCGGCGCGGTCCACGGCGACCTCGGCCAGGGGGCGCGCGAGCAGGCGCTGCGCGCCTTCCGTAACGGCAAGGTCGACGTGCTGGTCTGCACCGATGTCGCCGCGCGCGGCATCGACGTCGAGGGCGTCACCCACGTGATCAACTACCAGTCGCCCGAGGACGAGAAGACCTATCTGCACCGCATCGGCCGTACGGGCCGCGCGGGCGCGTCGGGTACGGCCGTCACCCTGGTCGACTGGGACGACATCCCGCGCTGGCAGCTGATCAACAAGGCGCTGGACCTGCCGTTCAGCGACCCGGAGGAGACGTACTCCACCTCCGAACACCTCTACGAGCTGCTCAACATCCCGGAGGGCACCACCGGCGTGCTGCCGCGCGCCGAGCGCACCCGGGCCGGGCTGGCCGCCGAGGAGGTGGAGGACCTGGGCGAGACCGGAGGCCGTGGCGGCCGTGGCCGCAAGGCCGCCGCCCAGACCGAGGAGCGCCCCGCGCGCACCCGCACCCCCCGGACGCGGCGCCGTACCCGCGGCGGTGCACCCCTGGACGAGGCGGGCGCGCCGACGGCGGCCGAGTCCGCAGTCGAGACCGCCGAGGACGCGACCGCGCCGCGCCAGCCCCGCCGCCGGCGCCGTACGCGTGGCGGTGCGGCCACCGGAGCCGAGGCGGCTCCCGCCGCCGCTGTCGACACCGCGGAGGCGGCGCAGCCGGAGGCGGAAGCCCCGGAAACCCCTGAGGCCACCGCCCCCGCCAAGCCCCGTCGCCGGCGCACCCGCGGCGCCGCCAAGACCACCGAGGCCCCGGCCGAGGCCGCCACCGCCGCCGAGGCGGCCGTGGCGACGGCCGAGGGCAGCACGGAGACGGCAGAGGCCGCCGCGGCGAAGCCCCGTCGCCGCACCCGGGCCAAGGCCACGGAGACGGTCGAGACGGCCGAGGCCGTCCCGGCGCAGCAGGAGGCCGCCGAGGCCCCCGCCAAGCCGCGCCGCCGCACCCGCGCCAAGGCAGCCGAGACAGCCGAGGCGACGCAGGTGACCACGGCTGAGGCGCCCGCCGAGGGCGAGGCCAAGCCGGTCCGCCGCCGGCGCACCCGCGCGGCGGCCCGGTCCGAGGCCACGCCCGAGGGCTGAGCGCACCACCTCACGGCCCCGGGGCCCGATCCGCGAAAAGAACCGGATCGGGCCCCGGGCGGTTCACGTGCCGTTCGCCATGGGCTGTATAGCCTCATCTCCATGAGCAGGCCGCCGTTTCTCACACTGCCCGCGGGCGCCCGCGCGCACCGCCTCAGGACCACGCGCGGGGAGTTCGCCGTGCACGAAGTGCGGCCCGCCGCGGCCGCGCGCGGGACCGTACTCCTGCTGCCGGGGTTCACCGGGAGCAAGGAGGACTTCGTCGCGCTGCTGGAGCCGATCGCCGCGGCGGGCTTCCGGGCGGTGGCCGTGGACGGGCGCGGGCAGTACGAGACCCCCGGCCCCCGCACGGAGGCGGCGTACCGGCAGGACGAGCTGGCCAAGGACGCGCTCGCGCAGGCCACCGCGCTCACCGCCGCGACCGAGGGCCCCGTCCATCTGCTCGGTCACTCGCTCGGCGGACTGATCGCTCGGTCCGCGGTGATCCGCGACCCGGGGGCCTTCGCCTCGCTGACGATCATGAGTTCGGGCCCGGCGGCCATCTCGGCCTCGCAGCAGGCCCGGACCAAGCTGCTGATCGACGCGCTGACCGTCATGGACATGGAGTCCGTCTGGCAGGCGATGCGCGAGCTGGATCCGCCCGAGGCGGCCGACGAGGCCACCCCGCCCGGGGTCCGGGATTTCCTCCGTCGGCGCTGGCTCGGCACCGTACCCGAACAGCTGATCGCGACGGGGCGGCAGCTGAACGGCGAGCCGGACCGGGTCGGGGAGCTGGCGCGGGTGCGGATGCGCATCCATGTGCTCTCCGGCGAGGTGGACTACGCCTGGCCGGTGTCGCTGATGGACGAGATGGCTGAGCGGCTGTCCGCCCACCGGACCGTGATCCGTGGCGCCGGGCACTCCCCCAACGCCGAGGAGCCGCGGGCCACGGCCGAGGAGCTGACCGCCTTCTGGCGGAGCCTGGGCTGAAACCCCCGGGTCCGCCCACCCCGGGCAGAAACCTTCCGGCAGGGCTCAGTACTGGGCCTGGAGATGCTCCCAGAAGCCGTCCCGCAGCGCCCGCCTGAGATCCGCGTGGGCGCGCAGCGAGAGCCGCAGCATGCCCTCCGCGTCGATCAAGAGCTCCTGGTCGACCGAGCCGGGCAGGTAGGGGTGGCCCGGGAGCAGCTCCGCGAGGGTCTCCCGGCCGCGCGAGGAGAGCCACTGGGCGGCGATCCGCGCGCCGACGAAGCGCACCTCCTCCCGGGTCGGCGCGGGCCCGCACAGCGCCGTCTCGCCGTTCGGCTCGTAGCCGGTCGCCCGCCGGGTGACGTACGGCTTGCAGAAGTCGAGGTCGAAGGTGCGCTGGCTGTCGACCTCCCACAGCAGCGGCTCGGCCTGATTGCGGCCGTCGAGGGCCTCGATGCCCCACAGGTGGACGCGCGCCCCGTAGCCCTGGGCCGCCTCGACGGCGGACACGAGGTCCTCGTCCCCGCCGATCAGCACGGCGTCGCCGATGGCGCGGTGCCGGGCGAGGGACTCCAGATCGGAGCGGATGAGTGAGTCGACGCCCTTCTGCTGGTTGTTGGCGTTGAGGTTGCCGAGCCGGACCTTGACGTCGGGCAGCTCCGCGATGCTCTGCTGCTCCGGGGTGTGGATACGGCGCCGGGCGCCGTCGAACCAGTAGACGCGCAGCAGCCTGCTGTCCGGGAAGATCGTCCGCGCCTTGTCGATAAACGCCTCGATGAGCCCCTCGGCGTCGAGCTCGAAGGCCCGGCGATCCTCCGTTCCGGTGACGAGCCGGCCGGCCGCGGCGTAGACGTACCCCGCGTCGACGAAGATCGCGTGGGTGGACGGTGTGGTCGCGACCTCGGCGAGCACGCGCTGCAGCAGCTCGTTGGTGCGCTCGATCCCCACGACGATCGAGGCGAGATCTGGTTGGCCCGGAGGCATGGCTTCACTCATACGCGGTTCATTCTCCGGGCGGCTGCGTGAGGGGCACAACCGGACCTGCTACCAGCGGATACTTAGACTGGCAAAAAATTTCATTAGCGTAGGGAATGTTTTCGAGGGACACTGTCGTTGAAGAAGTACAGGAGCACACGGCAGCGAGGCCGAGTCGCTCCGTACACATCAGTTCTCCTCAGGAGGATCAGACGAAGGGAGAAGCCTTGCGCTTCGAGATCATGCGCCTCGACGATGTCGACGGCACCGCCGTGGACAGCACCGTTGTGGACGCCGCCTCCGTCAACCGGATCGTGCAGCAGGCCGCCGCGATCGGCCAGCGCATCTACATCCGTCCAGCCGACACCGCAGCCCGGTAGTGCCGCGAGGCATCTCCCAGCTCAGCGACGCGAAGCGCCCCCGTACGGTCCGTACGGGGGCGCTTCGCGTCGCTCAGGTGCTGTGCACCACCTGAATGACCCCATTGATGATCTGCTGCACCGCCAGCGCGGAGAGCATCATCCCGGACAGACGCGTGACCAGCACCACTCCCCCCTCCTTGATCAGGCGAATGATCAGCAGCGAGTAGCGCATGGTCAGCCACAGCGCCACATGCATGGCGGCGATCGCCACCCACACCGCGACCTGGTCCTCGACCCCGCGCGCGTGCTGTACGGCGAGGATCACCGAGACGATGGCGCCCGGCCCGGCGAGCAGCGGCATGCCCAGCGGGACGAGCGCGACATTGACGTCCTTGGTCTGGGTCGGCTCGTCGCTCTTGCCGGTGAGCAGGTCGAGCGCGATCAGCAGAAGCAGCAGCCCGCCCGCGATCATCAGCGCGGGGACCGAGACATGCAGATAGTCGAGGATCTGCTGGCCGCCGACGCCGAAGACGGCGATGACCCCGAAGGAGACGGCCGCCGCCTGACCGGCCATCCGGCGCTGGACCCTGACCGGGCGGCCGGAGGTCAGCGCGAGGAAGATGGGCGTGATGCCCGGCGGGTCCATGATCACAAAGAGGGTGAGAAAAAGGGATCCGAAAACAGCGGCGTCGAACACGATGATGGCCTTGCGGAGGAGAGCGAGCGGTACGAGGGGGTGAGGGAAGGCGCGGAAAGGCGAGGGAGGGGTGGGCTCGCGGGACGGGAGTGTCAGCCGCCCGCGCCCGGCACCGGGAACGCCCCGGTCGCCCGGCGCACGATCTCGCCGTAGATCTCGGGATCGGTCGTGTTCTCGCCGAGCCGGCAGGTCTTCCGGCTGCCGTGGTAGTCGCTGGAGCCGGTGGTCAGCAGCCCGTGGTCGGCGGCGAGGGCGCGCAGCCGCACCCGCGTGGGCTCGTCGTGGTCCATATGGTCGACCTCGATGCCGTCGAGGCCGGCGGCGGCGAGCTCGCCCATCGCGCTCTCCGGTACGCACCGGCCACGCTTGACGGCCTGCGGATGCGCGAAGACGGTGACCCCGCCCGCGCCCTTGACCAGCCGTATCGCCTCAAAGGGGTCCAGCTCGTGCTTCTCTACATAGGCACGGCCGCCATTGGACAGCCACTCCGAGTCGAACGCGTCCGAGACGCTGTCGACGACGCCCAGCTCGACCATCGCGGTGGCGATGTGCGGCCGCCCGACGGCCCCGTCCCCGGCGATCTCCGCGACCCGCTCCCAACTGACCGGCACGCCCAGCTCGCGCAACTTCCCGACCATGGCCTTCGCGCGCGGCACCCGGTCGTCGCGCACCAGCTCGCGCTCGCGGGACAGCTCGGGCTCGGCCGGGTCGAAGAGGTACGCCAGCATGTGCAGGCTCACGCCGTTCAGCCGGCAGGACAACTCGGCGCCGGTGACCAGGGTCAGCCCGGCGGGCAGCGCCCGGATCGCCTCCGCGTAGCCGCCGACCGTGTCGTGGTCGGTGAGCGCGACGACGTCAAGACCGGCCGCCGCGGCGTTCCGCACCAGCTCCGCGGGGGTGTCCGTGCCGTCCGAGGCAGTGGAGTGGGTGTGCAGATCGATGCGCACGACACGGACTCCTCACTGCGATCGGGTCAACGAACGGGACGCTCCAGGGTAACCGGAGCTTCGGGCATGCCCGCGTCAGGGGGAGGGCGGCCACCGCGGCCGGAAGGTCAGGACAGCAGCCGCGGCGACAGCGCCCCGCACGGCACCAGGTCCACCTCGGCCCCCGCGTCCCGCAGATCGGTCAGCACCATCTCGTCGTACATCAGCAGTCCGGTCTGCTCGGGCCAGACGATCGCCCACAACCACAGCCCGCACGCCTCGCCCGCGAAGACCGCGCGGTCGTCCGGGGTGCCCTCGACATGCCACAGCGGGGTGGGCCGCCCGGCGGCCAGCACCTTGACGTGCGGCGGCTTGTCGACCCGCATCCCGGGCCCCGGGTCGGGTCCGGGGATGCCCGCGTAGCGCGCGCCGAGCCCGACGCCCAGCTCCTCGGCGACCAGCAGCAGCTCGCCGGGGCCGCCGAGCGGTCCGGGGCCCGAGCAGGCCACAGCGGTGGCGCGGCCGCCGCCGCGGTCGTCGCCCGCGCACGCGACCCCGGTGAACAGCCAGCCCACCGGCAGCGGCCATGGCATCCATACGGGCACCCGGGCGCGGTTGGTGACCACGACGAGTGCTTCCACGCTCGGCGGAACGACCGGCTGGAGAGGGTGCACGGTGCCGTGCACGCCGCACTGCCAGGAGTCGGCGAAGAGGCCGGGCGCCCGCACCCGGCCACCGCACTTCGGGCAACTGGGTTCGCCCCTCATAGGGCCCCACGGTCCTCTCCGGCCGTCCCCGCGTCAAGGACGATCACCCGTCCGGAGGCCGCCGGGCCGGAAGAGCTTCCGCGCGGCGCCCCTTTGACGTAGGGGTGCCGTACGGGTGCCGTACGGACTCAGCCCGTCAGCGGCACCCCGGAGCGCACCGGGTCGCGCAGATCCGTACCGTGCCGCAGCCAGCGGTCCTGCAGCGCGCCCGCCCCATGGACCCGCTTCCACGCCGCCTCGTTCCCGGTCATCGGCAGCAACGGCAGGAAGCGCACCGGCTCCATCGGCTCCAGCAGCTCCAAGTCCTCGACCAGGCCGCCCGGTTCGGCGATGAGGACGGAGGTGAAGGGCGCCCCGGGCCACAACGGCTCACCGAGGTCAAGCGAGGCGCCCGGCGTCACCACCAAGCCCTCGACCTGAGGGGAGGCGGACAGCACGGCGAGCGGCCGCAGCACCCCGTCGAGGACGGAGATCCCGGGGCGGGGGCCGCCGGTCCGTACGGTCAGCACGAGCTCGGCGCGCGGTCCGCGCAGGGGGTCGGCGACGGCCGCGGTCGGGTCGGTCATCGGATGGTCCGACATCCCGAGTGTGGCGTATCGCACCACATCCCCCTCACCGCGGAATCGCAGCACTTCCATGCGGTCCGTGCCGAGGAAGGTGACGGCGGCGCGGGCGTCCGGCTCGCCCAGCGCGGTGATCAACCGGGCTTCGACCAGCTGAAGTACGTCTGACATGCGGTGAGCATAGATCGCGTATCGAACAGGCAAAGCGGCGACGTAACGGTTCTGCCGACTGATAGCCTTAACGCCTTGCCCAGGGAGTACACGTCGTCCCTCATGGGGGACCGGCCGGAGGAGGTGGGGCTGCGGTGGATCCTAGTCGACCGTGCAGTACCGACAGTTCTCCCGTCGTTTCCCGTTGGTATGCGACTCCATGATCTGAAATCTTCCGTACCCCACCGCCTCTCGGTGAAACACGCGAAGTCTTCTCGCATCCAGGGCATCTGACGGCAGAGCGCCTTCGTTCCGCTTTGTTCACTTTTCCGCGAACATCCGTCAGCGCCATCGCACGGAGCGCCGCCCGCTTTGCGGACGTACGAGTACCGGTACGCCGTACGTCCACTTTCCGGGCGCAGCGCTGCGCCGCGCGCCCCGCCGCTGACGGCCGGCCCGTGAAGGAGCCCGTCATGTCGATGATCCGTGACCTGCGCGCAGCCGTCCGCCCCGCCCTGCGCCGTACCCGCACCGCCAGCAACTACGACGCCACCCGCGACCCCTCGGTGAACAGCGCGGTGGTCGACTGCGCGGTCTACCGCGACGGCAAGCGGGTCAGCGACCACGTCAGCCCGGCGTGGGCCATGGAACGGGTGCGCGCCGAGGGCGGCTTCGCCTGGATCGGCCTGCACGAGCCCACGGAGCGCGAGTTCGCCGTCATCGCACAGGAGTTCGGGCTGCACCCACTGGCCGTGGAGGACGCCGTCCATGCCCACCAGCGGCCGAAGCTGGAGCGGTACGACGACTCCCTCTTCACCGTCTTCAAGACGATCCACTACGTCGAGCACGCCGAACTCACCGCGACCAGCGAGGTGGTGGAGACCGGTGAGGTGATGTGCTTCACCGGCCGGGACTTCATCGTGACCGTGCGGCACGGCGGCCAGGGCTCGCTGCGCGCCCTGCGCCACCGGCTCCAGGAGGACCCCGAACTGCTCGCCAAGGGCCCCTCGGCCGTGCTGCACGCCATCGCCGACCAGGTCGTCGACGGCTATCTCGCGGTCGCCGACGCCGTCCAGGACGACATCGACGAGGTCGAGATCGACGTCTTCTCGGCGGGCACCTCCCGGAGGGGCGGCGACGCGGGGCGCATCTACCAGCTCAAGCGAGAGGTCCTGGAGTTCAAGCGGGCCGTCTCGCCGCTGCTGCGGCCGATGCAGCTGCTGAGCGAGCGGCCGATGCGGCTGGTGGACCCGGACATCCAGAAGTACTTCCGGGATGTCGCGGACCATCTGGCGCGCGTCAATGAGCAGGTGCTCGCCTTCGACGACCTGCTGAACTCGATCCTCCAGGCCAATCTGGCGCAGGCCACCGTCGCCCAGAACGAGGACATGCGCAAGATCACGTCCTGGGCGGCGATCTTCGCCGTCCCGACGATGATCGCGGGGATCTACGGCATGAACTTCGACTACATGCCGGAGCTGCACTGGAAGTACGGCTACCCGGCCGTCTTCGCCGTCACGGTGGGGATCTGCGTGGCCATCCACCGCGGCTTCAAGCGCAACGGCTGGCTGTAGCCGGCCCGCGGCTCTGAGCGGATGCGGTGAAGTTCGCCGCTGATCCCTCGCCGTTCGGCCTGGCCGAGAGCTTGGACGCCGAGAAGGATCAGCACTTGACTTCGCCGTAACCGCTTAGCCGACTGGCTCGCTCGCCCTGCTCCGGTCCGCCAGGATCACGAGGGCGAGCCCGCCGAGGATCACCGCGAGCGCCGGGTAGGCGGCCACGGGCGGCTGCTGGCCCAGCCACAGGGCCGCGATCAGCGCCGCCCCCGGCGTCTCCAGCAGGATCGCGGTCGAGGTGACGGACGGGCCGAGCCCCTTGACCACCCGGTTGATGATCGTGTGCCCCAGCAGCTGCGCGGTCACCATCAGCGCGGCCAGCCGCAGCCAGGTGACCCCGCTGTAGCCGCCGAGCGCCGTGCCCGAGACCAGGCAGGTCAGCAGCAGAAGCAGACTGGTCGTCGAGTAGCAGACGTAGGTGTAGGCGGTGGTGCTCACCGACCGGCGCACCTCCGCCCCGAGCACCACATAACCGGCCGCCGCCATTCCGCCGACCAGCGCGAGCGCGTCGCCCAGCAGCGCGCGCGGAGAGGTCGTCAGGTCGACTCCGGTGAGGATCACCACTCCGAGGACGGCGAGCCCCATGCCCAGCCACGCCACCACGGGCGGGCGGTGCCCGCGCAGCCGCAGCAGCAGCGCGGTCCAGATCGGGGTGGTGGTCACCAGCGCGGTCGAGGAGGCGATGGAGGTCATCCGCAGGCTCGGCAGCCAGAGTCCGAAGTGCAGCGCGAGCAGCGCCCCCGCCCCGGCCGACAGCAGCACCGCCCGGCGCCCCATCCCGCGCAGCTCGCCCCGGTGACGCCACAGGGCGAACGGGGTGAGCGCGCCGACCGCCATGGCGTTGCGCCAGAAGGCGACGGCCAGAGCGGGCGCCGCGGTCGCGGCGGCGAGCGGCGCGGACAGCGAGATCCCGGCCACGGCGATCGCGAGCAGCGCGGCGTCCACGCGAGCGGCGGGGCGGGGAGCGCCGCCGTCGCGAGGTGCGGTGGGGGCGGCGGCGTCGTCAGTACTACGGGCGGTGCGAGCGGCAGACACCCCAGCAGCGTAAGGCGCGTGAGCCGCATACGGAACTGTCCTTCCGCCTGCTGGGACGGTGTGTGGCTGGCCTAGGCTGTGCACATGACGACGCAGACGCCGATGGACCGCGCCCTTGTCGAGGAGGCGGCCAAGAAGTCCGCCCTCATCTGGGTCCAGGGCACCGAGGGCGCCCCCCGTGCGCTGTGGCACGTCTGGCACGAGGGGGCGGCCACTCTGGTCGGGGACGGCTCCCGGGAGCAGCCCCTCCAGGGCCTCGGCCTCACCGACGGCGGCACCGCCACGGTGACCGTACGCAGCAAGGACAAGGGCGGACGCCTGGTCAGCTGGCCCGCGCGGGTGGTCGAACTCACCCCCGGCGGCGAGGCGTGGACCGCGGCGGTCGAGGAGCTCAAGGGCAAGCGGCTGAACGCGCCGGACGCCGAGCGGATCGCGGAGCGGTGGGCGCGGGAGTGCCGGGTGCTCCGGCTGGAGCCCGCGTCCGGGGCGCTCGCCGAGCCTCCCACGGACTCCCTGGCGGCTGCCCCGCTGCCGACCCCGGCCATCACCCGCCGCCCCGTTCCGGCCGGGCTGCCGAAGCTGCTGGCCCGCGGCAAGCGGGCCCGTAAGGGCTGAGCGGGGTCGCTTACGTCCCCTCGGGGATCTGCTGCCCGTAGTCGAGGATGTGACTCTTGTCCGGGGCGGTCAGCTCGAAGTCCTTGTTCCAGTCCGCGAGGCGGATCACTCCGGCGCCGCCCGCCCGGTGGAGCCGCAGCGGATAGGGGTGGCCCTCCAGGGAGACGTCCAGCGATCCGCCCTCCCCCGCCTTTCCGGCGAGGACGCGGATCGTCCGCACGCCGTCCACCTGGCCGCGGTCGCCCGTGGTGATCCGGCCATGCAGTCCGAGCAGCCCGTCGAGCAGCACGCCCTTGTCGGTGAAGCCGCTGAGCCGCTGGTACGAGGGGTCGCCGGCCGGGATCTTCACATACTTGTCGTCGAGCTTGTCGGCCGCGCCCCCGGCGGCGGTCCGAGCGCCGCTCCGGCCGTCGCCGGAGGCCCCCTTGTGCGCCCAGAAGCCCGCGTCCGCCTTCAGATAGAGCTCCTTGCCGATGCGCAGCAGCTCGAAGGTGGAGCCCTCGGTGGAGACCTGACCGGTGCCGCCGTCCCCCTTGAGCCGCATGTCGAGCTTGTAGGTGCGCCCCTTGGTGACGAGGTTGCCGGACAGCCGCACCGCGTCCGCGCTGCCGGCCGCCGCGCGAGCCCTGGTCTCGATCTTCGCGGCGGGGAGCTTGCCCACGCCGTTGGTTCCCGCGTCGGGGTCCTTTTCCCCACCGCCGCCGCCGCACGCGGCGAGCGTCGCGGCCAACCCCGCGCACATCGCCGCAACGAGAGCCGTGTTCCGGGTGCGCACGTCCGCTCTGCCTCCTGATGCCGGTGCAGTAGGGCAGCGTACCGGTGCCGTAGGGCGGTGTCCGCACGGTGGCGTACCACCGATCGTCCGGCGGCAGGACACGACCGGGCACGTTAGCCTGAACCCGGCGAAAGGCGAGGAAAACCCACATAAGAGGAGGCGCATGACATGCCGGCAGGCGCCCCCCGGATCTTTGTCTCGCACCTCGCGGGCGTCGCCGTCTTCGACCCGAACGGCGACCAGGTGGGGCGGGTGCACGACGTCGTGGCGATGCTGCGGCCGGGCGGCCGTCCGCCGCGGGTGCTCGGCCTGGTGGTCGAGGTGGTCGGCCGCCGCCGGATCTTCCTGCCCATGACGCGGGTGACGGGGGTGGAGTCCGGGCAGGTCATCACGACCGGCGTGATCAATATGCGGCGCTTCGAGCAGCGCCCGACCGAGACCCTGGTCCTCGGCGAGATGCTCGACCGCACCGTACGGCTGGTGGAGACCGGCGAGGAGGTGAAGGTCCTCGACGTGGCGATGGCGCGGCTGCCCGCGCGCCGCGAATGGGAGATCGACAAGGTCCATGTACGGCGCGGCAAGACCGGTGCGCTGCGCCGCCGCGGCGAGACGCTGACGGTGGACTGGTCGGCGGTCACCGGCTTTTCCGTGGAGGAGCACGGGCAGAGCGCAGAGAGCCTGCTGGCCACCTTCGAGCAGCTGCGCCCCGCCGACCTCGCCAATGTGCTCCACCACCTCTCCGCCAAGCGCCGGGGCGAGGTGGCGGCGGCGCTGGACGACGAGCGGCTCGCGGACGTCCTGGAGGAGCTGCCCGACGACGACCAGGTGGAGATCCTCGGCAAGCTCGAGGAGGAGCGCGCGGCCGACGTCCTGGAGGCGATGGACCCGGACGACGCGGCCGATCTCCTGTCCGAACTGCCCGAGGGGGACAAGGAGCGGCTGCTGGCGCTGATGCGCCCCCGGGACGCGGCGGACATGCGGCGGCTGTTGTCGTACGAGGAGGGGTCTGCGGGCAGTCTGATGACGACCGAGCCGATCGTGCTGCGGCCGGACGCGACGGTGGCGGACGCGCTCGCCCGGGTGCGCGATCAGGATCTGACCCCGGCCCTCGCCGCCCAGGTGTATGTGTGCCGCCCGCCCGACGAGACGCCCACCGGCCGCTATCTGGGCATCATCCACTTCCAACGGCTGCTGCGCGACCCGCCGTTCACCCTCGTGGGCTCGGTGGTCGACACCGATCTGCGACCGCTGTCGCCGGACACTCCGCTGCCCGTCGTCACCAGCCATCTGGCCACCTACAACCTGCTCGCGGCGCCGGTGGTGGACGAGAGCGGCTCCCTGCTCGGCGCGGTGACGGTCGACGATGTGCTGGACCATCTGCTGCCGCCGGACTGGCGGGAGCGGGGGCTGCACGGCGCCGTGGCCATGCCGGAGGTCGCCGATGGACGGTGAGGCAAGCCGTCTCGACCGGCCCAAGGAGCGCCGCCGCAGCCCGCTGCCCCGGTGGGATCCCGAGGCGTTCGGCAAGGCGTCGGAGCGGATCGCCCGCTTCCTGGGCACCGGCCGCTTCATCGCCTGGATGACGGTCGTCGTCATCGTGTGGGTGGCATGGAACACCCTGACGCCGCCGCGGCTGCGGTTCGACCCCTTCCCGTTCATCTTTCTGACGCTGATGCTGTCGCTCCAGGCGTCGTACTCCGCGCCGCTGATCCTGCTCTCCCAGTACCGGCAGGCCGACCGCGACCGCGTCAGCCTCGAACAGGACCGCAAGCGGAGCGAGCGGTCCATCGCCGACACCGAGTTCCTCACCCGGGAGATCGCGGCGCTGCGCTCGGGGCTCGGCGAGGTCGCCACCCGCGACTGGATCCGCTCGGAGTTCCAGGACCTGATCAGGGGGCTGGAGGAGGAGCGCGGCGCCCGGGCCCCGAGTGAGGAACGCGACCGCTGACGACCAGCCCGGAGTCCGCCCTCGGCGCCGTACCATCGTGCGTATGGCAACCGACACCCTCCCAGCGCCGAGCGAAGACGCGGTGCGCACCGCGCTCGCCACGGTCAACGACCCGGAGATCCACAAGCCGATCACCGACCTCGGCATGGTCAAATCCGTCGAGATCGCCGCGGACGGCTCGGTCGCGGTCGTGGTCTATCTCACGGTCTCCGGCTGTCCCATGCGGGAGACGATCACCAGCAGCGTGCGGGACGCGGTCGCCGGGGTCGAGGGGGTGACCGGTGTCACGGTCGACCTCGATGTGATGAGCGATGAGCAGCGGCGCGAGCTGGCATCCTCACTGCGCGGCGGCCAGGCCGAGCGCGAGGTGCCCTTCGCCAGGCCCGACTCGCTGACCCGGGTCTACGCGGTGGCCTCCGGCAAGGGCGGCGTCGGCAAGTCATCGGTGACGGTGAACCTCGCCGCGGCTATGGCCGCCGACGGTCTGAAGGTCGGCGTCGTGGACGCCGACATCTACGGCCACTCGGTGCCCCGCATGCTGGGCGCCGAAGGACGCCCGACCCAGGTCGAGAACATGATCATGCCGCCGTCGGCGAACGGCGTGAAGGTGATCTCGATCGGCATGTTCACCCCGGGCAACACGCCGGTGGTGTGGCGCGGACCGATGCTGCACCGCGCGCTCCAGCAGTTCCTGGCCGATGTGTACTGGGGCGACCTCGATGTACTCCTTCTCGACCTGCCCCCGGGCACCGGCGATATCGCGATCTCCGTCGCCCAACTCGTCCCGAACGCCGAGATCCTGGTGGTGACGACGCCACAGCAGGCCGCCGCCGAGGTCGCCGAGCGGGCCGGCTCGATCGCCGTCCAGACCCATCAGAAGATCGTCGGCGTGGTGGAGAACATGTCCGGGCTGCCCTGCCCGCACTGCGACGAGATGGTCGACGTCTTCGGCACGGGCGGCGGCCAGGTGGTCGCCGACGGGCTCAGCCGGACCACCGGCACCACGGTGCCCGTGCTGGGCGCCATCCCGATCGACGTACGGCTGCGCGAGGGCGGCGACGAGGGCAAGCCGGTCGTGTTGACCGACCCCGACTCCCCCGCGGGCAGCGCGCTCAAGGCGATCGCGGGCAAGATCGGCGGGCGGCAGCGCGGGCTCGCGGGCATGTCGCTGGGCGTCACGCCGCGCAACAAGTTCTGAGCGGACATAGCGAACATACGGCAGCGGACATAGGACAGGGGCGGCCTCGGACGAGGCCGCCCCTGCCGTGCGTTTCGCCTATGCGTCGTAGGCGGCGATGTCCTTGACCACCGAGAAGCCCACTCCGTACGCGCTCATGCCACGCCCGTAGGCACCGATGTGCACGCCCTCGCCCGCGGACCCGGCCAGCACCCAGCCGTACTCCGACTCGCGGTAGTGGAAGTCGGCCGGCACCCCGTCCACCGGCAGCGACAGCTGCGACCAGCCCTCGCCGTCCAGATCGTCCGCCAGCTCCCAGGCGATGGCGGTCTGCTGGTCCAGCCAGTCCTGACGCAGCGCCCGCTCCATCCGGGTAGGCCAGGTGCATGACAGCAGGCCCGAGCCGGCCAGCCAGGCGGCCGAGGAGACCGAGGTGGCCTCCAGCTTGCCCGTGCCGTCCGCGCTGTCCCGCACCGGGCGGCTGGCGACGGTGACGACCACCGTGAAGCGCTGCTGGTCCATGTCGGTCTCGACCCGCAGCGACGGCTCCTCGCCATGGCCGGTCGAGCCGTATTCGACCGTGCCGTCGGCGGCCACTCCCACCTGCATCAGCCAGCGGGGGCCCGTGAACGCCTCGTCAAGCCCGTACCAAGGGAAAGCGGCCATCAGATAGCCGTCGACGCTCCGTCGGGCGTCTGCGGGCATCCCCTGCGCGGCTGCGCCCACTCCTTGCACCCCTAGCCGACTTGTCGTCTCCATGTGCGCGCGGCCTCCTCATTGCCCTGCGTCGTGGGCGGCCCGCCCCCCTTCGGGCGACCTCACCCCGGACAAAGGGAGGATAGCCATACGGGTCAACCAGGCCGGACATACGGTGGATCAAGTGGCGTCGGAGTCGAACGGCGGATGATCGTCGCGACCCGGCTCATCACGCTTGCGCAGCAGCTCAGGGGTGGTGGAGTCGCCCTTGGACAGGGACGGCGGGGTGGTGCCGGACGCCCCGGAAGGCCCCGGTGAGGGGTCACCCTCCCGGCCGTGTACCGCATCGGCGACCTCCGCCATCTCCTTGCGGAGGTCGAAGCCGTTACGGATCTCCTTCAGGCCGAGCTCATCCGAGTCCAGCACATGCTTGCGGACGAAGTTCTTGGGGTTCAGATCCTCGAACTCGAAGTCCTTGAACTCGGGCCCCAGCTCGGAGCGGATGTCCTCCTTCGCGCTGTCGGAGAACTCCCGGATCTTCCGGATGAACTGCGATACGTCCCGAATCACCTTCGGAAGCTTGTCCGGGCCGAAGACGAGCACCGCAAGGACAACGAGCGCGACAAGCTCGAGAGGTCCTATGTCCAACACCTTGCAGCTCCTCAAGACGTCTGTGGCCCCGGCCTGGGCCCCTCAACACCGTACCTGGCGGCGGGTCCGGCGCGGGAGACGGACGGGCCAACATCAAGGGTCAGCGGTCGCCGCTCGCCGAGCCGAGGGTCAGCTCCACGGTGCGCTCATCGCCGTCGCGCTTGACGGTCAGCCGGAGCCGGTCGCCGGGGCGATGGCTGCGGACCTTGACGATCAGCTCCTGTCCGCTGTGCACCCGGACGCCGTCCACCTCGGTGATCACATCGCCGGACTTGATCCCCGCCTTGTCACCGGGGCCGTCCGGGGTGACCGCCGGGCCGTCCGCTCCCTTGGTGTTCACCCGCGCCCCGTCGCCCGTGTAGCCCATGTCGAGCGTGACGCCGATGACCGGGTGGGTGGCCTTGCCGGTGTTGATCAGCTCCTCGGCGACCCGCTTGCCCTGGTTGATCGGGATCGCGAAGCCCAGCCCGATGCTGCCGCCCTGGCCGCCGCCGAAGCCCGAGCCGTCGTCGGCCGCCCGGATCGCGCTGTTGATCCCGATGACCCGCGCCTTGCGGTCGACCAGGGGGCCGCCGGAGTTGCCCGGGTTGGTCGGGGCGTCGGTCTGGAGCGCGTCCACATAACTGACGTCGCTGCCGTCACCCTTCTCGCCACCCGCGGTGATGGGGCGCTCCTTGGCGCTGATGATCCCGGAGGTGACCGTGCCCGCCAGATCGAAGGGCGCGCCGATCGCCACGACGGGGTCGCCGACGCGGACGGAGTCGGAGTTGCCGAGCGACAGCGGGCGGAGCCCGGAGACCCCCTCGACCTTGACGACCGCCAGGTCATAGCCGGCGTCGCGGCCAATGACCTCGGCATCGGCGGTCTGGCCACCGTTGAAGGTCACCGATATGTCGCCGTCCGTGCCGGCGGGCTGCACCACATGGTTGTTGGTGAGGATATGACCCTCTTTGTCGAGGACGAACCCGGTGCCGGTGCCCTCCGCCGAGCTGCCGCGCACATGGATGGTCACCACGCCGGGCAGCGCGCTGGCGGCGATCCCGGCGATGCTGCCCGGAGCCCTGGCCTCCTTCTCGACGGGGGCCTGCGGAAGCTTCACCTCGATGTCCCCGGCAGCGTTGTCATGCTGCACATACGCGCCGACACCGCCGCCGAGGCACCCCGCGATCAGAGCGATCAGCAGCACGGTGATCCAGGTGCGGCGGCGGGAGCCCGTCCGGGGGACGGCGGGCGGCCGGGCCACGGTCCAGGGGTCGTAACTGCGCCACCGGACGGTCTGCGGGTCCTGCGGAGCCTGCGGGGACCCGGACCGGGGCTCGCCGGTATGCGGCGGCAGCGACGTGCCGTGCGGCGGCGTCACGCCGGTATGCGGCGGCAGCGACGTGCCATGCGGCGGCGTCACGCCGGTATGCGGCGGCAGCGACGTGCCATGCGGCGGCGTCACGCCGGTATGCGGCGGCAGCGACGTGCAATGCGGCGGCGTCACGCCGGTATGCGACGGCAGCGACGTGCCATGCGGCGGCGTCACGCCGGTATGCGACGGCAGCGACGTGCCATGCGGCGGCGTCACGCCGGGGTGCGGCATCGGCGCCGCCGCCTGCGGGGGCACGGACCCGGTGGCGGGAGCGGTGCCGGGAGGCAGCTGAGTGCCGTGCGCCGGGGTCGCGGCCGGATGCTGAACGGGGGGTGCGGGGGCCCAGGGGCCGGGGCCGCCGTAGGGCGGGGTGCTGTATGGGTCGGGCTCGTGCAGCGGGCGCGAGGAGCGCTCCCCCGGCTCCTGCGGCCCGGAGGCCAGGGGCTCGGACGCCGCCGATTCCGCGGCCGATTGCGTCACGGGTGCCCCCGCCGCCTCCGCGGCCCCGGCCTCCCGCCCCGCGTGGCCCGTCCGGTCGCCGGGTCGTGCGGCCGGACGGCTCCACCACTTCGGCTTCGGCCCGGGGGCCTTCAGCTCGTCCATGATCTCCCCAAGTTGCACGGCACGGACTGTGCGCCCATTTTGAGGCTCGGTCTGCCTCCGGGGCGCCTCAGCCGCTGTCGACGGGCGACCGTGCTCGGCCACTCGTTCCTCGCGGCCTCCGCGCGCTCTCCCCTTCGACAGCGCCACGCCCTTTCGGCTCGCCCGGAAGCGATTCAACCAGGTCCGCCGATGCTCGCGCAGGGCGGACGGAAGGACGTTGTCACGACCGGCGAAGAACACCTCGCCGGCGGCCCGCCCCTACTTCGGGACGGCGCTGACCCCCAGATACAGCGGAGTACCCGTCACGGGCTGGGACGGTCCCTCGATCCGGGTCGGCGCGGGGGCCGGGGGCGTCGAGGTCGCGGCCCGCAGCAGGTCCGTCGCCGACAGGATCGGCTGTATCAGCGGATTCAGCGCCATTCCGGCGGTCTCCCGCAGGGCCGGGGGGTGCGGTGTGGCGGCCGGGGACGCGCCGTCGGTCCGTGCCTCCGTGGTGGCCAGCAGTCCGACATCGCGGCGGGTACGCTCACGCACGCCCATGGTGGACGGGGCGGCGGTGGCATTGGCACCCGCCGGGGTGACCGCGCTGTCGGAGCCCTCCGCCATGCTGCCCGGGGAGTCCACCGCCGCCTCAAGCGGAAGGGCGGCACCCAGGGCGAAGGCCGCCAGGGACACCGCGCCCGCCGCCGCGAAGGCGAACCGGCGGCGCGGTGCGGGCCGCTCGACCTCATGGATGCGGAAGCCCCGCCGGCGCGAAGCCGCGGCCGAGGCCGCCGGGGCGATCGCGGTGCCCGGGGGAACCGTGGGCAGAAAGGCGAACGCCCGCTCCGGTCTCTCCTCCGGCTCCGGGACGTCCCGCATGTCCCGGATACCGAAGACACCCGAGCCGCCGAAAGGGGAACCGCTTCCCATGCCGTCATCGCCACCGGCGCCCGGCAGGCCCTGCAGGCGCGCCAGGAAGCCCTCGGACGGCCCCGGAGGGGCCGTCTCGGCGAACACATTTTTCAGCCGACGCTGCGCGTCGGCCTCCGCCTTGCACTTGCAGCACGTCGCGAGATGGGCGAGGACGCGCTCACGCGCATCGTGCCCCAGCTCGCCGTCGACCAGAGCCGCAAGGCGGTCGCCGAGATGCTGCTCGGCGGGGGACGGACCGCCTGATCGGATCACGCGATTCCGACCTCCCCGCTCAACCGGGGGCCGGAGACGCGCGGGGCCACGGCGGTGACCTCCCGCTGCCCGGCCCGGGTCGCGGGGGCGCGGTGCTGCAGCGCCTTGCGCAGATGCGAGCGGCCGCGGTGGATACGGCTGCGCACCGTGCCGAGCTTGACACCGAGGGTCGCGGCGATCTCCTCGTAGGAGAGCCCCTCGATGTCGCAGAGCACGACGGCCGCGCGGAACTCCGGTGCGAGGGTGTCGAGCGCCTGCTGCACATCGGCGTCGAAGTGGGTGTCGTTGAAGTGCTGCTGGGGAGAGGGCTCGCGGCTGGGGAGCCGCTCCGCCGCGTCCTCGCCGAGCGCGTCGAAGCGGATGCGCTGCCGACGGCGGACCATGTCGAGGAAGAGATTGGTGGTGATGCGGTGCAGCCAGCCCTCGAACGTGCCGGGGGTGTACGTCGACAGCGACCGGAAGACGCGGACGAAGACCTCCTGGGTGAGGTCCTCGGCATCGTGCTGGTTACCCGTGAGTCGATAGGCGAGGCGGTAGACCCGTGCGCTGTGGGTGCTGACGATCTCCTCCCAGGTGGGAGGCGTCCACGCCGGAGAATCCCCCTCTTTACCGAACGACGCAGTCGTGGCGAAGGTCGCGGTGGTGGATTCGGCGGAACGAGAATGGTCAGCGGTGTCGGTCACGGATTTCGGCTCGCCCGCTGACCTGCGAAAGCGCCTCAGCACTCTCCGGTCACCGGCCGTAGCCGCACCTCCCCTGTCGGCTCTGGTGGTGTCCAGTAGAGCCCCTACCATATCCACCTCGCCCGTTAGCTCCGGATAAGCAATTTTGACCTGCATTTGGTCGTGATCCATACGGTCCCCCCTCCCTCGTCAACGCCTGGTCCCATCTGCGGGTTCCCGAGCGCAACGGATACAGTCACCGTTGCGCCAACTACGGGGACAGGAGAGGGTCATTACCGGCAACCGGCAGACGAGCTGGGCATTCGCCGACGCGTTCGTCGCCGAGGACGAAGCCCTTCACTGGGCCCGCGACCGGGCCCGGGAGGCAGGGCTGCGCTCGGTGTCGGCCGGCACCGGCGCGGCGCTGCGGCTGCTCGCCGCCGCCGCGGATGCCAAGGCCGTCGCCGAGATCGGCACCGGCACCGGCGTCTCCGGCATCCATCTGCTGCACGGCATGCGCCCGGACGGCGTGCTGACCACCGTGGACGCCGAACCGGAGATGCAGCAGTTCGCCCGGCAGGCGTTCCGGGCCGCCGGCTTCGCCGCGAACCGGGCGCGCTTCATCCCCGGCCACGCGCTGGAGGTTCTGCCCCGGCTGGCCGACGGCGGATACGACCTGGTGTTCTGCGACGGCGACCGGCTGGAGTGCCTGGACTACCTCGAGGAATCGTTGCGCCTGCTGCGGCCCGGGGGCCTGGTCTGCTTCGAGGGGGTCTTCGCGGGAGGGCGGACCGTGGACTCCGCGGCACAGCCCGCCGAAGTACTGCGCGTGCGTGAGCTGCTGCGGACCGTACGGGAGTCCAGCGTGCTGCAGTCGTCCCTGCTGCCGGTCGGCGACGGGCTGCTCTGCGCGGTCAAGCGCGGCTGACAGCCGCCGCCCCCGGTCCATACGCCCCGGTTCACCGGTCAGCGACGGGCCGCTCCGCGCGGCCAAGCGCGGCTGACAGCCGCCGCCCCCGGTCCATACGCCCCGGTCCACCGGTCAGCGACGGGCCGCTCCGCACGGTCAAGCGCGGCTGACAGCCGCCGCCCCCGGTCCATACGCCCCGGTCCACCGGTCAGCGACGGGCCGCTCCGCACGGTCAAGCGCGGCTGACAGCCGC
>NZ_JBEXHC010000001.1:435437-443131 GCF_040607655.1 Streptomyces sp. NPDC005266
GCCGCCCCCGGTCCATACGCCCCGGTCCGTACGCCGCGACCCCCGGTGTCCGTACCCCCGAACAGCACTGCCCCGGCGGCCGGTACCTCGTACCGGACACCGGGGCAGCACTCGGGTGATGGTGGGGCCGCGCCTCAGCCGACAACCTTCTTCAGGGCGTCGCCGAGCGCATCGGCCTCGTCCGGTGTCAGCTCGACGACGAGCCGACCGCCGCCTTCGAGCGGAACGCGCATGACGATGCCCCGCCCCTCCTTGGTCACCTCGAGCGGGCCGTCGCCCGTCCGCGGCTTCATGGCCGCCATGCTCGTTCCCCTTCCTGAAACCAGCTCATCGCAGCCGACAACCCAGGTGTCACCGGCATCGAACACGTTGCTTCTCCGTCATTATCCCGCATGGCACGACCCGATGACCAACATCGGTCGGCAACCCCTGCGCACGGCGCGCCCCCAAATCCACTCAATTCGGGGACGGGGCCGCGATTGCGTACGGCCGCCGCCACCGACCGAAGGGTCGGTTCTTTGACGCAGGTCACATATCGGCCGGTCATGATCTCCGGCATGCTGTGCGCTGACCGCCGTGGCGGGGCCGGTGACCCGGGCCCGCCGGTGCGGCACCGCCCGAGCAGCGACCCAGCCTCACCTCCGGAGGACCGCCATGGCCGACACCGTGCTCTACGAGCTTGACCGCGGACTCGCGACGATCACCCTCAACCGTCCCGACGCCATGAACGCGCTGAACATCGACACCAAGGTGGCGCTCCGGGACGCGCTGCTCCAGGCGGCCGAGGATCCGCAGGTACGGGCCGTCCTGCTCACCGGCTCCGGCCGGGCCTTCTGCGTCGGCCAGGACCTCAAGGAGCACATCGGGCTGCTGGCGGCGGACCGTGCGGGCACCGGCGAGGGCTCCACCATGAGCACGGTCGCGCTGCACTACAACCCGATCGTCACCGCGATCACGGGGATGCCGAAGCCGGTGGTCGCCGCGGTCAACGGGGTCGCGGCGGGCGCCGGGGCCGGTTTCGCCTTCGCCGCCGACTACCGGATCATCGCCGACACCGCATCCTTCAACACCTCGTTCGCCGGGGTCGCCCTGACCGCCGACTCCGGCGTCTCCTGGACCCTCCAGCGCCTGATCGGCCACGGCCGCGCCGCCGATCTGCTGCTCTTCCCCCGTAACGTCAGCGCCCAGGACGCGCTCGACCTGGGCATCGCCCACCGCGTCGTCCCCGCCGCGGACCTCGCCACGGAGGCCGCGGCGGTCGCCCGGGGCCTGGCCGAGGGGCCCACGGCGGCCTACGCGGCGCTCAAGGAATCCCTCGCCTTCGCGGCCGGCCACAGCCTCACCGAGTCCCTGGCCAAGGAGGACGAACTCCAGCGCCGCGCGGGAGCGTCGGACGACCACGCGATCGCGGTCGAGGCCTTCGTGAAGAAGGAACGGCCGCACTTCACCGGCCGCTGACCGCTGTGGGGCGCCCCCTCGGCCGGGGGCACCTCCCAGCGGTAGCCGGGGGAGAACCGAGCCCAAAAAAATCAGCGGAAGTGGCACTCGGCCAGGTGGTCGTTGACCAGGCCGCAGGCCTGCATCAGGGCGTAGGCCGTGGTGGGTCCGGTGAAGCGGAAGCCGTGCTTCTTGAGTGCGCGGCTGAGGGCCGTCGACTCCGGGGTGATCGCGGGGACATCGGCGGAGGTACGGGGGGCCGGGCGGCCGTCGGGCGCCGGGGCGTGGGACCAGATGAGCCGGTCCAGCTCGCCCGGCGCCAGCTCCGCCGCGGCCCGTGCGTTGGCGATCGTGGCCGCGATCTTGGCACGGTTGCGGATGATGCCGGGGTCGGCGAGCAGCCGCTGCTCATCGTCCTCGGTGAACTCCGCGACCTTCTTGATCGTGAAGTCGGCGAAGGCGGCCCGGAAGCTCTCCCGGCGACGCAGGATCGTCAGCCAGGACAGCCCGGACTGGAACGCCTCCAGACAGATCCGCTCATAGAGGGCATCATCGCCGTGGACCGGGCGGCCCCACTCCGTGTCGTGGTATTCGCGGTAGTCCGCCATGGCCTCGGTCTCAAGACCCCAGGGGCAGCGCGCCAGTCCGTCCGGCCCCGGGACCGTGCCCTGCCCACTCATGCCCCGCTCCCGAACTCGTCCCGGTACTCGGTCCCCTCGAAGTCGCCGGCGGCTTCGGGGCTCCGCAGGGGGCGCGGTCCCGCCTGGCCCGGCGCCCGGGCACCGGCGAGGGCCACCTCCAGCTCGGCGATCCGGGCGTCGCGCTCGGCGAGCTCGGCGCCGAGCCGCCCGAGCACATCGTCCACGTCCGCCATCCGGTAGCCGCGCAGCGTCATCGGCAGCCGCAGCGCCTCCACATCGGGACGGCCCACCGGGCGGTCCAGAGGCAGCGGATCGTCCAGCCGGTCCGGGGGTGCCTCGCCCAGCGGACCGCTGTCACCGCCCCCGACGACGGCGAGCGTGACCCCGCCGACCACTACGACCAGCGCGATCAGCAAGAACAAGAACACGATGATCGTCTCCCCGTGGGTGCATGGTTGGGTCTGTGTCCGTCGGCCTCGGTCTCTGTCTGCCTCGATCGTGCCATGCCCCTGTGACAGTTATCGTCGCTGCCCGCCCCCTGGAAGAAGACGTGAGGAAATTACGGATGCTGCGGCTGGGACGACGCGAGTTCGGCGAGAACGAGCGGGTGATCATGGCGATCGTGAACCGGACGCCGGATTCCTTCTACGACCCGGGCGCGACCTTCCGTGACGAGCCCGCGCTGGCCCGTGTCGGGCAGGCGGTGGCGGACGGCGCGGCCATCATCGACATCGGCGGGGTCAAGGCCGGTCCGGGGGACGAGGTGAGCGCGGCGGAGGAGGCGCGGCGCACGGTCGGCTTCGTGGCGGAGGTGCGCAGACGCCATCCGGACGTGGTGATCAGCGTCGACACCTGGCGGCACGAGGTGGGCGAGGCGGTCTGCGCGGCGGGCGCGGATGTGCTCAACGACGCATGGGGCGGGGTCGACCCGAAGCTGGCGGAGGTCGCCGCCCGGTACGGCGCCGGGCTGGTGTGCACCCACGCCGGCGGTGCGCGGCCGCGCACCCGGCCGCACCGGGTCACCTACGACGACGTGGTGGCGGACATCCTGCGGGTCACGCTGGAGCTGGCGGAGCGCGCCGTGGAACTGGGGGTCCGGCGCGACGGGATCATGATCGACCCGGGCCATGACTTCGGCAAGAACACCCGCCACTCGCTGGAGGCGACCCGGCGGCTGGGCGAGCTGACGGAGACCGGCTGGCCCGTGCTCGTCTCGCTGTCCAACAAGGACTTCGTGGGCGAGAGCCTGGACCGGCCGGTCCGGGAGCGACTCCTGGGCACGCTCGCGACGACCGCCGTGTCCGCCTGGCTCGGGGCTCAGGTCTACCGGGTGCACGAGGTGGCCGAGACCCGTCAGGTGCTGGACATGGTGTCGTCGATCGCGGGCCACCGGCCCCCGGCGGTCGCCCGCCGGGGACTGGCCTGACCTGCCCGTACGGCGCCCGGAGGGGGACCGCGTCAGGCGCCGGACTCCTTGGTCACCAGGTCGATCACCTCGTCGACGTCGTCGGTGAGGTGGAACAGGTGCAGATCGTGCGGGGACGCATTGCCCCGGGCGATGAGGGTGTGCTCCAGCCAGTCGACCAGGCCGCCCCAGTAGTCGCTGCCGAAGAGGACGACCGGGAAGCGGGTCACCTTCTTGGTCTGGAGGAGGGTCAGCGCCTCGAAGCACTCGTCGAGGGTGCCGAACCCGCCGGGCAGCACCACAAAGCCCTGGGCGTACTTCACGAACATCGTCTTGCGGACGAAGAAGTAGCGGAAGTTGACCCCGATGTCGACATAGGGATTCAGGCCCTGCTCATAGGGCAGCTCGATGCCCAGGCCCACGGAGACGCCGCCCGCCTCGCTCGCGCCACGGTTGGCGGCCTCCATCGCGCCGGGGCCACCGCCCGTGATCACGCCGAACCCCGCCTCGGCCAGCGCCCGCCCGATGCGGACCCCGGCCTCGTACTCCGGGGACCCCTCGGGCGTACGGGCGGAGCCGAACACACTGATCGCCCTGCCGAGTTCCGCCAGAGTGCCGAAGCCCTCGACGAATTCGGCCTGGATGCGCATGACGCGGAACGGGTCCTCGTGCACCCAGTGCGTGACTCCCTGGGTGTCCAGCAACCGCTGATCGGTCGTACCGGGTCGCATCTGGTGACGACGGCGCACGACCGGGCCCAGACGCTGCTCGTGCAGCGCTCGCTCTTCCTCGGCGTTGCCCACTGTGTGCTCCCTTCGCCAAGACCAAGACCTGTCAAAGATCTGTGGTCAGGGTAGGCCCCCGAGAGGGCGAAGAACCGAAACCCGGGCGACGCTCACCCGCCGAACCGCTGATCACAGCCCTTACGCGCCCGCCGGTGGCGCTAGCGCGTCAGCCAGGTGCGCAGTCGCTCCTCGGCCACCAGGATGGCGGCGGTCCGCACATGCTCCTCGCGGGTGTGGGCGAGCTTCGGGTCGCCCGGTCCGTAATTGACGGCAGGCATGCCGAGCGCCGAGAAGCGGGCGACATCGGTCCAGCCGTACTTGGGGGCCACCTCCACCCCGAGCGTGTCCACGAAGGTGGCGGCCGAGGGGTGGCCGAGGCCGGGCAGGGCGCCGGGCGCGCTGTCGGTGAGCTCGATCGCGAAGCCGTCGAAGACCTCGCGGACGTGGGCGAGCGCCTCCTCCTCGGAACGGTCGGGGGCGAAGCGGTAGTTCACCGTCACCGCGCAGAAGTCCGGGATGACGTTGGTCGCGTGGCCGCCCTCGATCCCCACCGCGTTGAGCCCCTCGCGGTAGATGAGCCCGTCGATGTCCACGCGCCGCGGCTCGTAGGCCGCCAGCCGGTCGAGGATCGGCGCCGCCTGGTGGATGGCGTTGTCACCGAGCCAGCTGCGCGCGGAGTGCGCGCGCCGCCCCTGCGTGGTCACCCGTACCCGCAGCGTGCCCTGGCAGCCGCCCTCGACCTTGCCCTCGGTCCCCTCCAGCAGGATGGCGAAGTCGCCGGCCAGCCACTCGGGCTGGTTCCTGGCCAGCCGCCCCAGCCCGTTGAGCTCGGCGGCGACCTCCTCGTGGTCGTAGAAGACGAAGGTGAGGTCGCGGTTGGGCTCGGGCACGGTCGCGGCGATCCGCAGCTGTACGGCGACGCCGGACTTCATGTCGGAGGTGCCGCAGCCCCACAGCACGCCGTCATCGTCGAGCCGGGAGGGCACGTTGTCGGCGATCGGCACGGTGTCGAGGTGGCCGGCCAGCACGATCCGCTCCGCGCGCCCCAGGTTCGTCCGGGCGACGACGGCGTCCCCGTCCCGGTCGACGGTCAGGTGCGGCAGGGCGCGCAGGGCCTGCTCGACGGCGTCGGCGAGCGCCTTCTCGTCACCGCTGACCGAGGGGAAGTCGACGAGCCGGGCGGTGAGCCGGGCCGCGTCCAGGGACAGGTCGAGTGCGGGGTGTTCCATACCCGCGACCCTAGCTCCCTGCCCCGGCCCCGCCCGGCGGCCCCTTGCCGCCGGCTCTCTCGTACGTGGCGTTCCCCCCGGCGGCCCCTTGCCGCCGGCTCTCTCGTACGTGGCGTTCCCCACCCCGGGCCCCTTGCCCCACCCGGCCGCGGGGCCCTCCAGTAACGTGTGCCGCGTGCCCGTGTCCGTCTTCTCCAGCCGTGCCCGTCTGCTCCGCGCCGCGGTCGCCTGTGCCGTTCTGCTCGGACTGGCCGGATACGTGGCGGCGCATCTGCTGACCGGTGGCGGGGGACCGCCGCGCTGTGTCGTACGGGCGGCCGGCGAGGATGTGCTGCTCGACCCCGAACAAGCGGTCAACGCGGCCACGATCGAGGCCGTGGCCGCCTCCCGCGGGCTGCCGGAGCGGGCGGTGACCATCGCGCTCGCCACCGCGCTGCAGGAGTCGGGGCTGCGCAACATCCGCCACGGCGACCGGGACTCGCAGGGCCTCTTCCAGCAACGCCCCTCCCAGGGCTGGGGCAGCGTGCGGCAGATCCGGGATCCGGTCTACGCCGCCGGGAAGTTCTACGACCATCTGGTGGAGGTGCCCGGCTATTCGCGGCTGCCGCTGACCGTGGCCGCGCAGCGGGTTCAGCGCAGCGGTTTCCCGCAGGCGTACGCGAAGCACGAGACGGAAGCGGTGGTGCTGACCGGTGCCCTCACCGGGCGTACGGCGGGCGCCTTCAGCTGCCCGGGGCCGCCGGACGACGGCCGTGCGGGGGACCCGGCACGGGTGCGGACGGCGCTGAAGCGCGAGTTCGGCGCCGACGCGCAGTCGCGGCTGGACTCGGCCGGGCACGGCGGTGGAAAGCACGCCGCCTCCCCCCACGCGGTGCTCGTCCCGGTGCGGCCGGCGACGGCCCGGGGCGGTGCGGCCGAGCGGGGCTGGGAATTGGCCCACTGGGCGGTGGCTCACTCGGACGAGTTGCGCATCGAACGCGTCTCTTACGGCAAGCGTGAATGGACCGCGGGGAATTCCGGTGGCGGCTGGCGGTCGGACAAGGAGACTTCCGGGGCGGAAGTCCGCATCACCCTCGCCCGATAGCACGGTCCATCACCGCAGTTCAGGGCGGTTGACGCGGGGTATTAAAGCTTTCATCGGAACGGGCTCAGCAGGTAATACGCGCAGAAACGGATAATGCGACGCATTGCCAATTCTTTACCTTGGCGTACCGCAACCTTCGCGCGACTCACGCGGTATTCACAGCGTCCGATCGCTGGACACCCCATGCCAACTGTCCCTCCCTCAAAGGAGCATCATGTCCCTCCCTCTCACGCGTCGGATCGCCCGAACCGCGCTGCTGGTCGCGGCGAGTGCGGCTCCCGTGGTCGGGGCCGCCGACGCCGCGAGTGCGGCGGATCAGGCCGTGCCGCAGAGCCCCAAGCTGGGCGGGCTGAGCGCACTGGACACCGCCACCGTCGGTGAGGTCGCCGACGTCGCCTCGCAGCAGGTCGGGAGCACGGCGGGTGACCTCAGCGGCAAGGCCGGCCGGACCGTCAAGGAGGTCCTCCCGGGCGGGGCCGCCCCGGCGCAGACCACCCCGGCCAAGGCTGCCAAGCCCGCTGCCAAGCCGGCCAACCCCGCGAAGGCGGCCAAGAGCACCGCGGCGAAGCCCGCCCACGCCAAGGAGGGCGTCGCGAAGGGCGCCCACACCAAGGCCGGTCAGGGCAAGGGCCTCCACGCCAAGGGCAAGCCCGCCCACGCCAAGGGCAAGCCCGCCCACGCCAAGGGCAAGGGCGGCGCTCACGCCAAGGGCAAGGCCGCCCCGGCCGCCAAGAAGGCCGCCCCGGCCAAGGCCGCTCCCGAACAGGCCGCGCCCAGCGCCCCGCAGGGCGACTCGCTGCCGGTCAAGGGCCTCCCGCTCAAGGGCCTCCCGCTGATCGGCTGATCGCACCGGACGGGCCAGAAGGATGCGCCGAAGCGGCCGGGGAGCCGACGCTCCCCGGCCGCTTCGCAGGCCGGATGGGGCGGGGCCTCAGCCCGCCAGCCGGAGACGCTCCCAGGCCGCTTCGCAGGCCGGATGGGGCGGGGCCTCAGCCCGCCAGCCGGAGACGCTCCCCGGCCGCTTCGCAGGCCGGATGGGGCGGGGCCTCAGCCCGCCAGCCGGAGACGCTCCCCGGCCGCTTCGCAGGCCGGATGGGGCGGGGCCTCAGCCCG
>NZ_JBEXHC010000001.1:443228-485293 GCF_040607655.1 Streptomyces sp. NPDC005266
CCGCCAGCCGGCGGACCGCCGCCGCCACCCGCTCGTCGGTCGCGGTGAACGCGACCCGTACGTGCCGCTCCCCCGCCGCGCCGTAGAACTCGCCGGGCGCCACCAGGATGCCCAGCTCGGCCAGGGCGCCGACGGTGTCCCAGCACGGCTCGTCCCGCGTCGCCCACAGATACAGCGACGCCTCGCTGTGCTCGATCCGGAAGCCGTGGCCCTCCAGCGCCGGCCGCAGCGCGGCCCGCCGCCGCTCATAGCGCTCGCGCTGCTCGACCACATGCTTGTCGTCGCCGAGCGCCGCGGCCGTGGCGGCCTGCACCGGTGCGGGCACGATCATCCCGCCGTGCTTGCGGATCTTGAGCAGCTCGCCCAGCACCGCCTCGTCACCGGCGAGGAACGCCGCGCGATAGCCCGCCAGGTTGGATCGCTTGGACAGCGAGTGGACCGCGACCAGCCCCTCGAAGCTCCCCCCGGAGATCTCCGGGTGCAGCACCGACCGGGGGTCCGCCTCCCAGCCCAGCTCCAGATAGCACTCGTCGCTGACGATCAGCACCCCGTGCTCCCGGCCCCAGGCGACCGCGGCCCGCAGCTCGTCCTGGTCCAGCACCCGGCCGGTGGGGTTGGACGGGGAGTTCAGCCACAGCAGCTTGAGCCCTGCCGGGTCAAGCTCGGCCGGCTCGTCGTACGGAACCGGTTCGGCACCCGCCAGCCGCGCGCCCACCTCGTACGTCGGGTAGGCGAGCCGCGGGAAGCCGACCCGGTGCCCCGGGCCGATCCCCAGCTGCGCCGGCAGCGAGGCCACCAGCTCCTTCGACCCGACGACCGGCAGCACCTGCGTGTGCTCGACCCGCGTCGCGCCCAGCCGCCGCTCCACCCAGCCCGCCAGCGCGTCCCGCAGCTCGGCGGTTCCCCAGACGGTCGGATAGCCGGGGCTGTCCGAGGCATCGGCGAGCGCCCTTTGGACCAGCTCGGGAACCGGGTCGACGGGGGTGCCCACCGAAAGGTCGACAATGCCGTCGGGGTGGGCGGCGGCGGTCGCCTTGTACGGTTCGAGCCGGTCCCAGGGGAAGACCGGGAGGCGGGCGGAGACGGGTGGCACGGGGTGGCTCGCTTTCTTCTGCGAAACAGTCCGGCCCCGCAGGCCACAGGCCGTACGGGACCGAGGGCTGCGCCGGGCGCTAGGGCCGGGACAGGAGCAGGGTCACTCGTTGTGCTCCTGCGGCGGAAGCGCCGCGATGAAGGGGTGGTCGCGCTCGATCAGGCCGAGCTTGCTCGCACCGCCGGGCGAACCGAGCTCGTCGAAGAACTCGACGTTCGCCTTGTAGTAGTCCTTCCACTCCTCCGGAGTGTCATCCTCATAGAAGATCGCCTCGACCGGGCAGACCGGCTCACAGGCCCCGCAGTCGACGCATTCGTCCGGGTGGATGTACAAGGACCGCTGGCCCTCGTAGATACAGTCGACGGGGCACTCCTCGATGCACGCCTTGTCCTTCAGGTCGACACAAGGCTGCGCGATGACGTAGGTCACGCTGTCGTTCCTCCTCGTTAGGGCTGCTATCGCGCGGGAGCGCGGCGTCGTCGATGCCCGCACCTAGTATCTCCGTTCTTGGGCACCAGACGCACATGAGGGGCTGGCAGAGCTGTGGATTTCACCACTGGCGGACGTCTCGAAGTCCGGATCACCCCGGATGACGTGGGAAAACGCGTCTCGGTGAGGCTTTTGACCGGCGCCGGGGATCACCGGGAGAAGTTCACCGACGTGGTCGGCGTTCTCACATCCTGGACCGGGGGAAAGCTGTCCGTCACCCGGCGCACCGGGGAGGCCGTGGAGATCACCGAGGAGTCGTTGGTGGCCGGCAAGGTGGTGCCCGCCGCCCCGGCCCGCCGCCGCGGCCCTGCCGCGACCGCCCATGAGCTGACCCGGGTCGCCGCCCGCGCTTGGCCGCCGGTTGTGAGCGAGCCGCTGGGCGCATGGGAGCTGCGCGCTTCCGGTGGCTTCACCCGGCGCGCCAACTCCGTCCTGCCGCTCGGCGACCCCGGTATACCGCTGGACGACGCGCTGCGCCGGGTGACCGACTGGTACACCGCGCGCGATCTGCCCGCGTACATCCAGGTCAGCACGGGCGCCGAGGACACCCAGGAGCTGCTCGCCGCAGAGCTCGGCACCCGCGGCTGGAGCCGCGAGGTCTCCGCGCAGGTGCGCGTCGCGGCCCTCGCCCCCATCGGCGACCGGGACGCCGAGACCACCGCCGTGGTGCTCTCCCGGCAGCTCGACGACGCCTGGCTGGCCGGCTACCAGCGCTCCACCCGGCCCTCCCCCGAGGCGCGGGCGGTGCTCGCCGGCGGCCCGTCGGTGTGGTTCGCGACGATACGGTCCGAGGGCGGCGCACCGGCGGCGATCGGGCGCTGTGTGGTGGACGGCCGCTGGGCCGGGTTCACGGCGGTTGAGGTCGCTTTGGAGCGGCGGCGGCAGGGGCTGGCGGGCGCCGTGATGACGGCGCTGGCCCGCAGGGCCCTGGAGGAGGGCGCCTCGGCCGCGTACCTCCAGGTGGAGACGGACAATGAGGGTGCCCACGCCCTCTACGAGGACATGGGGTTCAGCGTGCACCACGCCTATCACCATTGGCGTGCGCCACGGCAGGATGCCCGCTGAGCGGGTAAAGAGCGGCTATGTCACGGACGAACGACACAACACGGCGGCGGTTCGCCGAGGCGGCGCGCGAGGAGCGCCCCGACCTGGCCCTGCTGTGCCTGCTGGTGGGCCTGGAGGCCGACCCCGGGCTGGACGAGACCGGGATCGACGAGGCGCAGATCGAGCTCGACCGGCTGGCCGGTCTGCTCCCCTTCTCCCCCGGCGGCCCCGAGGACTGGGCCGGCGCGCTGGCCGGGCTCCTCGGCGAGCGCTACGGCTTCCGGGGCTCCGCGGCCGACTACCGGCGGCTGGAGTCCTCGCTGCTCCACCAGGTCCTGCGGCACCGCCGCGGTCTGCCGATCCTGCTGTCGGTCATGTGGATCGAGGTGGCGCGGCGGGCGGGCGCACCGGTGTACGGGGTGGCGCTGCCGGGCCACTTCGTGGTCGGCTTCGGCGACCCGTACGGACAGCATGCGCTGGCCGACCCCTTCGACGGCGGGCGGCGCCTGTCCGACGAGGACGCGTCCCTGCTGGTGGCGGGGGCGACCGGCACCCCGCTGTCGCCGTCGATGCTCACCCCGGCCTCCCCGCTGGACATCGTGGCGCGGATCCTCAACAACATCCGGGCCTGGGCCGCCGCCCGCCCCGAGCGCACCGACGTCCGGCTCTGGGCGGTCGAGCTGGCCCTGCTGCTGCCCAGCCATCCGGCCCGACTGCGCTACGAGCGGGCACAACTACTGGTGGAACGGGGTGACTTCACGGCCGGCGCCAGGGAGCTGGACGATTACGCGGAGGTCGTGGCGGCGGTGGAGCCCGAAGCGGCGGAAGCGGTACGGCGCCAGGCGCGCGCGGCCCGCGCGATGCTCAACTGAGCGGATGCGGTGAAGTTCGCCGCTGATCCCTCGCCGTTCGGCCTGGCCGAGGGCTTGGACCGAGAAGGATCAGCACTTGACTTCGCCGTAACCGCTTAGGCCCCCGGGCCGCCGTACTAGAACCAGCCCTTGTCGCGGGCGATGCGGACCGCCTCATCGCGAAGCCGCCCAGCGACGAGGGGACGACCAGGGCGGGCAGCAGTCCGTCCAGGCTTGCGATCAGCACTCCGTCCCGGCTTGCGATCAGCAGCCCGTCCCGGCTTGCGATCAGCAGCCCGTCCCGGCTTGCGGGCAGCAGTCCGGTGGCCACCAGGGCCACGGTGGTCAGCGGGATCGCGAACCGCGCGAGCCGGATGGGAAGCGTGGCCGGCCCCTGCCCGGTACCGGGCAGGGGCCGTGTGACCGTCGCACGGGCTGCTCAGCCGGCCTGGCCGATGACGCCGACGCGATCGGCCGCCGTCTTCCCGACCAGCGCCTGCCGCAGCGCCACCACCACGTCCTGCGGCGTGACGGGCTTCTTCGAGCCGTTGCCTCGCCGGATGAGGACACCGTCGAAGGTGCTGCCGTACAGCTGCTTGAGCACGGGCAGGTCGTAGTGCTCCACCAGCTTGCCGTTCACCACCCGCATGGAGAGGATCTTCGGCAGCGATTTGTCCGGACCGAAGGGGATGCTGTGCTGAGCGTCCGTCCGGACCGTCACCAGCCCCGACATCGCGGGCTTGGCGAAGGTCTTCATCTTCTGGTCGACCTCGGCCTTGCTGATCGTCGGCCGCTTGGCGCCGACGGGCAGCGTGATGACCTTGTCCTGGCCGGTCTCGGCCCGCCCGCGGTAGGCGTCGGAGACGGCCTGGACCGCCCGGTCCACATCGAGGGCCTTGCCCGCCTTGCCGTACACGGGGACGGCCCGGCCGGCCTCGAACTTGATCGTGCCCTCGCGGGCCGTGCCCGAGGTGCCCGCGAGCCGCACCAGGGCGTCCCGGAGCTTCTCCTCGTCGACCTTGACGGAGGGGTCGGCCTCGTGGGTGCCGCCGAAGAGCGAGCCGACGACGGTGACGGGGTTGTAGTCCCGTCCCGCGACGCCCCGGACCGTGGCCTCGGTATCCAGCTCCAGACCCGCGACGGACGGCTTGATCTCCTTCTGCTCACCGTCGACCGACACCTTCAGCGGGGCGCTGGTGCGGTCGCCGAGCGCGGAGTCGAGCTTGTCGACGGCGGCCTCCTTGGAGGTGCCGCCGATATCGACGCCGAGGACGGTGGTGCCGTTCGGCACATCCGCGTGGTTCATCACCAGGCCCGCGCTGTACGCCCCACCGCCGATCACCACGAGCAGGGCCGCGGCCATGACGAGCTTGGAGCGGCCCTTCTTCTTGGGCTTGCCGGCCGCCTTCTTGGGCTTGCCGGCCGCGGGGGCGGACGGCGCGGGGGCGCTCGGCGGGGCGCTGTCGCCGGCGGGCGGGGACGGCGGCCCCTGCCGGCCGGCGGTCGGCGGGACCACGGGGATCCCGCTGACCAGCGTGTCACTGGAGACCTGCTCGGGCGGCACCCCTCCGCTGGGTGTCGGGTCCGGGTCGCGGAACAGCGACGGGCTCGTGTCGAGGTCCCCGCCGAGGCCGCGGCCCGTGCCCGTGGTGGCACCGAGGCTGCCGGACAGCGGTGAGCCACCCGGCGGAGTCGGCGGCTGGGCACCGCCGCCCAGCGGCCCCACACCGCCCGGAGGCGTGCGGGGGCCGGCGTCGAACGGGCCGCCCGCGGGGCCCGGTCCGGGCGGGGCGAGCAGATCGTCGTCGCGCCGGCCGGCGCCGGGGCCCTGCGGCGGCATCCGCATGTCGCCGGTGACCGGGCCGGTGGTCGGGCCGTTCGGCTCCCGCTCGGGGGTGCCGCCGGTGGCCGGGGGGTCGGTGAAGTACGGCAGATCGGCGACCGGTCCGCCGCCCACCGACGGGGCAGGGAACTGCTGAGTGGTCTCCGGGGCCGGGGGCACCGGCGCCTTCGGGGAGTTCACGGTCGTGGACGAGTTGCCCTTGGACCTCCGGGGCGCGAACCAGTCGCTGGTCCGCTCGCCGTCTCCCTTGCCCGGCTTGCCCCCCCTGGTCTCCCTGTCCTCCGGGGCGCCCACCCGTGGCCCGGACGCCGCGCCGGGCTCCGGAGACGACCCGAGGCCGGGCAGGGGCGTACTGCCGGTGCGCGCGGAGGACTCCTCGTCCTCACCGGAGCGCGGGGCGGGCACGCCGTCCTCAGCGACGGGCTTGCGCATCACGACCGGCGGGATGGGCCGCGAGCCCGGAATGTTGATCCTGATCCGGGTCGTCAGCGTGGTTTCGGTCTTCGGTTCCTCCGGCTTGGCCGCGGCACGCCCCTCGCCGTCGCCGGCGCCGCCCTGAGGGCCCTCCTGCGCCGGATTCGGCGAGGGGTACTGGCGCGATCCGTACGGCGGGGTGCCCGACGGGTAGGCGGCACCACCGCTACCCCCCCGGGGCCCGGAGGACGAACTGTCAGATTCACGGCTCAAAGCAGGTTCTCCCAGTTAGCTCCGCCGCCCGTCAGACTCGCGCGGGCGGCTCGGCGGCGCGCACCACCATACTGGGCGTCGCGGTCGCGTACCTGACGGCCGCCCTGTCACCGCACCCGGTGTGCCAGTGGCAGCCCGTCCTGCGCGCTCGGAACGCCCCGTGGAGGCTCGGGGACGTCACGCCCTAAACGTCACGTCACTTACCAAGTCGGGCCGGCGGCCTGCCCGGTTGCGGCACCAAGGGCAACGTGGCGCACATCACACCGGCAAACATTCCGCCCAGGAGGAAAGCGTACGACCCCAGGCCCGCGCCGAAGAGGAAGTCCCCTTCCGGACGGCTGGCGGTGAGCAGAAGGACGGCCACCGTCCACGTCCCGGCGGGGATTCCGCCACCCATCCTGGTCCCGGTGACCTTGACCCCGCCGTAGCAGACGGCCACGACGCCCAGCAGCGCGAGCAGCAACCCGCCGGGGAACCAGGCGGCTTGGACCAGCGCGCCCGCGATGCCCACCAGCGCTCCGGCCACGGCCAGCAGCGCGTAACCTCCCAGCCGCGCGACCGTCATGCCGTCACCCCCGCGAAGAGGTCGTCCTCGCGGTCGGCCGCGGCCTCACCCCGGACGAGCCGATAGTGCTCCGTGACGAACAGCGGCTGGCCCAGGTCGTTGGAGAGTGCGAAAAAGGGCCCGTCCACGGCGATCTGGGTGGCATGGGCGCGCATGGCCGCCGTCTTGGCCGCCGCGTACGCGGTGCCGTCGATCGCCGCCGTCACCTCGGCGTCGTCCACCACGCCCGGGACGTCGTCCACCGTGGCGATCCCGGGGAAGAGCGGCTCCCGCCCCGCCGCCCGCAGCCGGGCGAAGCCCTCCTCCACGGCCGAGCGCGGAACGCAGTTCCAGTAGACCTTGGCGATCTCGTGCGGCGCGCCCAGCTCCGGACGATGGTCCGGGTCGGCGGCCAGCTCCACCGCGCGCATCGCGACCCGGTGCGCCTGGATGTGGTCGGGGTGGCCGTAGCCCCCGTCGCTGTCGTACGCCACCAGGACCTGCGGCCGGATCTCACGGACCACGGCCACCAGATGGCCGGCGGCCTCGTCCAGGTCGGCCTGCCAGAAGCAGTCCGGCCGGTCGTTCTGCGGGGCGCCCATCATCCCGGAGTCGCGGTAGCGGCCGGGGCCGCCCAGGAAGCGGTGGTCCTGGACCCCCAAGGCTTTCATCGCCGCCGCGAGTTCGCCGATCCGGTGCGTGCCGAGCGCATCGTCGCGGTCGGCGGCGAGATGCGCCAGGCCGGGCGGGATCACCTCGCCCTCCTCGCCGAGGGTGCAGGTCACCAAGGTGACATGAGCGCCCTCGACGGCGTACTTCGCCATGGTCGCGCCGTTATTGATCGACTCGTCGTCCGGATGCGCGTGTACCAGCAGCAGACGACGGGCGGGAAGAACGGTCATGGGCACAGCCTACGAGTCGCACACCTGTGCCCATGGACGGCGCGCCCCGGCCCCGCGCGGGGTCAGAGCTTCACGCCGCCGATCATGTCCGCCACGTTGGTGGTGAGGTCGTCGATCGTCGGAGCGACCGACGAGCTCGCGAGATAGAAACCGAGAAGCACACAGATGACCGCGTGCCCCGCCTTCAGCCCTGCCTTGTTGACGAGCATGAAGACGATGATCAGCAGCAGCACTGACAACGAGATCGAGAGCGCCACAGCGGCTCACCTCCAGGTACACGCGCTCGGACGGACAACATATTGATGCCACGAAAGTCCTACCCACTATGCGCAATCGATCATAACTATGGGCGCCTGCGCATGACTCGGTGCACGGGAGCATGACAGGGGCGCATGCCTGATCGCATCAACTGCCCAGGTCCCGGGGCGATTTCCCGCTGGATATGCGCCATGTCACCACCGAGCGCACGGACTTGATCCGGACGCCCCGGCGGCCGGATTGTGCCGTGGGCAACCACGCTCCCGGCGAGCGGGCCGTACGGCCTTCGCGATCAGCGGAGCCTTAGGCTCCCCCTATGACCGGACAGCTCTCCTTCCCTCGGCAGCACGCGCGCACCCAGCGGTTCACCCTCGGGGCGCCGCGGGCCTTCACCGTGGCCCCCGACGACTCCCGCGTCGTCTTCCTGCGCTCCCGCTCGGGCACCGACCGGGCGGGCCTCCTGTGGGTGTACGACCTCGCCGGCCAGCGCGAGTACGCGGCCGCGGACCCGGTCGCGCTGCTCGGCGGCGCCGACGAGGAGCTGTCCGCCGAGGAACGGGCGCGGCGCGAGCGCAGCCGCGAGGGATCGGCCGGGGTGGTCGGTTACGCGGTGGACGCGGCGGTGGAGCTCGCGGCCTTCGCCCTCTCCGGGCGGCTGTTCGCCACCGACCTGGCCGCCGGCGCCACCCGCGAGCTGCGGGCCCGGGGTCCGGTCGTGGACCCGCGCCCCTCGCCCGACGGCCGCCACATCGTGTACGCGGCGGGCGGCGCGCTCCGCGTGACGGGCGCCGACGGTGAGGGCGACCGGGCCCTTGCGGAGCCGGAGGGCGACACGGTCTCCTATGGCCTCGCGGAGTTCATCGCGGCAGAGGAGATGGACCGCTCCCGCGGCTTTTGGTGGTCACCGCGGAGCGATGCGCTCCTGGTCGCGCGGGTCGACGACGCCCCCGTACGCCGCTGGTGGATCGCCGACCCCGCGCACCCCGGCCATGAGCCGGCCGAGATCGCGTATCCGGCCGCGGGCACCGCCAACGCCGATGTACGGCTGGTTCTGCTCGGCCTCGACGGCTCCCGTACTGAGATCGAGTGGGACCGGACGCGCTATCCGTACCTCGCGCGGGTGCATTGGTCGGCCTACGGTCCGCCGCTCCTTCTGGTCCAGGCGCGGGACCAGCGCAGTCAGCTCTATCTGGCCGTGGACACCGAGTCGGGGCGGACCAGCACGGTCCATGTCGACGAGGACCCTGTTTGGCTGGATCTTTTCCCCGGAGTGCCCGCCTGGACGGAAGATGGACGACTCGTCCGCATCGCCGACGAGGGCGGCGCCCGGGTGCTGATGGTCGGCGACCGCAAGCTCACCTCCGGCGCCCTCCAGGTGCGCGCGGTCCTCGGCATCGGCGAGGACGATGTGCTCTTCGCCGCCTCCCCGGGGGCCGGGGCCGAGCTGCCCGAGCAGCCGGGCGAGATCGCCGTCTACCGGGCCTGGTTCCGCGGCAGCGGGGACCAGGGCGGATGGGAGCCGGTCGGCAAGCGGCCCTTCCCGGCGGTGCACTCCGCCGTGCGCGGCGGCGAGGTGGTCGCCCTGTCGTACGCGGGGGTGGACCGGCCCGGGGCCCGGGTGGAGCTGCTGCGCCCCGCGGACCACGGCGCGGCCGAACGGCTCGCCGAGGTCCCCTCGTACGCCGAGCAACCCGTCATCACCGCCCGCCCCGAGCTCGTCTTCGCGGGCAAGCGCGACATCCCGTGCGCCGTCCTGCTGCCCACCGGCTACCGGGAGGGTGACGGGCCGCTGCCGGTCCTCATGGACCCGTACGGCGGCCCGCACGGCCAGCGGGTGGTCGCCGCGCACAACGCCCATCTCACCTCGCAGTGGTTCGCCGACCAGGGCTTCGCGGTGGTCGTCGCCGACGGCAGGGGCACCCCCGGCCGGTCCCCCGGCTGGGAGAAGGCCGTCCGCGACGATCTCGCGGGCATCACGCTCGAGGACCAGGTCGAGGCCGTGACGGCGCTGGCCGAGCGCTATCCGCTGGACCTCGGCCGGGTCGCCATCCGCGGCTGGTCCTACGGCGGCTATCTCGCCGGGCTGGCCGTGCTGCGCCGCCCCGATGTCTTCCACGCGGGCGTGGTGGGCGCGCCGATCACCGATCTGCGGCTGTACGACACCCACTACATGGAGCGGTACCTGGGCCACCCGGAGGAACAGCCCGAGGTCTACGCCGCCAACTCGCTGGTGACCGACGAGGGGCTGTCCGGCGCGGCGGACGAGGCCCGGCCAATGATGATCATCCATGGTCTGGCCGACGACAATGTGGTCGTCGCGCACACCCTGCGCCTCTCCTCGGCCCTGCTCGCCGCGGGCCGCCCGCACGAGGTGCTGCCGCTGTCCGGAGTGACCCATATGACCCCGCAGGAGCAGGTCGCGGAGAATCTGCTCCTGCTGCAGGTGGACTTCCTCAAGCGGTCCCTGGGGCCGCGCTGAGCGGATTCGGTGAAGTTCGCCGCTGATCCCTCGCCGTTCGGCCTGGCCGAGGGCCTGGACGCCGAGAAGGATCAGCACTTGACCTCGCCGTAACCGCTTAGGTGTTCTGTCCACTGAGGTTGGTGACGGACGTCATGGCTGAGTGATCTTGAAATGGGTGAGGGCCTTCTGGCTCGGAGTGGATTGCGATATCCGCACCGGCGACCAGAAAGGCCCTCATGCCGCACCGTAACGCACCCCTGACCGAGACCGGGCGTCTGCGTCTGGCCCGCTGCGTCGTGGACGACGGCCGGCCGCTTCGCCCGGCCGCTACCAGCCCGGCGGGGGTGCGGGCGGCGGCGAAGACGGCGGAGCCGGGGCCGGGGGCGGCGGGGCCGTAGGTGGGGTGGTGGGTGGTGGCGGGGCATAGCCGCCGCTGCCGTGACCCCCGCCCCCGTAGCCGCCGTCCCCATAGCCGCTGTCTCCGTAACCCCCGCCCCCGTAGCCGCCGTCCCCATAGCCGCTGTCTCCGTAACCCCCGCCGCCGCCATAGCCGTAGCCGTACGCCGGGGCCCCGGGGGGCGGCGGGCCGCCCAGCGGCGCCCCGCCGGCGCCCGCGGGCCGCCGCGCCAGTGCGGCCAGGGCGATCAGCCCCGCCGCCGCCTCGAAGAACGCGCTGAGCACGCTCAGCACGCCCACCGTCGGCAGATCGTCCAGATGGTCGACGTAGTCCAGCTTGAACCAGAGCGAGACCTCGCTGATCCCCTTGGCCAGCACCAGCGCCGCCGCCGTCATCCCCAGCGGGCGCGCCAGCGGCGCCCGCGCCAGCGCGGTGACGGCGGCGGCCAGGCACAGCGCGGCCGCCGCCCACTCGCTCCAGGCGGCGGGCGCCGAGAGCAGCGTGGCCAGGGTGTGCTTGCCGGTGAGCAGGTACTTGTAGCTGTCCCAGCCGCGCTCCTGGGCCCAGTAGATCTGCCAGGCGGCGAGGACGGCCCCGACGGCGCCCAGGAAGAGCGCGGCGATCACCGCCGGCCCGGGCCCCGGCCGGGCGGGCGGTTGATCCGCGGGCGACGCCGCGTACCCGGGCGGGTCGAGATCGGCGGGGCGGCGCGCGGCGGCCACGGTGGCCAGCAGCAGACCGCCGAGCACAACGGCGGCCCACGCGCTGAGATCGGCCCGGGTCTTCAGATCGTCGGGTATGCCCTGCATCCAGTCCGCGTTCAAATTCCACAGGCTGGGCAGGCGCAGGACGACGGTCACCACGGCGACCGTGCCGAGCGCGCCCGCGGCGGACGGGGAGCGCAGCGCGGCGATCCCGACGGCCGCGTAGACCACCAGCAGGACGAGGTCGAGCAGGGACGAGCCGAAGACCGACCCCGAGGCCCGGAAGGGCAGTCCCGACCAGGTCCACCACAGATGGCTCGCCTCGTCGGCCTTGTCCAGGTCACGGATGATCCACGCCAGCGAGATCAGCCCGAGCACAGTGCAGACGAGCGCGCCGAAGACGCGCGCTCCGCGGTTGAGTATCCGTCCTTGCCCCATAGCCGTAGGTTTCCCCCATCTCGCACCCCGGGCAACCGTCGTGGGACGAAGAAATCACGGATGGTGACCGGCCGGGACGACATGGCGCGCCCCGGCCGGTCTACGGCACCCGCACGGCCGTACGCAGTTCAGCCTGACGCGTCCGTATATCGGTGTCGCGACAGTCGAGTTGCCCGCGTGTTAACGCTTTTCATGCTCATAGGCCATGCTTTGTCGTCATACGGCGATCGCTGTCAAGCACGTCGGCACGTCGATCTGCCAAATGTTCGCTCAAGAACCCGATGAGCGGCGGATCCGCCCTCGCCCGCCCCTTGACTGGGCCATTCATCGGTTGCGAAAGTCCGCTCATCCAGACACGCACGCACGACCCTGGCGAGCGGGCAGCGGGATGACGCGCATAGACAACCCGAGTTGACGGTGTGACAACAGTGCGGGGGGCGTTACGCGATGACGAGTCCACCCCGGACCACCGTGGTCGAGAAGACCGCGCCGGTCGCGGAGGGCGGCCAGCCGACGGGGCTGGCTCCCCGCCAGCTGATGTGGCGCCGATTCCGGCGGGACCGGACCGGGGTGATCTCCGGCTTCGTCGTGCTGTTCTTCTTCGTCGTCGCCGTCCTGGCCCCGGTGATCGGGTGGCTGTACGGCAAGGATCCGTACACCACCTACGGTCTCGACCGCCCCGAGCTGCTGGACCCCATCACCGGCTATCCGATGAAGCCCAACGGCGGCATCGACGGGGAGTTCTGGTTCGGCATCGAGCCCAAGCTCGGCCGTGATGTGCTGACGCAGCTGGTGTACGGCATCCGCACCTCGCTGCTGATCGGGCTGGCGGCGACCGTGCTGTCCACGCTCACCGGCATCGTGATCGGCGTCGTCGCGGGCTATATGGGCGGGCGCACCGACTACTTCCTCGGGCGGCTCATCGATCTGCTGCTCTCGTTCCCGCAGCAGCTGTTCTTCGTCGCCTTCATGCCGGTGGTCACCGCGCTGTTCGTCAGTCCGCAGAAGGAGACGCCCACCTATTTCCGGGTGACGGCCCTGGTGGTGGTGTTGTGGTTGCTGGGCTGGATGCAGCTGGCCCGGCTGCTGCGCGGTCAGGTGCTCTCCCTGCGGGAGCGTGAGTTCGTCGAGGCGGCCAAGGTGACCGGTGCCTCGCCGTGGCGGATCGTCCGCAGGGAGCTGCTGCCCAACCTCGGCACCCCGATCCTGGTGCAGTCCACCCTGATGCTGCCGAACTTCGTGACGACCGAGGCGGCACTGTCCTTCCTCGGCGTCGGCGTGGTCGAGCCGACCCCCGACTGGGGCCGGATGTTCGCCAAGGGCGCCAACTTCTACGAGGGCGACATCACTTACATGTTCTTCCCCGGCATCGCCATGGTGGTCTTCGTGGTCGCCTTCAACCTGCTCGGGGACTCGGTCCGGGACGCGATGGACCCGAAGACCACGCGCTGACCCCGGAGCCGGCGCCGACAGATACGGCAGACGCACGACACGGCAAGTGTTCCGTCCGACGAGGCAGGTGCAGTGACGACCATGACGTTGAACAGCAGGCGCAGAGCGCGCACATATGCCATCGCCCTGGCCGCGGGCGCCCTGGCGCTCTCGGCGTGCAGCAGCGGGGGCGGCGGCTCCGACCCCAAGGAGTCCAAGGAACGCAAGATGGAGGCCCAGGACATCACCCTGGGCACCGCCGCCGACTCCACGGGCCCCGCCAAGGATCTGCCGGGCGCCAAGAAGGGCGGCACCGTGACGGTGCTGCAGCGGGACGCGTTCGAGCATCTGGACCCGGGGCAGATCTATGTCAGCGATGAGCTGATCATGCAGACGCTCTACAACCGGACGCTGACCAACTACCAGTTCGACGACAAAACGGGGAAGGCCAAGCTGGTCGGCGACCTCGCCACCGACACCGGCACGTCCTCGGACGGCGGCCGGACCTGGACGTACACCCTCAAGGACGGGCTGAAGTTCGAGGACGGCTCGCCGATCACCTCCAAGGACGTCCGCCACGCCATCGAGCGGCTCTACGCCCCGTTCGAGACCAACGGCCCGACCTACCTGCAGCAGTGGCTCTCCGGGGAGGGCCAGAAGTACCGCAAGGCGCTGCCCGACGGCCCGTACAAGGGCAAGCATCTGCCGAAGTCGGTGCTGGACACCCCGGACGACAAGACGATCGTCTTCCACTTCGACCAGCCGCGCGCCGAGGTGCCCTTCGCGGTGGCCATGCCGAACATCGGCGCGGTCCCGCCGGCCAAGGACACCAAGGAGAAGTACGACAAGGCGCCGGTGGCCTCCGGACCGTACAAGATCAAGAACTTCAAGCCGGGCAAGGGCATCCAGTTCGTCAAGAACGAGCACTGGGATCCCAAGACCGACTCGATCCGCCATCAGTACGTCAACACCTTCGACGTCTCCTTCGGCCACCAGTGGGTGGACTCCACCCGCCGGCTCCAGGCCGCCAAGGGCGCCGACCGGAACGGCATGACGTTCACCAACGCGGTCGACCCCTCGCAGATCTCCTCGGTCCTCAAGGACAAGGCCGCGATGGCCCGGTCGCTGACCGAGACCCAGCCCTATGTCGATGTCGTCTCGATCAACATGGACCGCGTCAAGGACAAGAAGGTGCGCGAGGCGATCGCCTGGGCCTTCCCCAGCGGCCAGTACCTCCAGCAGTTCGGCGGCCCCAAGGCCGGTGAGGTCGGCGGCGGGCTGGTCGGCCCCACGCTCAAGGGCTACGACCCGTCCTTCGACCCGTATCAGAAGAAGAAGTACCCCGGCGGCAATGCCAAGAAGGCCAAGGAGCTGCTGAAGGAGGCGGGCAAGGAGGGCTACGAGCTCGTCTACGCCTACGGCAACGGCGACACCCACCAGGACGCCTCGGTGGTCGTCCAGCAGGCCCTGGAGCGGGCGGGATTCAAGGTCCAGAAGAAGGAGATCGACCAGACCACCTACTACACCCAGATCGGAAAGATCAAGAACAAGTACGATCTGTACCGGTCTTCCTGGGGCGCCGACTGGCCGTCGGCCTCGACCGTCGTCCCGCCGGTCTACGGCGGGAAGAACGTCTACGACGACTCCGCGAACTACTCCCATCTCAAGGTCCCGGCGATCGACAAGGAGATCGACCGGGTCGCCAAGCTCAGCGATCTCAACCAGGCCACCACGGAGTGGATCAAGCTCAGCGAGAAGATCCTCACCGATGAGGTCGCCGCGGTCCCGACCTTCTACAACCGGCTGTTCACCCTCTGGGGCCCCGGCCTCGGCGGGGTGAAGTACAACTCGGTCTACGGAGCCGTGGACCCGACGGCCGTCTTCGTCAAGTAACCGCGGCAGCCCCCAGCGCCGCCCGGAGCCCGGCCGCGCCGCGCACCCCGTCACCGCGGTACTACGGTTGACGCGGCGCGGCCGGGGCCCGCCCCTAGCGGAAGATCCCCGACGCCATGTTGAGATTCCTCGCCCGCCGGTCCCTCGGCGCGATCGTGATCCTCCTGTTGATCAGTGCGATCACCTTCTTCCTCTTCTTCGCCCTGCCCGCCGAACCCGCCCGGCTCGCCTGCGGCAAGAACTGCGATCCCACATCGCTCGCGATGATCAACAAGAACCTCGGCCTGGACCAGCCGGTGCCGGTCCAGTACGCGAAGTTCATGGTCGGGATCTTCGCGGGGCGCGACTTCTCCGTGGGTCACTGTGACGCCCCCTGCTTCGGCTACTCCTTCGTCAGCCAGGAGCCCGTCTGGGGCACCGTCGTCGACCGCTTCCCCACCACCCTCTCGCTCGCCGTCGGCGGCGCCGCCGTCTTCCTGGTCTGCGGGGTCGGCATCGGCATGATCGCGGCCTGGCGGCGCGGCACCTGGATCGACAAGTTCTTCAGCTCGCTGTCGCTGCTCGGCGCGTCCCTGCAGATCTACTTCGTCGGCGTGCTCGCTCTGGCCTGGTTCGTCAGCGGCCTGGCCATCATGGACCAGCCCGCCTACTACCCCTTCACCGACAATCCCGCGAAGTGGTTCAGCGGCATGCTGCTGCCCTGGCTGGTGCTCTCGCTGATCTTCATGGCCAACTACAGCCGGATGACCCGCTCCCAGATGGTCGAGCAGCTGCAGGAGGACCATGTCCGCACGGCCCGGGCCAAGGGCCTGTCCGGCCGTACGGTCTTCTTCCGGTACGCCTGGCGCGGCGCCATCGCCCCCATCGTCACCATCTTCGGCATCGACCTCGGATCGCTCTTCGGCGGGGCCATGGTGACCGAGTACACCTTCACCCTGCACGGCATCGGCCGGCTGGCGGTCGAATCCGTGCAGCTCACCGATCTGCCGATGCTGATGGGCGTGATGCTGGTCAGCGCCGCGGCCATCGTGGTGTTCAACATCCTGGTCGACGCCGCCTACGCCTTCATCGACCCGCGCGTGCGCCTCGCCTGAGAGACCCGGAGCCTGCCGAGATGACCACACTCACCAAACCCGACGACGGCGCCGGCGCCACACCGCCCCCCGCCCCGGACGGCGGCGCCTTCCTGACCGTACGCGACCTGTATGTCCGCTTCTCCACCGAGGACGGCGTCGTCAAGGCCGTGGACGGCCTCTCCTTCGACCTCGAACGCGGCCGCACGCTCGGCATCGTCGGCGAGTCCGGGTCGGGCAAGTCCGTCACCAATCTCACCGTGCTCGGCCTCCACGATCCGCGCACCACCGAGGTCCGGGGCGAGATACTGCTGGACGGGCAGGAGCTGACCGGCGCGCCCGAGCGCACCCTGGAGAGGCTGCGCGGCAACAAGATGGCCATGATCTTCCAGGATCCGCTGACCGCCCTGTCGCCGTACTACACGGTGGGCCGCCAGATCGCCGAGCCGTTCCGCAAGCACACCGGCGCCTCCAAGCAGGAGGCGCGCTCGCGGGCGATCGGGATGCTGGAGAAGGTCGGCATCCCCAACGCGCGCTTGCGCGTGGACGACTATCCGCATCAGTTCTCCGGCGGAATGCGGCAGCGTGCGATGATCGCCATGTCCCTGGTCTGCAACCCGGATCTCCTTATCGCCGACGAGCCGACCACCGCGCTCGACGTCACCGTCCAGGCCCAGATCCTCGATCTGCTGAAAGACCTCCAGCAGGAGTTCGGCTCCGCGATCATCCTCATCACCCACGATCTGGGCGTGGTCGCCAACACCGCCGACGATCTGCTGGTGATGTACGCGGGCCGGGCCGTCGAGCGCGGCACGGTCCGCGAGGTGCTGCGGGCGCCCCAGCATCCGTACACCTGGGGGCTGCTGGGCTCCATGCCGCGGCTCTCCTCCGACATCGACGAGCCGCTGAACCCCATCCCCGGCACCCCGCCGAGCCTGCTCGCCCCGCCGCCGGGCTGCCCCTTCCATCCGCGGTGCGGCTTCACGGACGAGGTGGCCGACGGGCGGTGCGCCGGCGAGCGGCCCGTGCTGCCCGAGCGGCGGGGCGCCGCCTGCCACCTCACGGCCGAACGGAAGCAGACCCTCTTCATCGAGCAGATCAAGCCCCGGCTGGGCTAGGGCCTAGGGAGCGGTACACATGAGCAGCGCGCCGGGGACACCCGAACCCCTTCTGGTCACCGAGAAGCTGACCAAACACTTCCCGATCTTGGGCGGCTTTCCGATCAAGCGCAGGGTCGGTGCCGTCCAAGCGGTGGACGGCATCGATCTGACCGTGCACGCGGGCGAGAGCTTCGGCCTGGTCGGCGAGTCCGGCTGCGGCAAGTCCACGACCGGCCGGCTGCTGACCCGGCTGCTGGAGCCGACGGGAGGCACGATCACCTACCGGGGCCGGGACATCACCCACGCGGACCGCAAGGCGCTCGCGCCCATCCGCTCCGAGATCCAGATGATCTTCCAGGATCCGTACTCCTCGCTGAACCCCCGGCAGACCGTGGGCACGATCATCTCCGGCCCGATGGAGATCAACGGCATCCGCCCGCCCGGCGGCCGTGAGGCCCGGGTGCGCGAGCTGCTGGAGACCGTCGGCCTCAACCCCGAGCACTACAACCGCTTCCCGCACGAGTTCTCCGGCGGCCAGCGCCAGCGCATCGGGGTCGCCCGCGCGCTCGCCCTCGAACCCAGGCTGATCGTCGCGGATGAACCGGTCTCGGCCCTCGACGTCTCCATCCAGGCCCAGGTCGTCAATCTGCTCCAGGAGCTCCAGCGCGAGCTGGGCATCGCCTTCCTGTTCATCGCCCACGACCTCGCCGTCGTACGGCACTTCTCGCAGCGCGTGGCCGTCATGTATCTGGGCAAGGTCGTCGAGGTCGGCGACCGCGACTCCATCTACCACCGCCCCCGCCACCCGTACACCCACGCCCTGCTGTCCGCCGTCCCGGACGCGGCGGTGGTGATGGCCGACGACGCCGGGGAGACCGCCGCCCGCCGCGAGCGCATCCGCCTCGCCGGCGACGTCCCCTCCCCCATCAACCCGCCCTCCGGCTGCCGCTTCCGCACCCGCTGCTGGAAGGCCCAGGACAAGTGCGCCCGGGAGGAACCCCCGCTGGTGCGCATCGAGGGCAACCGCGAGGGCCATCTCTCCGCCTGCCACTTCCCCGAGGCCCCGACCATCGAGGCGCGCGAGGAGGACGTCGTCCTGGACCCGGCGCTGATCGCGGCGGAGGACCTGCGGAAGGACTGAGACCGGGCCTACGCCGTCGGGCCGACGCAGTGGGAGGCCCAGGGGACCGGGCAGGGCGAACGGTGTTCGGGATCGGGGCAGACGACGCGGGTCAGTTCCTCGCGGAGGGTCTCCGCCCGGGGGCGGGTGGTGTGCAGCGCGACCCGGACCTCATGGACGGCTCGGGCTCCGGGGTCCTCTCCGGGGTGGCCGATCCGCCACTGTTCGGGAAGGTCGTCGTAGAACGCGGCGAGCGGCATGGACCCGGGCCCGGCCGTCGGCTCCCCGGGCCCGGCGACGGACAGCCGGTGGGCGAGCCCGTGGCCGTCCAGCACCCGTCCGCACCCGTCGCCGAGCCTCCTGGCCTCGTCCTCGGTCGCGTAGACGCCGATCCGGATGTCCAAGGGGGTGGTGTGGGGCATGACGGGACCATAGCCCCGGCCACCGCGCCTCGGCACGCCATTTCCGGGTGGCTCAGGGGCGGGTGAAGACGTGGCTGCGGCCGATGGGGGTGAAGCCCCGGCGGGCGTACCAGTGGCGGGGCCAGTCGTCCTGGTCGGCCATCAGGAAGCGCAGCCCGCATCCGGCGGCGGCCGCGCGGCGCACGGCGCCGGCCAGTATGGCGTCGGCATAGCCGCGGCGCACATACGGATCGGCGGTCACCACCTCGTCGATCTGGGCGATGGCGTCGGCGGGCGCCATGTAGAGGTCGGCCCAGGAGGCGACCTCGCCGATGTCGTCGTGGACGGCCAGAAAGAGCACCTCGTCGGCGCCCTCACGGCGCGCCGTGCGCCGGTCCACGAGGTCGTGCACGGTCTCCTCGTCGGCGTCGGGCATCCACCGCCGCTGCTGGGCGGTCAGCGCCCGCCGCAGCGGGCCGTACGGATCCGGCCCCAGATCCCGCTCCACGACCTCGGCCCCGGGCTCCGGCGGCACCGGACCCGTGTGGACCATGACGACCTCGGTGGCGTGCCGGTAACCCGCCCGGCCGAGCACGGGCGCGCAGGCGAGCCCGAGGTCGTCGTCATGGACGGTGATCCGCCGGTACGGCAGATCGGACATCGCGGCGTCGGCGACGACCGGCAGCGTCTCGGGGCCGACGGGCCCGGCGATATGGAGCTGATTGTGCTCGTGGGAGCGCGCATAGCCCTCATGCCGCACCAGGAATCCCCCGGGCACCTCCCGTACCTCGCCGGCCTGGCGGCGGGCGAAGGAGAGCAGGAAGTCCTGAACGCGCTGAAGATCGCTGTGCGACACGTCGCGATCATAGGCCGCCGGAATGCTCCCCCTGCCACCACGGACAGCGGTCATCGACGTGCGCCGTCGGTCCACCGGATGTCTGATGGGCCGTGAGGCGGATCGTGGACCGGATCCTCGGGAGGCGCCATGCGCGGAGCCCTGCACCGTACGCGTGCCCGGTGTGTGCTGGGCGCCGTGTGTGTGGCCGCCCTCGGGGTGACCGCGACGGCCTGCGGTGGTGGCGGCGGTGGTTCCGGTTCCGGGATCGTCCGTTCCTCCTGGGGCGATCCGCCGAACCCGCTGGAGCCGGCCAACACCAATGAGGTCCAGGGCGGCAAGGTCCTCGACATGATCTTCCGGGGACTCAAGCGGTACGACCCGAGGACCGGTGAGGCCAAGGACGCGCTCGCCCAGCGGATCCATAGTTCCGACCAGCGGAACTACACCATCACCATCAAGGACGGCTGGCGGTTCAGCAACGGCGAGAAGGTGACGGCGCGGTCCTTCGTGGACGCCTGGAACTACGGCGCCCGGATCGACCACAAGCAGCGCAACGCCTACTTTTTCGAGTACATCGAGGGCTACGACAAGGTCCACCCCGACTCCGGCCGCCCCACCGCGAAGGCGCTCTCCGGTCTGCGGGTCAAGGACGACCGGACCTTCACCGCCAGGCTCACCCAGAAGTTCTCCACCTGGCCCGAGACACTGGGCTACAACGCCTACGCACCGCTGCCCCGGGCCTTCTTCGAGCACCATGCCGCCTGGCTGAAGAAGCCCATCGGCAACGGCCCGTACCTGGTGCGGTCGTACGCCAAGGGCTCGGTGATGAAGCTGCGCACCTGGGACGGCTACCCCGGCCCCGACAAGGCCCGTAACAAGGGCGTCGATCTCCGTGTCTATACGGACAGCAACACCGCTTACACCGATCTTCAGGCGGGCAATCTCGACCTGGTGGACGACGTCCCCGCGCAGCAGCTGAAGTTCGTCCGCTCCGACCTCGGCAACCGCTACATCAACCAGCCCGCCGGGATCATCCAGACCCTCACCTTCCCGATGTACGACCGCGCCTGGAGCGGTCCGGGCAAGGCGGGGCTCCGCCGGGGCATCTCGATGGCGATCAATCGGGCACAGATCACCGAGCGGATCTTCCGTAACACCCGGACCCCGGCGACCGACTGGACCTCACCGGTCCTGCGCCGCCAGGGCGGCTATCAGCCGGGGCTGTGCGGGGACGCCTGCTCCTTCGACCCGGAGCGGGCGCGCAGGCTGATCAAAGCGGCGGGCGGACTGCCCGGCGGCCGGATGACGATCACGTACAACGCCGACACCGGCTCGCACAAGGACTGGGTCGACGCGGTGTGCAACAGCGTCAACTCCGTGCTGAGGAGCGATCGGGCGTGCGTCGGCAAGCCCGTCGGCACCTTCGCCGACTACCGCAACAAGATGGCCGGCAAGAAGATGACCGGGCCCTTCCGGGCCGGCTGGCAGATGGACTATCCGCTGATCCAGAACTTCCTCCAGCCGCTGTACTACACCGGTGCCTCCTCCAACGACGGCCACTGGAGCGACACCGGCTTCGACCGGCTGGTGAACCAGGCCAACGCCGCCTCCGCCGACGGCGCCGCCATGACGAGCTTCCAGGCGGCGGAGAAGATTCTCGCCCAGCAGATGCCCGCCATTCCGCTCTGGTACCAGAACGGCAGCGCGGGCTACTCGGACCGGCTCAGCGAGGTGACCCTCAACCAGTTCAGCGTCCCCGTCTACCACCAGATCAAGGTCAGCTGAGCCATGGGCCGCTATGCGCTGCGCCGGCTTCTGCAGATGGTCCCGGTGTTCCTCGGCTGCACCTTCCTGATCTTCTTCATGGTGTACGCGCTCGGCGACCCGGTCGCGGCCCTCTTCGGCGACAAGGCCCCCGACCCCGCCACCGCCGCCCGGATCCGCAAGGACCTCTACCTCGACGAGCCGCTGTGGAGCCAGTACCTCCACTACATGGGGCAGGTCTTCAGCGGACACTTCGGCACCGCCTTCAACGGGCAGCCTGTCACGGAGCTGATGGCCGGCGCCTTCCCCGTGACCCTGCGCCTGACCGTGGTCGCGGTCGTCTTCGAGATGGCGCTGGGGATCACCCTCGGTGTGCTCAGCGGGCTGCGCCGCGGCCGGGCGACCGACACCTCGGTGCTGCTGCTGACCCTCCTCGTGGTGGCCGTCCCGACCTTCGTCAGCGGCACGGTGCTCCAGTATCTGTTCGGCGTGACCTGGGGCTGGGCCAGGCCGTCCGTCTCGCCGGAGGCGCCGCTGCCCGAACTGCTGCTGCCCGGCGTGGTGCTGGGGCTGGTCTCGCTCGCGTACACCACCCGGCTCACCCGTACCTCGATCGCGGAGAACGCCCGCGCCGACTACGTCCGTACCGCCGTCGCCAAGGGGCTGCCGCGCCGCCGCATCGTGACCCGGCATCTGCTGCGCAACTCGCTGATCCCCGTGGTGACCTTCATCGGCACGGATGTCGGCGCGCTCATGGGCGGGGCCATCGTCACCGAGCGGATCTTCAATATCCACGGTGTCGGCTACCAGCTCTACCAGGGCATTCTGCGCCAGAACTCACCGACCGTCGTCGGCTTCGTCACCATCCTGGTGATCGTCTTCCTGCTCGCCAATCTGCTCGTCGACCTCCTCTATGCCGTGCTCGACCCGAGGATCCGGTATGCCTGAGCCCTTTGACACACGGTATGAAACACCGCCCGAGACGCCCGAGACGCCGTACGCGACGCATGACGGACCCGAGGCCATCGCCCCGTCCGTCGGGGGCGGCGGTGCGCCGGCCCTCGCCGCCTCCGGCGCCCAGACCCTGGAGAGCGGGTCACGCCGCGGCCCGTGGCGCGCCCGGTGGCCGCGCGGCACACCAGGCGGCGGGCCGGCGGCTCCCGGCGCCCGTGGGCTGTGGTCCGACGCCTGGCGCGATCTGCGGCGCAACCCCGTCTTCATCGTCTCCGCGCTCGTCATCCTCTTCCTCGTCGTCATCGCGATCCGGCCGCAGCTGATCGCGAGCGGCAATCCGTACCAGGGAGATCTCGCCAAGGCACAGGACGGTCCGGCCCCCGGCCACCCCTTCGGCTACGACCTCCAGGGGCGCGACGTCTACACCCGCACGGTCTACGGCGCCCGCGCCTCCATTACCGTCGGCATCTGCGCCACCGCCGGCGCGGCCCTGCTCGGCAGCGTGCTGGGCGGCCTCGCCGGGCTCTTCGGCGGCTGGTGGGACGCGCTGCTCTCACGGATCGCCGATGTCTTCTTCGGCATCCCGATCCTCCTCGGCGGCCTGGTCTTCCTCTCCGTGGTCACCAGCGGTTCGGTCTGGCCGGTCGTCGGCTTCATCGTGCTGCTGGGCTGGCCGCAGATCTCCCGCATCGCGCGCGGCTCGGTGGTGGCCGTCAAGCAGCACGACTACGTCCAGGCGGCGCGGGCGCTCGGCGCGGGCAGCGGCCGCACCCTGCTGCGCCATATCGCGCCCAACGCCCTCGCCCCCGTGATCGTCGTCGCGACCATCGCGCTCGGGACCTACGTCGCGCTGGAGGCGACGCTGTCCTTTCTCGGCGTGGGGCTGAAGCCGCCCACCGTCTCCTGGGGTATCGACATCTCCACCGCGGCCACCCAGATCCGCAACGCCCCGCACATGCTGCTGTGGCCGGCCGGGGCGCTGAGCCTCACGGTCCTCGCCTTCATCATGCTCGGCGACGCGGTGCGCGACGCCCTGGACCCCAAGCTGCGCTGACGCGTCCGCCATGTCGTAAAGGAGCCGCCGGTGACCCGATTGCTGGACGTACGCGACCTGCGGGTGGAGTTCCGTACCCGGGACGGCGTCGCCGAGGCCGTCGGCGGGGTGAGCTACGGCGTGGACGCGGGGCAGACGCTCGCCGTGCTGGGCGAGTCGGGGTCCGGCAAGTCCGTGACCGCCCACGCCGTCATGGGCATCCTCGACTCCCCGCCCGGCTTCGTCACCGGCGGGCAGGTCCTCTTCCAGGGGCGGGATCTGCTGACGGCGGGCCGGGAGGAGCGCCGCCGGGCCCGGGGCGCCAAGATGGCGATGATCTTCCAGGACGCGCTCTCCGCGCTCAACCCGGTGATCCCGGTCGGCGCCCAGCTCGGGGAGATGTACGAGGTGCACCGCGGGATGTCCCGCAAGGACGCCCGACGGCGGGCGGTCGAGCTGATGGACCGGGTCCGGATCCCGGCGGCGACCCAGCGGGCCGGGGACTACCCCCATCAGTTCTCGGGCGGGATGCGCCAGCGCATCATGATCGCCATGGCGATGGCGCTCGAACCGGCGCTGATCATCGCCGACGAGCCGACCACCGCGCTGGACGTCACCGTGCAGGCCCAGGTGATGGATCTGCTCGGGGAGCTGCGCCGCGAGTACAACATGGGGCTCATTCTCATCACCCACGATCTGGGCGTGGTGGCGGATGTCGCCGACACCATCGCCGTGATGTACGCGGGCCGGATCGTGGAGACCGCCCCGGTGCACGAGCTCTACAAGCGCCCGGCCCACCCGTACACCCGTGGGCTGCTGGACTCCATCCCCCGCGTGGACCACCGGGGCAAGGAGCTGTACGCCATCAAGGGGCTGCCGCCCAGCCCGTACGCCATCCCGCCGGGCTGCCCCTTCAACCCCCGCTGCCCGCGCGCCCGGGACATCTGCCGCACCGAGCGGCCGCCGCTGCACGAGGTGACCGACGGGATCGCCACGGGGAGGACCAGCGCCTGCCACTTCTGGAAGGAGGAGCTCCATGGCTGAACCCGCCGCCGGGGAAGCGGTCCTGGAGGTCCGCGATCTCGCCAAGTTCTATCCGCTCACCCGGGGCGTCGTCGTCAGGCGGCGGATCGGCGCGGTCCGGGCCGTGGACACCGTCTCCTTCACCCTGCGGCGCGGTGAGACGCTCGGCATCGTCGGCGAATCCGGCTGCGGGAAGTCCACGGTGGCCAGGATGCTGGTCAACCTGGAGCGGCCGACCGCCGGTTCGATCCACTACCGGGGCGAGGACATCACCCGGCTCTCCGGACGTGCGCTGCACCGCGTCCGCCGAAATATCCAGATGGTCTTCCAGGACCCGTACACCTCGCTCAACCCCCGGATGACGGTGGGGGACATCGTGGGCGAGCCGTACGAGATCCACCCGGAGGTCGCGCCCAAGGGCGACCGGCGGCGCAGGGTCCAGGAGCTGCTGGACGTCGTCGGCCTCGACCCCGAGCACATCAACCGCTACCCGCACCAGTTCTCCGGCGGGCAGCGCCAGCGCATCGGCATCGCCCGGGGCCTTGCCCTGCGGCCGGAGATCATCGTCGCCGATGAGCCGGTCTCGGCCCTGGACGTGTCGGTGCAGGCGCAGGTGGTCAATCTGATGGAGCGGCTGCAGGACGAGTTCGGTCTGGCGTATGTCTTCATCGCCCACGATCTGTCGGTGGTCCGCCATATCTGCGACCGGGTCGCGGTGATGTATCTGGGCCGCTTCGCCGAGACCGGCACCGACACCGAGATCTACGAGCATCCGACCCACCCCTACACCCAGGCGCTGCTGTCGGCAGTCCCGGTCCCGGACCCGCGGGCCCGCGCCCGCCGCGAGCGCATCCTGCTGACCGGCGACGTCCCCTCCCCGGCCGACCCGCCCTCCGGCTGCCGCTTCCGCACCCGCTGCTGGAAGGCGCGGGAGCGCTGCGCGGTGGAGGTGCCGACGCTGACGGTCCCGCCAGGCTTGGCGGGACCGGCCGCCCACGCCTCGGCGTGCCACTTCGCGGAGGAGCGGCAGGCGGTGGCGGCGGAGCCCTGAGCCTCCGGCGGGCCGTTCGGGAGGCTCCTCGGCTCGGTCGGCTGCTGCGTTCGTCTCACGCCCCCGTTCGGCGCATGTGAGCAGCGGCGGCGGGGGTGGGGGGCGCGGGCCGCGTCGCCGAGCGCCGGGCCGGTTGGTGTAGGCGCCGGTGGCGGCATCCGTGCGCGGGGGCCAGGGCCGATGCCGGACAGCAGGGTGCCAGGGGGTGGGGGTACCTCCTGGCAATCCCCTGATGAATTGGTTGCGTTAGATCAAGCACTTTCGGGAGGGGTACGGGAGGGGCGGGGGTCGAGTTCGACGTTGGACCGTCCCGGAGGGGGTTTTGGTGGTCTGACGTCGCACTCGTGGCGATCAGCCCCCGAGGTAGTCGAACTCCCCCGCCTTCGCGGCCCGCAGGAACGCGCGGAGCGCGGCAGGGGTCGTGGCTATGACGGCCTCCGGGTCGTCGCTCTCGCGGAGGTGAGGGGTGCCGGTGGGGTCGGCAGCGAGTTCGACGCAGTTGGGGGCGTCGCCCGTGCTGAAGCTGGACTTCCGCCACGGAAGCGAGGACATGCGGCTCTCTCCTTAGAGAAGCGGATAGAGGATGTGCTGGATGGCCCGAGGGAATCCTTCGCCGTACGAGCCTCCGGCACAGCCTCAGCATCGACCGGAGGCAGGGCCAGTTCACTCAGCCTCACGAACGACTCCCCATATTCGGCCAGCGCTTGGCGCTCGTCGAGGAACTGACCTTTGCCCACCTGGTCGACGAGCACCGCACCCAATTCCACCACGCCGGGTTCGATCACCATGAACGGGTGACTGAAGGCCGCACTTCCCTCGTTGTCGATGGGGACGATCTGGATCGTGACGTTCGGCAAGCGCGACAGCTCGATCAGCCGGAGCAGTTGATCACGCATCACCGCCCGACCGCCGTAGAGAACACGCAGCGACGCGGGCGTCACCGGCAAGGCCGTATGGTTCACGCTGACCCCGCCGCCACCTGCGATGGGGCAAACTGGATGAACACTGGCCTGAAGCGATCACTCTACGTGGACGACCTACGGCACAGCGGAGGAGACAGCGCCGTGAGCACACAGCCCATAGAGGACTCCCACGACGAGCCGCTGTTCCCCATGCCGCCGCTGACCGAACAGGCACTGCGGGTCGCCGTGCGCTCCGTGGACCTCAGCGCGGCTGTCCGGTTCGAGGAGGAGTTCCACAGTGCCTGGCAAGAGGCGGTGCAGACCGACAGCACCGTCCCCATGCACACCTTCCTCCACCGCTGGGGCGTCTTCGTGGCTCTGCGGCGCTATCCGGAGCGGGCTCGACGGCTCCACGAGTTGGAGGTGGCCGTCGCCGAGGCGCCCAGCGTCGAGGATGCCAGGCGCGCTTCGGCCGAGATCGGGAAGCTGCTGGAGACCGCGCGTTGTGAGGTCGCTGCGTGAGCGATGGGCCCGCGTCGGACGGGGCCTGAACGACGACGAGGGCCGCCCGGGCCGTGGTGATCACGGTCCGGGCGGCCCTCGTCGTTAAACAGCGGCCCGCGCGGAAGCGTCAGGCGTGGACCACGTCCTTCTCCTCCGCGAAGTGGCACGCCGACTCGTGCGCCGCCGGGGAGTCCGTGCCCGCGAAGCGCTCCGGAATGGCGAGCAGCGGGACCTCCTTGGCGCACTTGTCCTCGGCCTTCCAGCAGCGGGTGCGGAAGCGGCAGCCGGAGGGCGGGTTGGCCGGGGAGGGGACGTCGCCCGTGAGGATGATGCGCTCGCGGCCCTCGCGCGACTCCGGGTCCGGGACGGGGACGGCCGACAGCAGCGCCTGCGTGTAGGGGTGCGTCGGGTGGTCGTAGATCTCGGTGTCGGTGCCGATCTCGGCCATCTTGCCCAGGTACATCACGCCGACCCGGTCGGAGATGTGGCGGACGATGGACAGGTCGTGGGCGATGAAGATGTAGGACAGGTTGAACTCGTCCTGGAGCTTCTCCATCAGATTGATGACCTGCGCCTGCACCGACACATCGAGCGCCGAGACCGGCTCGTCGCAGATGATGATCTCCGGGTTGAGGGCGAGACCCCGGGCGATGCCGATGCGCTGACGCTGGCCGCCGGAGAACTGGTGCGGGTAGCGGTTGATGTACTCGGGGTTGAGGCCGACCACATCGAGCAGGTCCTGCACCTTGCGCCGGCGGTCGCCCTTGGGCGCGACCTCGGGGTGGATCTCGTACGGCTCGCCGATGATGTCACCCACCGTCATCCGGGGGTTGAGCGAGGTGTACGGGTCCTGGAAGACCATCTGGATGTTGCGGCGGACGGCGCGCAGGGCGCGGCCGGAGAGCCGGGTGATGTCCTGGCCCTTGTAGAACACCTCGCCCGCGGTGGCGGTCTCCAGGGTCATCAGCAGCTTGGCGACGGTGGACTTGCCACAGCCGGACTCGCCGACGATGCCGAGCGTCTCGCCCTGGTAGAGGTCGAAGGAGATTCCGTCGACCGCCTTGACCGCGCCGATCTGCCGCTTGAAGAGGATGCCCTGGGTCAGCGGGAAGTGCTTGACCAGGTTGCGCACCTGCAGGATCGGCTCACCGCGCTCGACGGGGGCCTCGATCGCCGCCACGGCCTCCTGCTCGGTGGCCGCGTCGACCGTCTCCACCTCCGTGACGTTGGGGGTGGCGTCGGCCGGCTCCATGACCTTGTCGGTCTTCTCGATCTCAGCCATGGATGGTCTCCTTCCAGAAGTGGCACGCGCTGCCGCGGCCCGGCAGCTCGGTGCCGTCCTGCTCGGTGACCGGGACCAGCGCGGGGACATCCGTACGGCAGATGTCCTGCGCCTTGGGGCAGCGCGGGCTGAACGCACAGCCCGTGGGGACCTTGAGCAGATTGGGCGGCAGGCCCTTGATCGCGTAGAGCTCCTGGCCCTTGCGGTCCAGCCGCGGGATGGAGTCCAGCAGACCACGGGTGTACGGGTGGGCCGGGCGCTTGTAGAGCTCGTGCACCGGGGCGGTCTCGACGATCCGGCCCGCGTACATCACCGCGATCTTGTCGGCGACGTCCGCGACCACGCCCAGGTCATGGGTGATCAGGATCAGACCCATGTTGTACTCGCGCTGGAGCTCCGCGAGCAGATCCATGACCTGGGCCTGCACGGTGACGTCCAGCGCGGTGGTCGGCTCGTCCGCGATGATCAGGTCCGGCTCCAGCGCCATCGCCATGGCGATCATGATGCGCTGGCGCATACCGCCGGAGAACTGGTGCGGATAGTCGCCGACCCGCTCCCTGGCCGCCGGGATGCGGACCCGGTCCATCAGCGCGATGGCCTTGGCCTTGGCCTCCTTCTTGGAGAGGCCCTGGTGGACCCGGAACATCTCGCCGAGCTGATAGCCCACGGTGAGCACGGGGTTCAGCGACGAGAGCGCGTCCTGGAAGATCATGGCGATCTTGCGGCCGCGGATCTTCCGGCGCTCCTCGCCGGACATGGTGAGCATGTCCTCGCCGCGGTAGAGGATCTGGCCCTGCGGGATCCTGCCGGGCGGCATGTCGAGGATGCCCATGATGGCCTGGGCGGTCACGGACTTGCCGGAGCCCGACTCGCCGAGGACGGCGAGCGTCTCACCGGCGTGGACGCTGTAGTTGACGCCGTTGACGGCCTTGGCGACACCGTCCCGGGTGTGGAACTCCACATGCAGATCCCGGACTTCCAGCAGCGGGGTGCCGTCGTCGCCGGCGCCCTCGCGGACGGCGTCGCTCACGGTTTTCTCGATGGTGGTCACGTACGCCCTCCTCAGCGCAGCTTGGGGTCGAGGGCGTCGCGCACCGCGTCGCCGAGCGTGATGAATGCGAACACGGTGAGGCTCAGCATGCCTGCCGGGAAGAGCATCACATGCGGGTTGTCGCGGATGGCGTCCTTCGCGTCGGAGATGTCGATGCCCCAGGAGATGGTCGGGTCGGCGAGGCCGAGGCCCAGGAAGGACAGCGTCGCCTCGGCGGAGATGTACGCGCCGAGCGAGATGGTCGCGACCACGATGGTGGGGGCCAGCGCGTTCGGCAGCACATGGCGGAAGAGGATCCGGCTGGTGTTCGCGCCGAGCGCCCGCGCCGCCGTGACGTAGTCCGCCTGCTTGGCCGTGATCACCGAGCTGCGCATGACGCGCGCGATGGTGGTCCAGCCAAGGAAGGCGAGGGCCGCGATGACGACGTAGACCTTGCGCTCCGTGAACGCGTTGAGGATCACCATCGTGCCGAGCAGGAACGGCAGGCCGAAGAAGATGTCGGTGATCCGGGAGATGATCGAGTCGACCAGCCCGCCGAAGTATCCGGCCATCATCCCCAGGAAGCCGCCGACGAGGGTGACCACCGCGGTCACGCCGACGCCGACGAGGATCGAGGCGCGGGTGCCGTAGATGACGCGCGAGTAGATGGAGCGGCCCTGCACGTCGTAGCCGAACCAGTCCGGCTGGAAGAAGTGGGTCAGCTCCGGCTTGGTCAGGAAGTGGTTGGTCAGGTCGCCGTCCCGGGGGTCGGCGCCGGTGAACAGTCCGGGGAAGGCCGCGATGGCCAGCAGCAGGAGCAGCAGCACCGCCGAGATCCAGAACAGCGGCCGATGGCGCAGCTCGAACCAGGCGTCGCCCCACAGCGAGCGCGATTTGCCCTGGGAGGCGGGGCCCGCAGCCGAAGCCGGCGGGGCGTCCACGTCGGTGGGCGGGGCCACGGCGTCGACGACCGCCGTGGCGGCCGAGCTGTCGACTGCCGTGTCGGACTGGGATTTGGTCACGTCAGGCATACCGGATCCTCGGGTCCAGGACCGCGTACAGCAGGTCGACGAGCAGATTGATCAGCAGAATGACGAGCACGAAGACCGTCACGGTGCCGACGATCGTGGTGCCCTCCCGCTGCCCGAGCGCCTTGAAGAGCAGATTGCCGACGCCCTGGACGTTGAAGATGCCCTCGGTGACCACCGCGCCGCCGACGAGCGCGCCGACGTCGGTGCCGAGGAAGGTGATCACGGGGATCAGCGAGTTGCGCAGCAGGTGCACGCCGACGATCCGGCGGCGCGGCAGGCCCTTGGCGAGCGCGGTGCGCATGTAGTCGGCGCGCAGGTTCTCCGCGAAGGTGGTCCGGGTCAGCCGGGCCACATACGCCATGGAGAGCATCGCGAGCACGAAGCCCGGCAGCAGCAGCTGCTGCAGGTCCATCGAGTCCTGCACGTTGGGCGGCAGCCAGCCGAGTTCATCGGCGAAGATGAACCGGGCGAGGTAGCCGAGCACGAAGACCGGCATCGAGATGACGATCAGCGTGAAGATCAGGACGCCGGTGTCGACGGCCTTGCCGGCCTTGAGTCCGGCCCAGGCGCCGAGGCCGATGCCGACGAGCATCTCTATGGTGAGGGCCACCGTCGCGAGGCGGAGGGTCACCGGGAAGGCCATGCCCATCTCCTCGGAGACCGGACGGCCGCCGAAAGTCTTGCCGAAGTCTCCCCGGAAGAGATCGGCCATGTAATCGATGTACTGCTTCCACAGGGGCTGGTCCAGCCCGAACTCATGGCGGAGCGACGCGACCTGCGCGGGGTCCGCGGCCTTGTCTCCCCACATCGCCCGGATGGGGTCACCGGGCAGTACGTGGACCATGAGGAAAATCAACAGAGTGGTCCCGATGAAGACCGGGATCATCTGGAGCAGTCGCCTGGCGACGTAGCGCCCCATCATGCCTCCATGCCGTTGGGGGGCGGCGAAGGCCACGTCTCGTCTGCGCCACTGGGGTGGGGGGAAGAGCTGCGGGCCTCACGCCTGCGGGCCGGTGCCGCCACTCCCCGGTGGGAGGAGCGGCGGCACCGGCCGGCGGTCCCGATGGTTACTTCTTCTTCACCTGGACGTCGGTGAAGATGGGGTCGCCGTCCTGGCCGTACGGGACCTTCCCGAGGACCTTGTTGGACTGGCCGCTGTTGACCTTGTAGAACCACAGCGGGATCGCCGGCATGTCCTTGGCGAGGACCTGCTCGGCCTCCTGGTAGAGCTTCACGGTCTCGTCGAGCGTGGCGGCCTCGTCGGCCTTCTTGCTCAGCTTGTCGAACTCCGGGTTGTTGTAGCCGCTGGTGTTACCGGCGGCCTTGGAGCCGTAGAGGTCCCTCATGAAGTTCGAGTTGACCGGGTAGTCGAGCACCCAGCCACCGCGGTACATCGACTTGACCTGGTGCTTGTCGCGCGCGTTCAGGTCGGCCTGGAAGTCGGGCTTGGAGGCGCCGACGCAGTCGACGCCGGTGGCCTTGCGGATGCTGTTGCAGACCGCGTCGACCCAGGGCTTGTGGTCCTGGTCGGCGTTGAACTGGATCGAGATCTTGTTGCCCGGGACGCCGCCACCCTCCTTGATGAGGGCCTTGGCCTTCTTCGGGTCGTAGCTGACCTGCTCCTGGAGCGCGCCCGCCTTGTAGCCGAGCACACCGCGGGCGACATAGCTGTCGGCCGGGGTGCGGGAGCCGTGGAGGACGGTCTTGGTGATCGTGTCACGGTCGATCGCCATGGACAGACCCTGGATGACCTTGGGGTCGATGTCCTTGAACTGCTTGGTGTAGAACGCCGGGACGATCGACTGGACCGCCGAGTACTCCTCGTCGATCGCGCGCTTGCCCAGGTCGGTCTTGTAGTTCGTCAGGGCGGTGGTCGGGACCTGCTCGATCCAGTCGAGGTTGTTCGAGCGCAGGTCCGAGTAGGCGGCGTCGGCGGTGGTGTAGTTCTTGAAGTCGATGCCGCCGTTCTTGGCCTTGTTCGGGCCCTGGTAGCCCTCGAACCTACGAACCTTGATCAGCTTCTTGTGGTCCCAGGAGACGAACTTGTAGGGGCCGTTGCCGACCGGCTTCTCGCCGTAGCCCTTGGGGTCCTTGAAGAAGCCGCTGGGCAGCGGCGACCACACGTCATAGCCCAGCTTGTAGGCGAAGTACGAGACCGGGCCAACGAGCTCGATCTTGAACTCGTTATCATTTACGATCTTGAGGCCGGACATCTTGTCGGCCTTGGGCTTGCCCTTCTCCGGGTGGACGTCCGCGTAGCCCTTGATGTCCTGGAACCAGCTGGAGTTGGTCTGGTTGTTCTTGACGTTGGCCGACCAGTTCCAGGAGTCCACATAGGACTTGGCGGTCACGGCCTCGCCGTTGTGGAACTTCCAGCCCGGCTTGAGCTTGACGGTCCAGACGGAGGAGTCCTTGTTGGGAGTCACGGACTCTGCGTTGATGTACTGGAGTTTGCCGGTGCGGGGCTCGTAGTCCACCAGCTGGGAGAAGATCTGCCGGATGACGCGGCTGCCCTGGCTCTCCTTGGCGTTCGCCGGCTGCAGCGGGTTCTGCGGCTCGCTGAGCTGGGCGGTCAGAATCCCATTCGGGTCCGCCTTGCCCTTGTTCATGTCATTGCTGCCGCTGTCGCTGTCGCCGCCACCGCAGGCGGTTGCGGCCAGCGCCACAACTGCGGCCAACGCGACCCACTTGGCGCTCTTGGCACCGCGCATGGGTTTGCCTCCTCAGGAGTCCTCTGTCACTACGAGAGGGGGGCGTCCGGAGACACGCTGACACCCCTGACAGCGAAAGGGACCGGAACCCCCCAGATGTGCTCGTAGGTCCGCGCTCCCCACAGCGTGTGACCCATTGACCCGAGCTCAATGGACCCCATGATTGAGCACTCCGACCCTGTAAACCACCGTTTATGGGTCTCGCTTTGGTCACATCATCTACGCGCGGAGCTTCGAAATCCGGACAAAACTGCCGCAGACAGACACACGCGAAACGGACTGTTAACACATCATGCGGAGCCCGCTCGCCGATATCCGGACGCCTTTCCCCGGATAACCGTTTGACTGTCACCTTCCTGACATGGCAACAGCCCGGACCCCCGCCATGGAAGCGGGGATCGCGGGCTGTCGGCAGCTTGCGGACGCACAGCAGGGCGTCAACGCTGCGTAACCGGCGCCGGCGTGCGCGTCGGCGCCCGCGACGGGCGCCGACGCTCGGCGCGGTACGCCAACGCTCGGCGCCGTACGCCAACGCTCGGCGCCGTACGCCAACGCTCGGCGGTACGTCAGCGCTTGGCGCGGGCGGCGGAGCGAGCGCGCTCCTTCTGGTCCAGCACGACCTTGCGGATGCGCACCGTCTCCGGGGTCACCTCGACGCACTCGTCGTCGCGGCAGAACTCCAGGGACTGCTCCAGCGAGAGCAGCCGCGGCGGGACCAGCGACTCGGTCACATCCGCGGTGGAGGACCGCATGTTGGTGAGCTTCTTCTCCTTGGTGATGTTCACGTCCATGTCGTCGGAGCGGGAGTTCTCGCCGACGATCATGCCCTCGTACACCTCGGTGCCGGGCGAGACGAAGAGCACACCGCGCTCCTGGAGGTTGGTCATCGCGAAGGCGGTCACCGCGCCTGAGCGGTCGGCCACCAGCGAGCCGTTGTTCCGGGTCTTGAGCTCCCCGAACCACGGCTCGTGGCCCTCGTGGATGGAGTGCGCGATACCGGTGCCGCGGGTCGCGGTCAGAAACTCCGTACGGAAGCCGATGAGACCGCGGGACGGCACGATGAACTCCATGCGGACCCAGCCGGAGCCGTGGTTGGACATGTTGTCCATCCGGCCCTTGCGGGTGCCCATGAGCTGGGTGACCGCGCCCATGTGCTCCTCGGGCACATCGATGGTGATGCGCTCGATCGGCTCGTGGAGCTTGCCGTCGATCTCCCGCGTGACCACCTGCGGCTTGCCGACGGTCAGCTCGAAGCCCTCCCGGCGCATGGTCTCCACCAGGATCGCCAGCGCCAGCTCGCCCCGGCCCTGGACCTCCCAGGCGTCCGGGCGGTCGGTGGGCAGGACGCGCAGCGAGACATTGCCGATCAGCTCGCGGTCGAGGCGGTCCTTGACCAGCCGCGCGGTGACCTTGCGGTCCTTCACGGCCGCCTTGTCCGCGCCCTTGCCGCCGGGGCCACGGCCGACCAGCGGGGAGGTGTTGGTGCCGATCGTCATCGAGATGGCGGGCTCGTCGACGGTGATCAGCGGCAGCGCGACCGGGTTCTCCGGGTCGGCCAGGGTCTCGCCGATCATGATGTCGGGGATGCCCGCGACCGCGCAGATGTCACCGGGGCCGGCCACCTCGGCCGGCTTGCGGGTGAGCGCCTCGGTCATCAGCAGCTCGGTGATCCGGACGTTGGAGACGGTGCCGTCGCGCTTGATCCAGGCGACCGTCTGCCCCTTCTTCAGCTCGCCCTGCTCGACCCGGAGCAGCGCGATACGGCCGAGGAAGTTGTCCGCGTCCAGGTTGGTGACATGGGCCTGGAGCGAGGCGGTCGCGTCGTACTCGGGCGCCGGGACGGTCTCCAGCAGGGTGGAGAAGAACGGCTGCAGACTGTCACTGTCGGCCGGAACGGTGCCGTCCTCCGGCTTGGTGAGCGAGGCCACACCGTCGCGGGCGCAGGCGTAGACGATCGGGAACTCGATCTGCTCCTCGGTCGCGTCCAGGTCCAGGAAGAGGTCGTACGCCTCGTTGACGACCTCGTCGATCCGGGAGTCCGGGCGGTCCGTCTTGTTGATGCACAGGATGACCGGCAGCTTGGCCTGCAGCGCCTTGCGCAGCACGAAGCGGGTCTGCGGCAGCGGGCCCTCGGAGGCGTCCACCAGCAGGACCACCGCGTCGACCATGGACAGACCGCGCTCGACCTCACCACCGAAGTCGGCGTGGCCGGGGGTGTCGATGATGTTGATGGTGACGGGGTCGCCACCGTCCGCGGGGTGGTACTTCACGGCGGTGTTCTTCGCGAGAATGGTGATGCCCTTCTCGCGCTCCAGGTCATTGGAGTCCATGACCCGGTCGTCCACCTGCTGGTGTGCGGCGAACGCGCCGGCCTGCTTGAGCATGGCATCGACGAGGGTCGTCTTGCCGTGGTCGACGTGGGCGACGATGGCGACGTTACGAATGTCGTGGCGCGTGGGCATACTCGCGGCGCTTCTCCCGGAATCGTGGATGACGGCGCGTCCGGTCCGGACCGCCCGTCCGCCGGGCTGAACACGCCGCGGCCTCGCCCCCATGGTACGGGGAGGCCGCGGGAAGGGGTGCCGCCACCCGTCACCGCGGCCGTAGGACACCCCGGCCCACGGGCTCGCGCGCCTTACCTGCGGAAGCCGATGTCCTGGTAACGCGGCGTGGCGAAGCCGAATGCTCCCGCGTTGACCAGGCCCTTTCGCATGGCCACCAGCTCCGGGCGCTGATACAGCGGAAGGGATCCGGCCGCCGCCCAGATGCGGGCGTCCGCCTTGCCGATCAGGGCCCGGGAGGCGCTGCCGTCCAGTTCGGTGAGGGCCTGGTCGAAGAGCTGGTCGATCTGGTCCGTACCGACCCGGGTGTAGTTCTGCTCGACGACCAGCGAGCCGTCGGCCGCGGGCTGGGGCTTGGCGTAGATCGGGCGGCCGTCGGTGGCCGGGTAGGCGCTGGCGGGCCAGGAGTAGAGGGCCAGGTCGTAGTTGCCGGTGGCGATGTGGTCCTTGAAGTAGCCGGCGCCCGGGACCTTGGTGATCTCGGTGCGGACGCCGATGGCCTCCAGCATCCGCGCGATGCGCTCGCCGACGGTGCGCAGCGGGGCGGAGGCGGCGTCGTTCGGGAGCACGAGGCGCAGGACGAGCGGGCGGCCCTTCTTCCGTACGACCGCCGTCTCGCCGACCCGGCCGGACCGTCCCGCGTCGCCCGCCGCCGGGGGCGCCCCGGAGGCGGTGGCGGATGGGGTGCCGGACGCCGCGCCGGACGCGGTGCCGGTCCCCGCCTCGGACGCGGGGGATGCGGTGGACGCGGTGCCGGTCCCCGCCGAGGCGGTGTCCGAGGCGGTGTCCGAGGCGGTGGCAGTCGCCGTGTCCGAGGCCATGGCGGTCGGGGCGGCGCGCCGCGGGGCCCGGTCGTCCGTCTTGCCGTCGAGCGACTTCTGGCGGGTGGACGAGCCGTTGGCGCGCCAGCCCGCGTCGGCGAGCAGCGACTGTGCGGCATGGGTGTCCCGCCCGCCGAGGGCACCGCTGTGGTCCTTGTAGCCCTTCTGCCCGGCCATCAGCAGATGGTTGCCGAGCGGCTTGGTGGGCAGGCCGAGCGGCCCGAGGACCAGCTTCGCGAGCTCCTGCCGGTCGATCGCGCGGGCCACGGCCCGGCGCACCCGCTCATCGGCGAGCGGGCCCTTGGTGCCGTTGAGGGCGAGCTGGGTGTACCCGGGGTCCAGGGCTTTGCGCAGGGTGAATCTGCGCAGGGCGACGGTCTCGGGCCGGTCCTGCCCCGGCCCGTGCTCCGCCGCCCCGGTGCGCGGGGTGGCCGCCGGGTCCTGTCCGTCCATGGCCGGGTCCGGCGCTCCGGCCTCGCCCGCGCCGCCGGACTTCTTGGCCCCGGCCGCCTGCTTCTTGCCGTCGGGGTAGGTGGCCCGGATGCGCCGCGCGGTGGACCGGTCGACCTCGGCCATGTCGAGCTGCCCGCCGATCAGGGCCGCGGCCCGCTGCTCGGCGGGCACCGTCTGGAAGACCAGCCGGCTCAGCCGCGCCCGGTCGCCCCACCAGCGCGGGTTGCGGACGAGGGTGACGGACTTGTCCGCGACGGTCCGCACCATGAAGGGCCCGGCGCTGACGGCGAGCCCCTTGCGGGCGCCGGCGTTGAAGACGGCGGGGTCGCTCATCACGTTCTTCGGATACAGCGGGGTGAACAGCGACCGCCAGTCGGTGTAGGGCTTGGCGAAGGTGACCTTGACCTCGTGGTCCTTCTCCCCGGGCTCGATCCCGGCGATCCGGTCGTAGCCGGCGTTGCGCGCCGTCCGGTACGCGTTCTCCGTACCGCGCAGCGCCTTCCACTGGGCCTGGAAGTCCTCCGCGCCGAGCGGGCGTCCGTCGCTCCACACCGCCTTGGGGTTGAGCTTGTAGGTGACGACCTGCTTGGGCTCGCGCGCGGTGATGTCGGCGGATTCCAGATAGTCGCCGTTGCGCTGGGGCCTGCCCCGGGCGTCCAGCGTGTGGAGGACGGGCAGCACGGCGCCCGCGATCCGCTGCGTGCCGGTGCCGGCGGCCGCCTGGAAGGCGTTGAACGTCGTGGGCGTCGTGTCCACGGCCCAGCGCAGCGTCCCGGTGCCGGTGGTCTGGGCGCGCGGCGCCTTGGCGACGTCCCAGGCGGCCGGGGGCGGCGGGCCGTCGTCGTCGGAGCTGCAGCCGGTCAGTACGGGCAGCGGCAGCATCACCCCCGCGGCGAGCAGCATGGCGCAGCGGCGCTTGGCGATGGACATGGCTCGTACCTCCGGTATGTGCCGGGTTTGTGCTCATTTGGCATAGTGTGACGCTGATCGCATATACTGCTCACCCAAAGCGACGGTTCACGAGACAGCACGTCGAGAGGGCCACGGAGACGGCCAGGAGAGGACAGGATCACCCGACCGGATCAATACGACGGGCGCACACCCCGGCGCACAAAGGCGGAATCGCGCCGGTGGCTCCGCCAATCGCGGCAGATCCCTTCCCAACCACGACGGTGTCGCGTAACACTCGCTGTCGCATGAGCGTCGCCAACCGCAACAGCGGAAGGGAGGACACGTCATGTCCGTGAACGACGATGTGACGGCCGTCGAACGCTGTCTCGATGACCTGGTCCGCTCCGTTACCCGGCTGGAAGAGCGGGTCGGCGCCGGCGGGCTGGAGATACGCCGCGTCCGCACCGACGCGAACCATCTGCGCGAGAGCCTCGCCCTGCTGCGCGACACGGCTCCCGCGGAGCGACCACGCCCCGAGATGGTTCCGGTCCCCGACGCGCCGTACAACAGTGCGCTGTGGTCGGACGTCGACGACGAAGGCCTCGGCGCGCGCGATCGCCACGCGCCCTAGGGACGGCCCGGCGCCACGGCGCGCCCCGCCGTCCCCTCACACCACTCCACCGCGGAGTTCCCCTTGGCCACAGGCACCGACCCCCAAGCCGCCACGCCGTCCGATCAGAAGGCCGCCGTCAGCGGCGTGCACAGCCCGTCGCGAGCCGCCATCCACCCCCGGCATCTGCGGACGGACCGCTGGTGGCTGTCGCCCGCGGTCACGGCCGCCGGGCTGCTCGCGTTCATCGTCTACTCGACCTGGCGGGCCTTCGCCGGGGACGACTACTACGCCGAGCCGTATGTCTCGCCCTTCTACTCGCCCTGCGTCGCGCAGAACTGCGTGCCCATGAAGGGAGGCGCGAACTGGGAGATCTTCGGTGCGTGGTGGGGCCTGTCCCCCGCCCTGCTGATCCTGATCTTCCCGCTCGGCTTCCGGCTGACCTGCTACTACTACCGCAAGGCGTACTACCGGGGCTTCTGGGCCTCGCCGCCCGCCTGTGCCGTCGCCGAGCCGCGCGCCCAGTACACCGGCGAGACCCGCTTCCCGCTGATCCTGCAGAACATCCACCGCTACTTCTTCTACTTCGCGGTGATCGTCGCCGGGATCCTCACCTATGACACCGTGCTCGGCTTCCGGGACGAGCGCGGCCGGTGGGGCCATATGGGCCTGGGGACGCTGGTGCTGCTCGCCAACATCGTCCTGATCTGGACGTACACCCTCTCCTGCCACTCCTGCCGGCATATCGTCGGCGGCCGGCTCAAGCACTTCTCCCGGCACCCGGTGCGCTACCGGCTCTGGGGCTGGGTGAGCGGACTCAACGCACGCCATATGGAGCTGGCCTGGGCGTCGCTGATCAGCGTCGCCGTCGCCGACTTCTATGTGTATCTGGTGGCGAGCGGCGCCTTCGACGATCCCCGCTTTTTCTAGGAGAGGTGCTCATCGATGACGCAAGTCGAGCGGCAGGCGTGGGACGTGGTCGTGATCGGCGCGGGCGGCGCCGGGCTGCGGGCCGCGATCGAGGCCCGCGAGCAGGGCATGCGCTGCGCCGTCATCTGCAAGTCGCTGTTCGGCAAGGCCCATACCGTGATGGCCGAGGGCGGGATCGCCGCCAGCATGGGCAATGTCAACGAGCGCGACAACTGGCAGGTCCACTTCCGCGACACCATGCGCGGCGGAAAGTTCCTCAACCACTGGCGGATGGCCGAGCTGCACGCCCAGGAGGCCCCGGACCGGGTGTGGGAGCTGGAGACCTGGGGCGCGCTCTTCGACCGCACCCCGGACGGGAGGATCTCCCAGCGGAACTTCGGCGGCCATGAATATCCCCGGCTCGCCCATGTCGGGGACCGCACCGGTCTGGAGCTGATCCGCACCCTGCAGCAGAAGATCGTCTCCCTCCAGCAGGAGGACAAGGCCGAAACGGGCGACTACGAGGCGCGGCTGAAGGTCTTCCAGGAGTGCACGGTCACCCGGATCGTCAAGGACGGCGAGCGCGTCGCCGGGGTCTTCGGCTACGCGCGCGAGTCCGGCCGCTTCTTCGCCATCGAGGCGCCGGCCGTGGTGCTGGCGACCGGCGGCATCGGCAAGTCCTTCAAGGTGACCTCCAACTCCTGGGAGTACACCGGTGACGGCCATGCGCTGGCGCTGCTCGCGGGCGCCCCGCTGATCAACATGGAGTTCGTGCAGTTCCATCCGACCGGAATGGTCTGGCCGCCCTCGGTCAAGGGGATCCTGGTCACCGAGTCGGTGCGCGGGGACGGCGGGGTGCTGCGCAACAGCGACGGCAAGCGGTTCATGTTCGACTACATCCCGGATGTCTTCAAGGAGAAGTACGCCCAGTCCGAGGACGAGGGCGACCGCTGGTACGAGGACCCGGACCACAACCGCCGCCCGCCCGAGCTGCTCCCCCGCGACGAGGTGGCCCGCGCCATCAACGCCGAGGTGAAGGCGGGCCGCGGTTCCCCGCACGGCGGAGTCTTCCTCGATGTCTCCACCCGGATGCCCGCCGAGGTCATCAAGCGCCGGCTACCCTCCATGCACCACCAGTTCAAGGAGCTCGCGGACGTCGACATCACCGCCGAGCCCATGGAGGTCGGCCCGACCTGCCACTACGTGATGGGCGGCGTGGACGTCGACCCGGACACCGCCGCCGCGGCCGGAGTGCCCGGTCTGTTCGCCGCGGGTGAGGTCGCGGGCGGGATGCACGGCTCCAACCGGCTCGGCGGCAATTCGCTCTCCGACCTGCTGGTCTTCGGCCGCCGCGCCGGGCTCCACGCGGCCCGTTACGCGCGGGAGACCGCCGAGTCCGGCGCCCGCCCGGTGCCGGCCGAGGCACAGCTGGATCTGGCGGCGGCCGAGGCGCTGCGCCCGTTCAGCGCGGAGGGCGGCGAGGCGCCCGGGTCCGTGGGCCCGGCCGAGAATCCGTACACGCTCCACCAGGAGCTCCAGCAGTCCATGAACGACCTGGTGGGCATCATCCGCCGGGCCCCGGAAATGGAGGAGGCGCTGCACCGGCTGGCCTCCCTGCGGGTCCGGGCCCGGCGCGCCGGGGTCGAGGGGCACCGGCAGTTCAACCCCGGCTGGCACCTGGCGATCGATCTGCGCAACATGCTGCTGGTCAGCGAGTGCGTGGCACGCGCGGCGCTGGAGCGGACCGAGAGCCGCGGCGGGCACACCCGCGACGACTGTCCGCAGATGGACCGCGAATGGCGGCGGGTCAATCTGGTCTGCCGGCTCTCCGACCCCTCGGGCGGGCTGGCGGCGCCGGACGCCGGACACGGGCAGATCCGGCTGGAGCGGCGCGAGATGCCGCCCATCCGGCCCGATCTGCTGAACCTGTTCGAGAAGGACGAGCTGGTGAAGTACCTGACGGACGAGGAGCTGACCCAGTGAGCGCGTACGAGGCCCACTTCCGGGTGTGGCGGGGCGATGTGGACGGCGGCGGTCTGAAGGACTTCCACGTCGAGGTCAATGACGGCGAGGTCGTTTTGGACATCGTCCACCGGCTCCAGGCGACCCAGGCGCCGGATCTCGCGGTCCGCTGGAACTGCAAGGCGGGCAAGTGCGGTTCGTGCAGTGCCGAGATCAATGGCCGGCCCGGGCTGCTGTGCATGACCCGGATGTCGGTGTTCGGCCGTGACGAGACGATCACCATCACCCCGCTGCGCGCCTTCCCGGTGGTGCGGGATCTGGTGACGGACGTCTCCTTCAACTACACCAAGGCGCGGGAGGTGCCGTCCTTCGTGCCGCCGGAGGGGCTGGGTCCGGGCGAGTACCGGATGCGGCAGGAGGACGTGGGGCGGTCGCAGGAGTTCCGTAAGTGCATCGAGTGCTTCCTGTGCCAGGACACCTGCCATGTGGTGCGCGACTTCGAGCAGAACAAGGAGGTCTTCGCCGGGCCTCGCTTTCTGATGCGGATCGCGGAGCTGGACATGCATCCGCTGGACGCCGCGGCCGACGCGGGGATCGACCGCAAGCGCGGTGCCCAGGAGGAGCAGGGACTCGGGTACTGCAACATCACCAAATGCTGTACGGAGGTCTGCCCGGAGCAGATCAAGATCACGGACAATGCGCTGATCCCGCTGAAGGAGCGGGCGGTGGACCGTAAGTACGACCCGCTGGTCTGGCTCGGCAACAAGATCCGCCGCCGCGAGGGCTGACGCCTGCGCCGCGGGCCCGCCGTAGCGCGGGCCCGCCGTAGCGCGGGCCCGCCGTAGCGTCCCTCACCAGAGGCTGAGCAGGCCCTCCACCGAGTCCGGGCCCGCCGTAGCCCGGGCCCCCCGTAGCGTCCCTCACCAGAGGCTGAGCAGGCCCTCCACCGAGTCCGGGCCCGCCGTAGCCCGGGCCCCCCGTAGCGTCCCTCACCAGAGGCTGAGCA
>NZ_JBEXHC010000001.1:485389-485598 GCF_040607655.1 Streptomyces sp. NPDC005266
AGCAGGGCCTCCACCGAGTCCGGGCCCGCCGTAGCCCGAGCCCGCCGTAGCCCGAGCCCGCCGTAGCGTCCCTCGCCAGAGGCTGAGCAGGGCCTCCACCGAGTCCGGACCCGCCGTAGCCCGAGCCCGCCGTAGCGTCCCTCGCCAGAGGCTGAGCAGGGCCTCCACCGAGTCCGGACCCGCCGTAGCCCGAGCCCGCCGTAGCGTAC
>NZ_JBEXHC010000001.1:485689-513024 GCF_040607655.1 Streptomyces sp. NPDC005266
CGTAGCGTCCCTCGCCAGAGGCTGAGCAGGGCCTCCACCGAGTCCGGACCCGCCGTGGCGTCCCTCACCAGAGGCTGAGCAGGGCCTCCACCGAGTCCGGGCCCTGGGACTGGCCGTCGGGGAGGGCCAGTTCGAACCAGACCGTCTTGCCGTGCGGGGTGCGCCGGCTGCCCCAGCCCGCGCTGAGCAGACCGACCAGCTGGAGCCCGCGGCCGCCCTCGTCCGTGTCGCGGGCGCGCCGCCGCCGGGGCTGGACCAGGCCGCCGTCCCAGACCTCGCACACCAGGGTGCGATCCAGCAGCAGCCGTAGCCGTATCTCGCCCTCGCCGTACCGCAGGGCGTTGGTCACCAACTCGCTGACCAGCAGCTCGGTGGTGTCCACCAGCTCGTCCATGCCCCAGGACTCCAGCTGCTCACGGGCCAGTTCACGGGCGCGGCCGACGGACTGCGGATCGCTCGGCAGCTTCCAGTCGCCGACCGAGTCGGACGGCAGACCCCGCACCCGGGCCATCAGCAGGGCGATGTCGTCCTCGCCGTGATGGGTGTCCAGGCTGCTGAGGACGTGGTCGCAGATGTCCTCCAGAGAGCTGTCGGGGCATCCCGCGCCGTCGTGCGTGGACAGCGCCGTACGGAAGTCCTGGAGGCCCTCGTCGAGGGCGTGATCCCGGGATTCGACGAGGCCGTCGGTGTAGAGGGCCAGCAGGGCGCCGTCCGGCAGCTCGACCTCGATCTCCTCGAAGGGCTCGCCGCCGACGCCGAGCGGCATCCCGGGCGGCACCTCCATCAGCAGCGCGTTCTCCCCCGGTTCGACGACGACGGGCGGCAGATGCCCGGCGTTGGCGAAGGTGCAGCGGCGGGTGATGGGGTCGTAGACGGCGTAGACACAGGTGGCGAGGTAGACCTCGGACAGATCGGAGGAGCCGTCGGCGGCCCGGCCGCCGCGCGCGAGGGCGCGTGAGCCGGAGCGCGCGCTGCCGTGCGAGCCGCCGCCGGGCTCGCCGAGCCCACGGGCGATCTCGTCGAGCGCGGAGAGCACCTCGGCGGGCTCCAGGTCGAGCAGGGCCAGGGTGCGTACGGCGGTGCGCAGCTCGCCCATCGCGACGGCGGCGCGCAGGCCCCGCCCCATCACATCGCCGACCACCAGCGCGGTCCGGTGGCCGGGCAGCTCGATGACGTCGAACCAGTCGCCGCCCACCTCGGTCGCCGCGTTCCCCGGCAGATAGCGGCAGGCGATGTCGAGCCCGGCGGCCTCGGGGTCGCCCGGCGGGAGCAGGCTGCGCTGCAGTATCAGCGCGCGCTCGTGCTCCCTGCGGTAGAGGCGGGCGTTGTCGATGGAGACGGCGGCGCGGGCGGCCAGCTCGACGGCGAGCGCGCGGTCCCGCTCGCCGAAGGGCTCGCTGCCCTTCGTACGGGAGAACTGGGCGAGGCCGACGACCGTGTCCCGCGCGACCATCGGCACCACGAGGGTGGACTGCAGCATGGCACCGAGTTCGCCGCTCTCGCCGCTGTCGCGCCCGGGGACGACCTTGACCTGAGCGGTGCGCAGGGCATGGGCGCACAGGGAGTTGAAGGGGTAGCGGTGCACCTCGCCGACCTGGATGGGCTTGGGCACCCCGCCATCGTCCTGGTCGGTGCGGTAGATGTCGCCGAAGGCGACCGGGCCGTCCGAGACGGCGCTGGCGAAGGCGACCCGGCGCAGCTCCGCGCTGCCGTCGGCCAGCCCCGGCGGGGTCTCGTCACCGGAGAGCAGCCCCTGGTAGAGGTCGACGGAGGCCAGATCGCAGAACTGCGGGACGGCCACGTCCAGCAGCTCGCGGGCGGTGGTCTCCAGGTCGAGCGAGGTGCCTATTCGGGCGCCGGCCTCGTTCAGCAGGGCGAGGTTGCGGCGTACGCCCGCGGCCTCCTGTTCGGCGCGGCGACGGCCGGTGACATCCGTGGCGAGCCCGGCGACCCCGATGGGGCGGCCCGAGCTGCTGTGCAGCCGGTACAACGACACCGACCAGCGGCGGCGGTCGGGGCTGGTCGGCACGTCCCCCACGATCGGCATGTCCGTCAGCGACTGCCCACTGTCCAGGACCTGGCGGAGGGCGGCGCCCAGCCGCTCGGCCTCGCTGCGCGGCAGCAGATCGTGCGGGGTCGCGCCGCGGTACGCGTCGGCGGGGCGGCCGAAAACCTTCGCAAAGCGCTCGTTGACCCGAAGCATGGTCAGATCGGTACCGAACAGGAAGAAACCGAGCGGAGATTGACCGAAAACCGCCTGCGAAGCGGCAAGATCGGTCTCCAGCCCGCGCAGTGCGCCCATGTCGACCGCGATACACAGCGCGGAGCGCTCGCCCCGCTCGTCCTGAGAGGGCATGACATAGACCTCGGCGATACCGTGGCCGTTCGGCGCCCCGGGGCTCCGGTAGGGGACGAGCCCGGTCCACTCCCGGCCGTCCAGGATGTCGGCGACCTTGCGATGGCCGGTCTCCCGCAACTCGGGCGGCACGAACGCCTCCACCGGGTCCTTGCCGACGGCCTGGCGGGCCGTCAGCCCCAGCAGCTCCGTGGCGCGCTCGCTCCACTGCGAGATCCGGCCGTCGGGCCCCAGCGAGAAGGAGGCGACCCTGATGAAGTCATAGATGGAGCCGGGGGGGCTGCTCTGCCATACGGCGGACATCAGCGACATGGGCGACACCTGCGACACTGGCGACACTGGCGACACCTGCGAACCAACCGTCTCCTCGGGCATATCAGCCCCCGCTGGCTTCTCGCTCATGCGCCCGTCCCCTCCGGCTCAGGTGCTCCGACCGGCTTCAGATAGCCGAGTATCCAGCACAACGGCCATCCGGAGTACGGTCTTCACGATCACAGCACTATCTCAGCCCGCCATCGGTGTCCGTCCCTGCTTTTGGTTAAGCGCTCAAGATCAGCGCCTCCCCCACACTCCTAACCAGGCAGAGGCAACTCGAACCACACGGTTTTTCCGGCAGGGCGTGGTCTGGTCCCCCAACGGAGCGCGGTGCCGGCGACCAAGCGCAGGCCACGGCCGCCCTCGTCCTGGGAGGAGGCCATGCGCTCATGGGGCAGCTCGGCCAGCGGATCCGACACTTCGACCATCAGTACGGAATCCGACGCGGCCTTTTCGCGACGGGCGTACATGCGCAGACCGATCGGACCGCTCGCGTACCGCAGCGAATTGGTGACCAGTTCGCTCACGAGCAGCACCGTCACATCGCTCACGGCCGACAGTCCCCAGTCGTCCAGCGACGCACGGACCAGGCAGCGGGCGGCGTGCACGGACCCCGGCTCGGCGGGGAAGACCCACTCGGCGAAACCGGGCACCCGCCCGGCCACCTCTGCGCTCTCACTCACGCCGATCACTTCCAGCCCCTGTGAAGCCCCCGCCGGAATGTATGGATTCAGGGAGGTTAATCAGCACATACCCGATATCCGGGTCGGCGTACCGCCCGAAACGGGCTCATCGGGAGTGCGGGCGGGTGTGTTCGAGGGCGCGCGGAGGCTACCGTTCCGCGCGCAGCCGACGGACGGCCTCGGCCACCGCCGGACGGTCCTGGTCCAGCCAGTCCACCTCGTCCACCCGGTCGGGGGTGAGCCAGCGCAGCTCGTCGTGGTCCTCCAGCGGACGCGGTTCACCCGAGCGCAGGGCCGCGGTCCACACCCGCAGGACATAGCCGGGTCGCAGGGCCCATTCGCCCGGCAGCGGCTCCAGCGGCTCGACCTCGACACCCAGCTCCTCCCGCAGCTCGCGTACCAGGGTCTGCTGCGGGGTCTCCCCGGGCTCGGCCTTGCCGCCCGGCAGCTCCCAGCGGCCGGCGAGCTCGGGCGGGGCGCTGCGCCGCGCGGCCAGCAGCCGCCCCTGGTCGAACACGGCTCCGCCCACCACCACACGCACGCTCATGCGCGGCACCCTGGCGGGGCCGCGAGGGGCCCGGAGCCTTCGGGGCTAGCCGGACTGACGGGACGCGGTCCGCTCGACCACATAGAGCTGCTCCTGGCCCTGGGAGTGAAGCCGGTCGGCCACCTCCTGGGCCTCCGTCCTCGTGGCGTAGCGGCCGACGCGGTAGCGATTGCCGTTGTGGTCCTGGCGAATGACGAGCCAGGGCAGCACAGCGTTCCCGTCACTCATCTCCCCGCCCCCTCCGCCGTGGCGCGCCCGGGCACAGGCCTCCGCGACACCGTTAAGGAAATCCCGATCCGCATATGCCCGAGCCTACGCCCTACCTTCACTCAGCGGATACGTGTTCTTACGAGGAGGCACGCATCCGGCCATGCCCTCAGACGCGGGCGGCGGCCTCCACTCGGTCGCGCTCGTCGCTCGCCTCGTCGGCGGGGGCGTCGGCCAGCTCCCGCTCGGCCTCCAGCAGCGAGGGATTGCGCCAGGCGCTGCGGATACCCCAGACGTAGAAGGCGAGGCCGATCATGGCGACGACCAGGATGTCCCAGCCCTCGGGCAGATAGCCACGGCCGCCGAACTCCTTGCCGCCGGCCCATGACACCGCCGCCATGACCAGCAGATAGGTCACCATCCAGGCGCCGGCGGCCAGATGCGGGCGCAGCTCGGCCCACGGCTTGCGCAGCTCGTACCAGGCCCAGACCGGCAGACCGATCGCCATGATGAGGATGACCTTGCCGGTGAGCGGCCAGCGGGCCCAGTACAGCACCAGCGAGCCGAAGACCATCGCGATCGGCGCGATGACCGGCATGGCGCGCAGCTTCACCGGGCGCGGCAGCTCCGGGGAGAGACGGCGCAGCGACATCACGGCGACGGGGCCGGTGATGTACGAGATCACGGTCGCCACGGAGACGATCTCGGCCAGCGAGCCCCAGCCGCGGAAGACCGCGAGGAAGATGAAGGCGATCACGAGGTTGAGCAGCAGCGCCGGGCGCGGGATGCCGGTCTTGGCGTCGATGCGGCCGAAGATCCCCGGCAGATGGCCGTTCTCCTGGACGCCCTGGACCATCCGGGAGGTGGTGGCCGCGTAGATCATGCCGGTGCCGGACGGGGAGATGAAGGCGTCGGCGTAGAGCAGCATCGCCAGCCAGTTCAGGCCCCAGGCCAGGGAGAGGTCGGCGAGCGGGGAGTTGAACGACAGACCGGACCAGCCGCCGTGGGCCAGGTCGGCCGCCGGGACGGCGGCCAGGAAGGCGATCTGCAGCGCCACGTAGATCACCAGCGCGATGAGGATCGAGCTGATGACGGCCTTGGGGAGCGACTTCCCTGGGTTGCGCGCCTCGCCCGCCATGTTGAGCGGGGACTGGAAGCCGTTGTAGGCCCAGACGATGCCGGAGACGGCGACGGCGGAGAACACCGCGCTCCAACCGTTGGGGGTGAAGCCGCCATGACCGCTGACGTTGCCGGTGTCGAAGTGCGACAGCAGCAGGGCACCGGCGGTCAGGGCCGGAACGACGACCTTGAAGACGGTGATCGCGGTGTTGGTCTTGGCGAAGAGGGTGATCGCGAACCAGTTGAGGAAGAAGTAGAAGAGCAGCAGCACGGACGCGAGCGCGACGCCGCTGCCGGTCAGCTCCTTCCCGTCGTACAGCCCCTGGGCCCAGCCGAAGCTCCAGGAGCTCATGTACTGGACGGAGGCGGTCGCCTCACCCGGGATCACGGAGACGATGGCGATCCAGTTGGCCCAGGCGGCCAGGTATCCGGCGAGCGAGCCGTGCGAGTACTGGCCGTACCGGACCATGCCGCCGGCCTTGGGGAACATCGAACCCAGCTCGGAGTAGGTCAGGGCGATGGTCAGCGCGACGGCCGCGCCGATCACCCAGGCCAGGATGGCGGCCGGCCCCGCGAGCGCCGCGGCCCGCTCGGCACCGAACAGCCAGCCGGAGCCGATGATGGACCCGAGGCCCACGGCGGTGAGGGCCACCGGACCGAGCGACCTTCGATAATGCGAGTGGGAACCCTGCTCCGTGCTCACCGCTCCTGACACTCCCTTCGCCCCCCGACGACCGGAAACAATCCGCGCCATCGTACGAGCGAAACGGATGATCATCTTCCGATAACCCCTCTGACATGGGCTTCTGTGAGCTTTGCCATAAGGGGCGCGGGAACCGTAGCTACTTGTCGATAACCAGCGTCGTACGGACGGTGGGCAGCGGCATCAGCACCGTCTGACCCCGGGGCTCCTTACGGCAGACATGACATCGCCGCACTCGGCGCCCAGGGAGCAGCACAGCGAGCAGACGGCCCCCGCCGAAATACCCCCAAGAAGGCGGTGATCGAGATCGCGCCAACTTCCGGTGAACAGCGCCGGTGAACCGGTGCCCGGCCATCCGGCGCCTGCGGTCCCCGGGTCACTTCACCGGCAGGTGGTAGGCGATCCGATAGCGCTCGGCCAGCACGACGACATCCGCCGTCTCGACCGGGCGGCCGCCCGCGAAGAACGTCCGGGAGATGACGAGCACCGCATGGCCCGGCACCCCGCCGAGCTCCAGCACCTCCTCCGCCCGGCCGGGCCGCGCGCCGACCTCCTCCGCCACGTTGTCCACCACCAGGTCGAGGGCGGCCATCCGCTCGACCACACCGCGCCCGGCCAGCGGGCCCTCCTCGGGCAGCATGACGGGCGTACGGCCGGTGACCGCCAGCGGCTCCCAGGACGTGGAGAGCATCACCGCCTCACCGGCCGCCCGGAACACATAGCGGGTGCGCATCACCCGGTCGCCGGGCGCGATGCGCAGCCGCTCGGCGATCTCCGGCCCGGTGTCCTCCCGCTCGCTCACGGACTCCCAGGTGCCGATGATCCGGTCGTCGGCCTGCTCCTGCCGGAACGGGGTGGACTCACCCGCCACATGGAAGCCGGTGCGGACCAGATGGCGCGGCACGGGCTGGTCGCGCACATAGGTGCCCGAGCCGGAGCGGCCCTCCACCAGCCCCTCGGCCATCAGCACCTTGCGGGCCTCCAGGGCGACGGTGTCGGAGACCCCGTACTCCTCCCGGATCCGGGCCTGGGAGGGAAGGCGCGCATGCGGCGGCAGCTCGCCCGCGGCGATCTTCTTCCGCAGATCGTCGGCGACGCGGAGATATGCGGGCTGGTCACCAAAGGCCACGTGCACTCCCTGTGGTTGACAGTCAGCAACAGCTTGGCAACCCAGGGTTGCGGAATGCAACTGGAGGCCAGAGCTTCACCGGAAGTGGTGAACTGCAGTTCAGGGACGTTTACTTCGACAAGCGTCCGTGCAGCGGGTTTCATTGGCGACCGCCAGCTCACTTCCCCGAGGAGCCGTCCGTGCCCGCTCGCCCTTCCCTACGAGTCCTGCCCGGCGCCCTGCTCCTCAAGCGAGTCCTGCCCGGCGCCCTGCTCCTCATGCTCTGCGCGGCCTGCACCGGCGGCGCGGGCGCCCGGGACGCACCCGCCGGCGACGGCGCCGGCCCGGGCGCGGCCGGGGTCGGCGACACCCTCTTCCCCAAGCTCGGCAACGGCGGCTACGACGTGACCGGCTACCGCCTCGCCCTGAACTACGAGCCCGACTCCCGGCACCTCAAGGGCACCGCCCGGATCACCGCCCGCGCCACCCGCGCGCTGTCCTCCTTCCACCTCGATCTCGCCGGGCTGCGGGTCCGCGAGGCCACGGTGAACGGCCGCCCGGCCAAGACCGCCCGCGGCGGCACCGAGCTGACCCTGACCCCCGCCGCCGCCCTCCCCAAGGGCCGTACCTTCACCGCCACGGTCGTCTACGACGGCACCCCGAAGACCCTCACCGACCCGGACGGCTCCAAGGAGGGATGGATCGGGACGGACGACGGCGCCGTGGGCCTCGGCGAGCCGACCGGCTCCATGACCTGGTTCCCCGGCAACAACCACCCGTCCGACAAGGCCACGTACGACATCGCCGTCACCGTCCCCAAGGGCCTCACCGCTGTCTCCAACGGCGAGCTGAAACGCCAGGACACCCACGGCGGCCGCACCACCTTCCAGTGGCACAGCGGCGAGCCCATGGCCGGCTACCTCGCCACCGTCGCCATCGGCCGCTTCGACATCCATACCACGACCACCGGTGACGGCACCCCCCAGTACCTCGCCGTCGACCCCACCGAGGCCGACGGCACCGGCCGCCTCCCCGGTCAGATCACCGACGTCATCGACTGGGGAAGCCGCACCTTCGGCCGCTACCCCTTCTCCTCCACCGGCCTGATCGTCGACCACCTGCCCGACCTCGGCTACGCGCTGGAGACCCAGACCAGGCCGTACTTCGACGGCGCCCCGGACGAGGCCCTGATCGTCCATGAACTCGCCCACCAGTGGTTCGGCGACTCGGTCACCCCCCGCGCATGGAAGGACATGTGGCTCAACGAGGGCTTCGCCACCTACGCCGAATGGCTCTGGGAGGAGGACCACGACGGCCGCACCGCCCAGCAGATCTTCGACGACTTCTACGACGGCACGGACGACGAGTCCGACGGCATCTGGGACTTCCCGCCCGCCGCCCCGCCCAGCGCCGAGCACCTCTCGGACCCGCCCGTCTACGGCCGCGGCGCCATGGTCCTCCACAAACTCCGCCAGGCGGTCGGCGACAAGACCTTCTTCACCATCCTTCGCACCTGGCTGAAGGATCATCGCCACGCGAACGCCGGCACCGGCCGGTTCATCGCCCTGTGCGAGCGGGCATCGGGCAAAGACCTCGGCCATCTCTTCGAGGTCTGGCTCTACCGGGACGGGAAGCCGAAGATGCCCTGACGACGGCAGCGCCTTGTTGACCGGACGGCCTGAAGAGCGGCTCGGCTCACCCGCGGCGATGTCTCAGAGCTCTGTGAAGAAACGAGCGGCCGGGTTCCGAAGAGCCCGGCCGCCGCGCAACGCAGGGCCGACTTCGCTACCAGTAGTGCCGTCGTCCGCCGACCGGCCGCCCGACAGCGCCCAGGATCCACAGGATCGCTCCGATGACAAGGAGGATGATCCCAATGGTCCACAGGACGTGGATGCCCGTCAGCAACCCGATGATGAGAAGAATGATTCCAAGGGCGATCATGGAGTCCTCCGATCTTTCAGGAATGCTCCACTTCCACTATCTGCCCGCATCGGCTCCCCGGCCACCAGGCCGGATCCACCGCTGATCGCCGCCCGGGTCCTTTCGTCCCATCGGCCCGCGGGCGTGTCTCCTTCCGAGGGGTACTCGTCCCGGCCCGGCAGCCCGGCCGGAACAGAAGACGGAGGTCGACCCATGAGTTCAGCGCCACCCCCGGGGGCCGCCGAGATCCTCTTCATCGGCAATGCCACCCTGCTCATCCGCTACGGGACCCTGACCCTGCTGACCGACCCCAACTTCCTGCACCGAGGGCAATACGCCTACCTGGGCAAAGGGCTGGTCTCCCGGCGGCTGACCGAACCAGCACTGCGCATCGAAGACCTTCCGGCGGACCTGGACGCCGTGGTCCTGTCCCATCTGCACGGGGACCACTGGGACCGCACCGTCCGCCGGAAACTGGACCGTGCGCTGCCCATCCTCACCACCCCGCACGCCTCCCGGCGCCTCCAGGCGCTGCACGGCTTCAGCCGCGCGACCGGCCTGCCCACCTGGCACGACCACGTCCTGATCCGCGACGAAACCCAGGTACGGGTCACCGCCCTCCCCGGACGGCACGGCCCGGCCGGCGTACATGTCCTGCTGCCGCCGGTCATGGGCAGCCTGCTGGAGTTCGGCACCCCCGGCGGCCCCGTCCGGCTGCGCCTCTACATCACCGGCGACACCGTCATGTTCCCGGGCATCCACCAGATCGCCCGCCGCTGCCCGGACGTACATCTGGCGGTGGTCCACCTCGGCGGCACGCGATTCCCCGGTGGAGTGATCGTGACGATGGACGCCATCCAGGGAGCCGAGCTGGTGGAGACCGTGGAGCCGCACCACGTGCTGCCCGTGCACTACGACGACTACACCGTCATGCGCTCACCGCTCTCCGACTTCCTCTGGGAGACGCACCGCCCGGGATTCCCGGCCACCCTGGTGCCGTGCGACCGCGGCGACCGCGTCACCATCACCGCCGCCGGCCCCGTCGCCCCGTAGCGGTCGGAACGGCAGGAGTACGCGATGAACGGCCCACGAGCGAACGGAAGCCCACTGGGACCGGAAGACCTCGAAGCGGCGACGGCCGCCCTGTCCGCTCAGCGAGACCGGCTCCGCACGGAGGTCGCCGGCGCCCGCGACACGGAGTCGACGCTGCGCGCCGACTGCGACCTGGACGCCGCGGACACGAGCGCGAAAGCCGTCACCATCCAGGAACTGCACATCCGCGTCCAGGCCGCCGAAGCCCTCCTGCACCGGACCCTCGCCGCCCTTGCCCGCATCCGGGACCAGACCTTCGGCCTGTGCACCGCGTGCGGCGCCCCCATCGGACGAGAGCGCGTGATGGCCCTGCCGCATGCCGAGCTGTGCGTCGCCTGCACCGAACAACGGGAAACGGGTACGGGGGCTCCATGACCGAAGAAGACCTCCAGTCGCCGTCGCCTGCCCCGCTGACCGGTGAAGGCCACGGGCACCGGCTCCCACCGCGACAGGTGGTCGTCGATCTCCTGCTCGACGAACGGGGCTACCGGGACGTCCCGGTACTCACCCTCCGCCCGGTGCTTGAGCGGTACGAAGACCGTGCGGCAGTCATCGCGGCGAGCTTTGGCGCTGACCTGCCAACGGATCCTGACGAAACCGGACCGTCGGCACTCGGTGGAGAAGGCCAGGGCCTCGCTCGGGCGCTGGCCGTTCGCCACCCAAGCCCCGATCCTTCGCCTGGCCCGTGCTCGAAACCGTGCACCACCACCTCACGGTCGAGCAAGACATTCATCACTAATCCGCTCTTTCCGGCGAATGTGGACCCAGCCTCACCCGCAGCACCGCGGGCCATCGAGTCGGCGAGGCCCTCCTCGCTGGATGCGCTCACGCCCTCCGCGCTCGCCGGCACGTGATCCGTGCATCAGCACGAAGGCCATACCGCGCTATGGTTGATGTATGGCTACCAAGAAGGTGACTATCACTCTCGACGAATCCCTGGTCGAAGCCCTGGCCGGAGCCGCCGAGGAAGAAGGCATCCCACTCTCCCGCCTCGTCGCCGGAGCAGCCGAACGCGAGCTGCGCCTGCGGGCCGGCCGGGCCGTCATCCAGGAGTGGCAGGCCGAACACGGCGCCTTCACCCCGGAAGAGCTCGCCGCCGCCCGCGCGGACCTGGCCGCCGCCGACGCCGAGTACCTCAGCAGCGCGGGAGCCTCGGCCGCGTGAACATCCCCTACCTGTACGACGCCGGGGTACTCATCGCCATCGACAACGACGACCGACGCATGTGGGCCCGCCACAGCCTGGCCCTGGAAGACGGACGGGACATCCACGTCCCGTCCATCGTCGTCAGCCAGGCATGGCGGGACTCCCGCCGTCAGGTCAGACTCGGCAAGTTTCTCGCCGGGTGCCACGTCGTACCCGTCGGCCTCGAAACCGCCAAAACCGCAGGAATCCTCTGCGGCAAGGCGGGCACCTCCAACATCGTCGACGGCACCGTCGTAACCATGGCAGCCAGCCTCGGCGCCATCATCTGGACCTCGGACCCAGACGACATCCGCGCCCTCATCGACGCCCAGGACATCAAACCCGCCCCTGTCATCCGCACCGTCTAGCCACCTGTGATCCATAGGAGACGTGCACTCGGAATCGCGCCGCGAACGGCACCGTCCGAACAGTGACAGTCACCAGTCCCGAATAGTGCCAAACACGCGCGGAAGACTCGACCCCAAACCCGGCACATTAAAAGAACAGCATTAACGTACAGTAATTCAAAAATTACACATTGAACCTGAACTCCACGACGTCGCCGTCCCGCATCACATAGTCCTTGCCCTCCATACGGGCCTTGCCGGCCGCGCGGGCTTCGGCAACCGAGCCCGTTTCGACCAGTTCCTCGAAGGAGATGACCTCGGCCTTGATGAAGCCCTTCTGGAAGTCGGTGTGGATCACACCGGCGGCCTCCGGGGCCGTGGCGCCCCGCTTGATGGTCCAGGCGCGCGATTCCTTGGGGCCTGCGGTGAGATAGGTCTGGAGGCCCAGGGTGCGGAAGCCGACGTGGGCGAGGGTGGCCAGGCCCGGCTCTTCCTGGCCCACGGACTGGAGGAGCTCGAGGGCCTCCTCGTCGTCGAGCTCGGCGAGGTCGGCTTCCAGCTTGGCGTTGAGGAAGATCGCCTCGGCCGGGGCGACGAGGGCGCGCTGCTCGGCCTTGAAGGACTCGTCGATCAGCTCTTCCTCGTCGACGTTGAAGACGTAGAGGAAGGGCTTGGTGGTGAGCAGGTGCAGCTCATGGAGGACGGCGGCGCGCTCGCTGCCCTGGACGATGCCGGCGGAGAAGAGGGTGCGGCCCTCGTCGAGGATGGCCTTGGCCTCTTCGACGGCCTTGACCTGGGCCTGCTTGTCCTTCTGGATCCGGGACTCCTTGACCAGGCGCGGCAGCACCTTCTCGATGGTCTGGAGGTCGGCGAGGATCAGCTCGGTGTTGATCGTCTCGATGTCGCTCTTGGGCGAGACCTTGCCGTCGACATGGACGACGTTCTCGTCCTTGAAGGCGCGGATGACCTGGCAGATGGCGTCGGACTCACGGATGTTCGCCAGGAACTTGTTGCCCAGGCCCTCGCCCTCCGACGCACCCTTGACGATCCCGGCGATGTCGACGAAGTCGACGGTGGCGGGGAGCTTGCGGGCCGAGCCGAAGAGCTCGGCGAGCTTGTCGAGGCGGGGGTCGGGGACGCCCACGACGCCGACGTTGGGCTCGATGGTGGCGAACGGGTAGTTGGCCGCCAGCACGTCGTTCTTGGTCAGGGCGTTGAACAGGGTCGACTTGCCGACATTCGGCAGACCGACGATTCCGATCGTGAGCGACACGTTGGCGACTTCCCGTAGCGAGAATGTGAGGTCAGGGACGGGCCCCGGGGGGCCGGTCCACCAGTCTACGGGGCCGCATCCGATCACCCACCCGGGCCGATCATCGGTCGAACACACTGCCAAGGTCCTGCGAAGGCGTGTCCATAGGCGGATTCCCACCCTCCGTCGACCTACGTTGGTCGGGTGGAGTACTACAGCACACGTACGCCCCGCCGTGCGGCGGCCCCGCCGCCCCGCCCGGCCGCGGACGACACGTATACGGGCCGAGGCCGGAGCGCGGGGCAGAGCAGAGGCGGCGCGGGTGCCGCCTCCCGGGCGCCGAGGGCGCCGCGCGCTCCGGGGCGGCGCGGCGACCCGGCCGGCGCGGGCGGCGGGGCCGCCTCGCTGCGCACCGCCCTGCGCGGCCGCACACTGCCCAGCCCCCGCCTCACCGGGCTCGGGGCGGGGCTGCTGACCCCGCTGGCCATGCTGGGGGTCGGATGCGTGGACGGGCTGCTGTTCTCCGGCTCCGTGACCGTGTACAGCGTCTTCTTCCTGCTGGCGTGCCTGGCCTGCGGGCTGTGGGTGCGCCCCGCCGATCTGCTCGCCGGGCCGGTGACGGTGCCGCTGGCCTACACGGTCGGGCTGGTGCCGATCAACGACGGCGCGCGGGGGTTCGGCGGCCAGGCGGTGGGCGTCTTCACCGCGCTGTCCCTGAACGCCGGCTGGCTCTACGCCGGGACGCTGCTGACGGCGCTGATCGTGCTCGTACGCCGGGCCGCGCTGGTCATCCAGCGCCGCCGGCAGACTCGGCCGCGGCCATCGCGGCTCCCACGATCCCCGCGTTGTTCTGCAGCTGCGCAGGCACGATCTCGGCTCTGACCCCCTCGATCAGCGGCAGGAACTTGTGGGCCTTGCGGCTCACCCCGCCGCCGATCACGAACAGCTCCGGCGAGAAGAGCATCTCCAGGTGCTGGTGGTAGGTCTGCACCCGGTGCGCCCACTGCTCCCAGCTCAGGTCGTGGTCCTCCTTGGCCTTGCTGGAGGCGTGCTTCTCCGCCTCGTGGCCATGGAGCTCCAGATGGCCCAGTTCGGTGTTGGGCACCAGGTGTCCGCCGGTGAAGACCGCGCTGCCGATGCCGGTGCCGAAGGTGAGCACGATCACCGTGCCCCTGCGTCCGCGGCCCGCGCCGAAGGTCATCTCGGCGACCCCGGCGGCGTCCGCGTCGTTCAGCACCGTGACCGGGCAGCCCAGCCGCTCGCCGAGCATGGCGACCAGATCGACGCCTATCCAGCTCTTGTCGACGTTGGCGGCGGTACGGATCGTCCCGTCCGTCACCACGCCGGGGAAGGTCACCCCGACCGGCCCGCCGGACCACTGGAAGTGCCGGGTCACCTCCACCACGCCGTCCACGACCGCGTCGGGCGTGGACGGCCGCGGGGTGAGCACCTTGTGGCGCTCGTCGGCGAGGTCGCCGCGGTCCAGGTCGACCGGCGCGCCCTTGATCCCGGAGCCGCCGATGTCGACACCGAACACCTGCGCGGCGGGACCGCCGCCTCCGGTGGTCACCGCTCGGACCCTCCCGCCGCGGGACCGGCCGTGCCGGCCGTCAGGGCCGCCTCGGCCCGCAGGTCCCGGCGCAGCTCCTTGGGGAGCGAGAAGGTCAGGCTCTCCTGCATGGGCTGGACGACCTCCACGTCCCCGAAGCCGCGCTCCGCCAGCCACTCCAGGACGCCCTCGACGAGCACGTCCGGCACGGAGGCGCCCGAGGTCACGCCGACCGTCCTCACGCCCTCCAGCCACGCCTCGTCGATCTCGCTCGCGTAGTCGACCAGATGACCGGCCTTGGCGCCGGCGCCGAGCGCGACCTCGACCAGCCGGACCGAGTTGGAGGAGTTCTTGGAGCCGACGACGATGACCAGGTCGGACTCGGCGGCCACCTGCTTGATCGCGGTCTGGCGGTTCTGGGTGGCATAGCAGATGTCGTCGCTGGGCGGGCTGATGAGCTGCGGGAAGCGCTCCTTGAGCGCGTCCACGGTCTCCATGGTCTCGTCGACCGAGAGGGTGGTCTGGGACAGCCAGACGACCTTGGACTCGTCGCGGACCTCGACGTTCTTCACATCGTCCGGACCGTCGACCAGGGTGATGTGGTCCGGCGCCTCGCCACTGGTGCCGATGACCTCCTCATGGCCCTCGTGGCCGATCAGGAGGATGTCGTAGTCGTCCTTGGCGAACCGGACGGCTTCCTTGTGGACCTTGGTGACCAGCGGGCAGGTCGCGTCGATGGTGGCCAGCTTGCGCTGGGCCGCCTCCTCGTGGACGACCGGCGCGACACCGTGCGCCGAGAAGATCACGATGGATCCCTCGGGCACCTCCTCCGTCTCGTCGACGAAGATCGCGCCCTTCTTCTCCAGGGTCTGGACGACGTATTTGTTATGGACGATCTCCTTGCGCACATAGATCGGCGCGCCGTACTGCTCCAGGGCCTTCTCGACGGCGATCACGGCACGGTCGACGCCGGCGCAGTAGCCACGCGGGGCGGCGAGCAGGACCCGGCGGGCGGAGGTTGCAGTCATGTCCCCCATGGTAGGGGCGCGAACCGGGGGTGCTGTCGGCGGTGGCCGCTACCCTCGCGGTCATGGCTGTCAACACGTCCGCACAGGAGCCGATCCCGGTCGGCGAGGTGTCTCGGCTGATCGGGGGGTGGATCGACCGGCTCGGGGCGGTGTGGGTCGAGGGGCAGATCACCCAGCTGTCCCGGCGCCCCGGCGCCGGGGTGGTGTTCCTGACGCTGCGCGACCCGTCGTACGACATCTCGCTGACCGTCACCTGCTTCCGCGCCGTCTTCGACAAGATCGCGGACACGGTCTCCGAGGGCGCCCGGGTCGTGGTGCACGCCAAGCCCGAGTGGTACGCGCCGCGCGGTCAGCTGTCCCTGCGGGCCACCGAGATCAGGCCGGTCGGGGTCGGCGAGCTGCTGGCGCGTCTTGAGCAGCTGAAGAAGGCGCTGGCGGCCGAGGGGCTGTTCGCCGCCGACCGCAAGAAGCCGCTGCCCTTTCTGCCCGGGCTGATAGGGCTGGTCTGCGGGCGCGCCTCGGCCGCCGAGCGCGATGTGCTGGAGAACGCACGGCTGCGCTGGCCCGCCGTCCGCTTCGCGGTGCGCAATGTGGCGGTGCAGGGGGTGCACGCGGTGCCGCAGGTGATCGAGGCGGTCAAGGAGCTGGACGCGCTGCCGGAGGTGGAGGTGATCGTGGTGGCACGCGGCGGCGGCAGCGTGGAGGATCTGCTGCCGTTCTCCGACGAGCAGCTGATCCGGGCCGTGGCGGCGTGCCGTACGCCGGTGGTCTCCGCGATCGGCCATGAGCCGGACTCGCCGCTGCTCGACCTGGTCGCCGATCTGCGCGCCTCCACCCCCACCGACGCGGCGAAGAAGGTGGTGCCGGATGTGGGCGAGGAGCTGGTGCGGATCCAGCATCTGCGCGAGCGCGCCCTGCGCAGTGTGAACGGGGTGCTGGACCGGGAGGAGCGGGGGCTCACGGCGGCGCTGGCCCGGCCGTGCATGCAGCAGCCGCACCGGATGGTGGACGAGCGCGCGGAGCAGATCGCGGCGGTGCTCGACCGCGCCCGGCGGTGCCTGGGCCATCTGCTGGACCGGGCGGATTCGGAGCTGACGCACACCCGTGCCCGGGTGGTGGCGCTCTCCCCCGCCGCGACGCTGCGGCGCGGCTATGCGGTGCTGCAGCACGGAAACGGATCGGTGGTGCGGGCGGCGGACGAGGTGACGGTGGACGAGGAGCTGCGGGCGCGGGTCTCCGAGGGCGAGTTCACCGTGCGGGTGGCTGTCGGACCGGCTGAATAGGGTGAGGGACATGGCGAAGACGGACGAGAAGAAGGCGGCCGGGCAGGGGGACGAGCAGTCCCCGCTGGGCTATGAGCAGGCGCGCGACGAGCTGGTCGAGGTCGTGCGCCGGCTGGAGGCGGGCGGCACCAGCCTGGAGGAGTCGCTGGCGCTGTGGGAGCGCGGTGAGGAGCTGGCGAAGGTCTGCCGCCACTGGCTGGAGGGCGCGCGGGCGCGGCTGGACGCGGCGCTGGCCGAGTCGCACGGCGGGGGCGGCGCGGGGGACGAGGGCGAGGGCTGATCGTCGGGCGGTGCCTCGGCCCGCTTTAGTTGAAAGTTAATCTATTGCCGTACAGTGGGTGTCGTCAGCGACGTCCCCGCTTACGCAGAGGTTTCTTTCCATGACTCTCACCCTTGACCCCGCCGCCCAGGACCTGCTCTTCCGCGAGGCCCACACCGCCAACACCTTCACCGACGAGCCGGTGACCGAGGAGCAGGTGCAGGCGATCTACGACCTGGTCAAGTACGCGCCGACCGCCTTCAACCAGTCGCCGCTGCGGGTCGTCCTGGTCCGCTCCCCCGAGGCCCGGGAGCGCCTGGTCGCCCACATGGCCGAGGGCAACCAGCCCAAGACCGCCACCGCCCCGCTGGTCGCGATCCTCGCCGCGGACAATGAGTTCCACGAGGAGCTGCCGGCCCTCTTCCCGGCCTTCCCGCAGGCCAAGGAGCTCTTCTTCGCCGAGCGCACCGCCCGTCAGCAGTCCGCGGCGCTCAATGCCTCGCTGCAGGCCGGTTACTTCATCCTGGGCATCCGCGCCGCCGGTCTGGCCGCGGGCCCGATGACCGGGTTCGACGCCGCCGGCGTCCAGAAGGAGTTCCTGGACGACGACCACACCCCGCTGATGGTGATCAACATCGGCAAGCCGGGCGAAAACGCCTCGTACCCGCGTGGCCCGCGCCTGGACTACGACCAGGTCGTCACCACGGTCTGACGGCCTCCGCGGCACCCGGCCGCCGTGCTCAGCCCTTCTTGGGGGCGAGCGCGGCGGCCATCTTCGTCAGCTGCCCGTACGACGCCGTCCCTGCGACCACCGTGGTCACACCCGGCTCCCGGCTCACCAGCGCGTCGTACTTGTCGCCCTCGTAGCGGGTCCACTCCTTGCCGGCGATCCGCTGCTTGTGCTTCGTCTCCCGCGCCTGCTGGGTGACGTCGTCGATGAACGGCACCGGCCGGCCGTCGCTCTGCTCGACGGCGACGTACTGCTGGTCCGGGTCCAGGAAGCCGAGGTGCCAGAGCGCGCCGCCCTCTCCCGCGCCGCTGCCGGGGGCCGTGGGGCGGTAGGTGACCGAGGTCGCACGCCAGCCCTTGGGCAGAGCGCCGGGCTCGGGAGCGGAGACCGCATACGGTGCCGCGCGCCGGGCCGTGCCCAGCTCCACCCGGTAGTCGACTGTCTTGACGCCGGCGCCCTTGTCGCCCTCGTCGTGCGGAATGCCGAAGACATAGATGGCCGCCGCGACGACGCCGATCGCCGCCAGCGACAGCACCATGTCCCGGACCGTCTCTTTGCCTCGCATACCTGCCACGCCCCTATCGTCCCTCATCCGCCCGGCACACCCCGCAACAGGGCCGTGCTCAGACGTGGGGCCCACTGCTCGCCCTGGCGATAAGCGGATAAAGTCATGAGCACCCTCTCCCCCTCGCGCGTCTTCGGCGAGGAGGGGCCCTCCGGCCGTCGCCGTACAGAAAGGTGCGCTCCGATGACCGAGCATCATCTGCCGTCCCAGCTCGAGGTCAGCCCCGCGGCTCCCGATCGCAACCTCGCCCTGGAGCTCGTCCGGGTCACCGAAGCGGGGGCCATGGCCTCCGGCCGCTGGGTGGGCCGCGGCGACAAGAACGGCGCGGACGGCGCCGCCGTCAAGGCGATGCGCTCCCTCGTGCACACCGTGTCGATGAACGGCGTCGTGGTCATCGGCGAAGGGGAGAAGGACGAAGCCCCGATGCTCTTCAACGGTGAGCGCGTGGGCGACGGGACCGGCCCGGAGTGCGACGTGGCCGTGGACCCCGTGGACGGCACCACGCTCACCGCCAAGGGCATGGCCAACGCCGTCTCCGTGCTCGCGGTCGCCGAGCGCGGCACCATGTTCGACCCGTCGGCGGTCTTCTACATGGACAAGCTCGCCACCGGCCCCGAGGCCGCCGAGTTCGTCGACATCACCGCGCCCCCCGGCGTCAATATCCGCCGGATCGCCAAGGCGAAGAGGTCCAGCCCGGAGGACGTGACCGTGGTGGTCCTCGACCGCCCCCGGCACGAGGGCATCGTCAAGGAGATCCGCGAGGCGGGCGCCCGGATCAAGTTCATCTCCGACGGCGACGTGGCCGGCGCGATCATGGCTGTGCGCGAGGGCACCGGCGTGGATCTGCTGCTGGGCATCGGCGGCACCCCGGAGGGCATCATCGCGGCCTGCGCGATCAAGTGCCTCGGCGGCACCATCCAGGCCAAGCTGTGGCCCAAGGACGACGACGAGCGGCAGCGCGCCATCGACGCGGGCCATGACCTCGACAAGGTGCTGACCACCGACGACCTGGTCAGCGGCGACAACGTCTTCTTCGTCGCCACCGGGATCACCGACGGCGATCTGCTGCGCGGGGTGCGGTACCGCGCGGAGACCGCTACCACCCAGTCGCTGGTCATGCGGTCCAAGTCCGGCACGATCCGGCAGATCGACTCCACCCACCGGCTGTCCAAGCTGCGCGCCTATGCCTCGGTCGACTTCGAGCGCGCCCGCTGAGCCGAGCCACCCATGCCGCCCCCGTGCCCGCGGGTGCGGGTGTGCGGGTGTGCGGGCATGCCACGGGCCGGGTCCCGCCTTCCCGGCGGAGCCCGGCCCGTCAACCGAAACGTTCACCCTGCGGCGGCGACCCGCACGGCACGCTGCAGCTCGGCCTCCCGGCGCCGGCGGCGGGCCAGCACGACCCGGCGCTCGGCCGCGGTCAGGCCGCCCCACACCCCGTACGGCTCGGGCTGGAGCAGGGCGTGCTCCCGGCACTCGACCATGACCGGGCAGCGCGCGCAGACACGCTTGGCGGCCTCCTCCCGCGACAGCCTCGCAGCCGTGGGCTCCTTGGAAGGAGCGAAGAACAGCCCGGCCTCGTCCCGGCGGCACACCGCCTCCGAGTGCCAGGGTCCGGCTTGTTCCCGAGCGGGGATGCGCTGCGGGGGCACGGCGGCTTCCAGCAGGGGCTGATGCGGTTGCAGCACGGTCTACTCCTGACGACGGCTCCGGTGGTCACCCTTGCCCGCCTCGCGCCGTACGGCCCCCTTGACACCCCCATCAGCCGTACGAGAGACGATGCACCAAGCCTTACCCGCTGTGCGCGCGCTTATGCACACTGTTGCCCCGCCCGGAAATTAGCTCCGCTCGGCCGTTCTTCGGGCGTTACGCCCGCAGGTTCTTGAGCCGTTTTCCCCGCTTCGGCTTGGCCTCGACACCGCCGAAGAACGCGAAGCCGCTGACCTGGATGACCGGGGCGTCCGGATCCGGCGCCTCGTACGTCGCGACGTCGAAACCACCGAAGATCCCGGCGCCCGAGCCGTGCACCGTGACGTTCTCCGGGACCTTGATCTCCACACCGCCGAAGACCACTGAGGCATGGATGACGATCTCGCGCTGCTCGAAGACCGCCTCGGTGAGGTCGATCTCGACGCCGCCGAAGAGCGCGAAGACGTTCGTACGGCGCCTGACCCGCCAGCGGCCCTTGCGCATCGCACCGCCGAAGATCGCCACCAGGTTCTCCGCCTGGGGCGAGGTACGGGGCCGGCCCCCGGCCTCCGCGTCACGCCCGGGCCCCGCCGGCCCGGCGCCGCGGACGGGGGCGGCCGGCAGATCACGGACCAGGGGCTCCAGTTCGCCGACGGTCTTGGCCCGGTAGACCGCGTCGATCCGCTCGGCGTGTTCCTCGGGCTGAAGCCGCCCCTCGGCGAGGGCCTCCCGCAGGATGTCCGCGATCCGATCGCGATCCGCGTCGGAGGCGCGAAGCGCCGACGCCGGGGCGGGCGCGGGCACGGAGGCGGGGGCGGACTTGGTCAGGGGCACCGGCTGCTGCTCATCCACGCGCTCAGACTACCCAGTCGCGATCTATCGCGACTAGGGGGCGAGAGTCATCGTGCCCACTGAGCCCGCCCACTGAGCCCTACCTCACAGCTCGCGCTCCCCGGCCCCGTTCTACGCTTATGGACGCGCTGTCGACGATGACAGCCGTAGCCCCGTCGAGTGAGGAATGGCCGCGATGCCCCCCGTTTCCCGCCCTGCCCACCCTGGGTTCGCCTATGCGGACCTGCTGCCCCTGGGAGAGGACACCACGCCGTACCGCCTGGTGACCTCCGAGGGCGTGAGCACCTTCGAGGCCGACGGGCGCACCTTCCTCAAGGTCGAGCCGGAGGCGCTGCGCAAGCTGGCCGCCGAGGCGATGCACGACATCTCGCACTACCTGCGCCCCGCGCACCTCGCCCAGCTCCGGCGGATCCTCGACGACCCCGAGGCCAGCGCCAACGACCGCTTCGTCGCGCTCGACCTGCTGAAGAACGCGAACATCGCGGCGGCCGGTGTGCTCCCCATGTGCCAGGACACCGGCACCGCCATCGTCATGGGCAAGCGCGGCCAGAACGTGCTCACGGAAGGCGGCGACGAGGCGGCCCTGTCGCGCGGCGTCTTCGACGCGTACACCAAGCTCAATCTGCGCTACTCCCAGATGGCCCCGCTGACCATGTGGGAGGAGAAGAACACCGGCTCCAACCTGCCGGCCCAGATCGAGCTGTACGCGACCGACGGCGGCGCGTACAAGTTCCTCTTCATGGCCAAGGGCGGCGGCTCGGCGAACAAGTCCTTCCTCTACCAGGAGACGAAGGCGGTGCTGAACGAGGCATCGATGATGAAGTTCCTGGAGGAGAAGATCCGCTCGCTGGGCACGGCCGCCTGCCCGCCGTACCACCTGGCGATCGTGGTCGGCGGCACCAGCGCCGAGTACGCGCTCAAGACCGCGAAGTACGCCTCCGCGCACTACCTGGACGAGCTGCCCACCGAGGGCTCCCCGACCGGCCACGGCTTCCGCGACAAGGAGCTGGAGGAGAAGGTCTTCGAGCTGACGCAGAAGATCGGGATCGGCGCGCAGTTCGGCGGCAAGTACTTCTGCCATGACGTACGGGTCGTCCGGCTGCCCCGGCACGGCGCGTCCTGCCCGGTCGCGATCGCCGTCTCCTGCTCCGCCGACCGCCAGGCGCTCGCGAAGATCACGCCCGAGGGCGTGTTCCTGGAGCAGCTGGAGACCGACCCGGCGCGCTTCCTGCCGGAGACGACGGACGAGCAGCTCGAGGAGAGCGACGTCGTACGGATCGACCTCAACCGGCCCATGGACGAGATCCGCGCCGAGCTGACCAGGCACCCCGTCAAGACCCGACTCTCGCTCACCGGTCCGCTGGTCGTGGCCCGCGACATCGCCCACGCCAAGATCAAGGAGCGGCTGGACGGGGGCGAGGAGATGCCGCGGTACCTGCGCGACCACGCGGTCTACTACGCGGGTCCGGCCAAGACCCCCGAGGGCTATGCCTCGGGCTCCTTCGGGCCGACGACCGCGGGCCGGATGGACGCGTACGTCGAGCAGTTCCAGGCGGCGGGCGGCTCGTTGGTCATGCTGGCCAAGGGCAACCGCTCCCAGCAGGTCACCAAGGCGTGCAACGCGCACGGCGGCTTCTACCTGGGCTCGATCGGCGGCCCGGCGGCCCGGCTGGCGCAGGACTGCATCAAGAAGGTCGAGGTCCTGGAGTACGAGGAACTGGGCATGGAGGCGGTCTGGAAGATCGAGGTCGAGGACTTCCCCGCGTTCATCGTGGTGGACGACAAGGGGAACGACTTCTTCAGCCCGCAGGAACCCGCTCAGCCGACGTTCACCAGCATCCCGGTGCGCGGTCCCGGCCTGGCGTAACCGCCCCCAACCCCTACGCGCCCCCGCAGGCCTTCTCCGGAAGGTGGCCAGAGGTCAAAACCGGAAGACCCCACGCCGTAGAAGCAGGGGAATCCGTCGGGAATCCACCCTGGTAGATACCGGAACCGGACGCCTTCTCCTTGCGGAATGACGGCGAGGAGGGGCCGTGCGGCCCCTCCCGGTTCCGTCAGCCCTTCAGCGCCACCTCGAAGTCCCCCGGTCGCTGCGCGATACCGCTGCACCGGGTGTTGGGCGCACCCGCCTCGCTCTGGTCACTCTGGTCAGGGCCCGACTCGCCGTCCGGGGTGCCACTGGCCTCCGGGTCGCACGGCTGGTCGCGTTCGGCGGACCACATCGAGAGCCGCCCGATGCCCTTCTCGGCGGCGAAGCGGGCGAGGCCGGCCGCGTCCTCCAGGGTGAAGATCTCGCCGGTGACGTTGTTGATCCCGATCATCGGCGTCACGCCGAGCCTCTTCCAGGCGTCGGCGTCGGACAGGCCGAGCACCTCGCGGACCCGGGCCTGGGCGGCGGTGGCCGCCTGGACGGCGTAGTCGCCCATGTCGCCGGTGTGGTCACCGCTGTAGTTCATCGCCATGATGTTGACGGCCGACGGGGTGATGCCCTGCTCCTTGGCCTGCTCCAGCAGGGCGAGGCTCTCCGGGGTCAGCCCGTTGGGCATGGCGGGCAGGGTGAAGGAGACGTCCAGGCCCTCGTGGGTGCGCAGCAGCAGCGCGAGGGCCTGCACCCGGCGGGCGGTCGCGTCGGCGTCGGCGAGCCCGTCACCCTCGATGTCGAAATCGACCTTGGTCGCCCCGTAGCGCTCGATCACAGCGGTGTAGGCGGCCGCGAGTTCGGGGATGTCGGTGCAGGCGGTGGCCAGCTCCGTGCCCTCGGCGCCGCCGAAGGAGATCCGTACGTCGCCACCCGCTCGGCGTACGGCCTCGATACGGGATTGCAGCGCTTGGTCGTCGAGCGCGGTGCCGCCGTCCCAGACCGGGTCGCAGCCCTCGCCCGCGACGATGAAGCCCAGCGTGAACTCCCTGACGCCGCGCGCCGCCGCGGCGGTCATGTCGTACGCCGAGTCCGCCCAGGCGCTGACGTAGGGGACGAAGTCGGCGGGGCGGGGCGGGGCGGGGGCCGACGTCTGGGGCAGTGAGGGCGCGGCGTGCGGCTCGGACGACTTCTCTTCGCCGGCCCATACGGCGATGGTGGCGCAGACCACCGCGGCGGCCACGGCGATTCCGCTCATGCGGGGGCTGGCCCTCATGGCTCTGGCTCCTCCTTGCGGTCCAAGGTGCGGTCCGTTCGTGCGGCACCGGGGACCTCCGCCGCCCGTGCCGTTCTCCTCTGCCAACCTCGCACACTCCATGAACCGTCACGAACTATGACACACCGCATGTTTGACTTATATGTCGCATGTCGTATTTTCTGGACTAGCCTCTCGGGTATGGATCCTCAGTCAGATGTGGCCGAGCGCGCACCGTCGCGCCCCCTCCGCCCTGAGGTGGTCAGGAAGGGGCCCGTGTTCGTGGACCTCTCCGGACGCCGTGGCCGGCTGGTGCGGCATGCGGGCGTGGTCGCGGGGGCCGTCTGCCTCGGCTACTCGGCGGTCCTGGGAGTGGGCTTCGTAGGCGGTACGGCCCTCGCCCCCGAGACGCTGATCCCGGGGCGCCCTCTCGCCACCGAGGCGTTCGGGCGGGAGCCGAAGAGCGCTCCGGACGGGCACTCGGGCGCACGGAGACCCACCGCCGAGCACACCCCGAACCACCGTCAGAGCAGGCTGCGCCCTGAGCACCGGCACTCCCCCGCGCAGCCGCGCCCGCTGGCCGCCCGGCAGCCCGCCACCTGGCACGCCGTCACCACCCAGCCGCGCCCCGCGCCGCCGCAGCCGGCCACCTCCACGCGGCACACCGTGGCGCCCCGGCCCGTCCCGGCGCACCCCCGGCCCACCGGCCACGCGCCCGGCGGCAAACCCCGGCATGCCGAGCGTCCGTCACCCCGGCACCCCTCCCCGGCGCATACGCGCCCGGGCGCCGGTCACTCCGCCAAGCCGCCCGTGGACAAGCCCGGCCCTTCGAAGAAGCCTTCCGCCGGCGCCAAACCCCCCTCCAAGAGCTCCGCCAAGAGCCCGGGCCACAGCCATCACCCCAACGGCCCCAAGAACCCGCGGACTCCCCAGAAGCCGGCCGACACCAAGAACCCCGCCGGAGCCGGGGCCGGATCCGGGGCCGGGGCCCATGACGACGTCGAGGCCGATGGCGCCGGCCATGCGCAGACCGAGGACGAGGCGTCATGACCGGCGGCAGACAGCCGAGGCTGCCGCGTCCGCGCCGTACCGACAAACCGCGCACCGAACCCCGTACGGCGATCCGCGCCATGGTCCGCCCCAGATCCCGCGACAGGGCCCGCACCCGGGTCCGGGCCCGCACCCGGACCGTGCTCGCACTCGCGACCCTCCTCGCGTTCGTCTGCGCGCTGCTGCTCGACGGCTATCTGCACGCCGAGATCGGCAACGACGCCCGGGTGCACCGCTCCCACGGCTCGCGCACGGTCCCCGACCGGCTGCGCAAGGGCGGCCCGGTGATCACCTTCGACCACAAGGGGAAAGCCACCGAGCACGCCATCCCGTCCAAGAACATCGCGCTGACCTTCGACGACGGCCCCGACCCGCGCTGGACGCCGGAGATCCTCGACGTGCTGCGCCGCCACAAGGTGCACGGGACCTTCTTCGTGCTCGGCCAGATGGTGGTCCGCCATCCGGATCTGGTCCGCCGGATGCGGGACGCGGGCCATGAGATCGGGGTGCACACCTTCTCCCATGTCGACCTGTCCTACCAGGACCAGGGCCGGATTGACCGCGAACTGGCCCAGTCGCAGCTGGCCCTGGCGGGCGCGGCGTCCATCACCAGCTCGCTCTTCCGGGCGCCGTACGCCTCCAAGGTCCGCGCGCTGGACGACCGCACCTGGCCGGTCCAGCAGCACATCGGCTCCAAGGGCTACATCAGCGCGTTCGTGGACGCCGACAGCGAGGACTGGCAGCGGCCCCCGGTCAAGGAGATCGTCCAGAACGCCACCCCCGACGGCAAGAACGGCGCGTCCGTGCTCTTCCACGACGCGGGCGGCAACCGCTCGCGGACCGTGAAGGCGCTGGGCCACTACATCGACCTGATGAAGAAGAAGGGCTACTCCTTCACCACCATCACCGGCGCGCTCGGCGCCCGGAGCGCCAACCACCCGGCCCCCACCGCCCGGGTCTGGGAGGGCCGGGCGCTCATCTGGGCCGCCGCGTTCACCCACGACGCCCTGCCGGCACTCGTCGGGATGCTGGGCCTCGTGGGGATCTCGGTGGTCGGCCGGCTGCTGCTGATGGTGGTCCTCGCCTGGTGGCACCGGCGCTCCCGGGAGCGGCGGCGCTGGACCCGGGTGCAGGAGGTGACCGATCCGGTGAGCGTCATCGTGCCCGCCTACAACGAGAAGGAGTGCATCGCCAACACCCTGAACTCGCTGGCCGCCTCCACTCATCCGATCGAGATCCTGGTGGTGGACGACGGCTCCACCGACGGCACCGCGGACATCGTGGAGGCCATGGCGCTGCCGAACGTGCGGGTGCTGCGCCAGCCGAACGCGGGCAAGCCAGCCGCGCTCAACCGGGGCATCGCCCACGCCCGCCATGAGCTCATCGTGATGATGGACGGCGACACCGTCTTCGAGCCCACCACCATCCGCGAGCTGGTGCGCCCCTTCGCCGATCCCCTCGTCGGCGCGGTAGCGGGCAACGCCAAGGTCGGCAACCGGGGCAGACTGATCGGCGCCTGGCAGCACATCGAGTACGTCATGGGCTTCAACCTCGACCGGCGGATGTACGACCTGCTGCGCTGCATGCCGACCATCCCCGGCGCGATCGGCGCCTTCCGCCGCCGCGCGCTGCTGGACGCCGGGGGCATGAGCGCGGACACCCTGGCCGAGGACACCGACATCACCATCGCCCTGCACCGGGCCGGCTGGCAGGTGGTCTACCAGGAGCACGCCCGCGCCTGGACCGAGGCGCCGGGCACCCTCGGCCAGCTGTGGAAGCAGCGCTACCGCTGGAGCTACGGCACCATGCAGGCGCTGTGGAAGCACCGCCGGTCGCTGATCGACCGGGGCCCGTCGGGGCGGTTCGGCCGGGTCGGGATGCCGCTGGTGGTGCTCTTCCAGATCATCACCCCGCTGTGCGCCCCGCTCATCGACCTCTTCACGCTGTACGGGGTGATCTTCATCGATCCGGTGCGGTCGCTGCTGGCGTGGGGCGCGCTGCTGCTGGTGCAGCTGCTGGGGGCGGCGTACGCGTTCCGGCTGGACCGCGAGCGCTACCGGGCCCTGGCCGTACTGCCGCTGCAGCAGATCGCCTACCGCCAGCTGATGTATCTGGTCCTGCTGCACTCCTGCGTCACCGCGGCGACCGGTGCCCTGCTGCCCTGGCAGAAGCTCAAGCGCACCGGGGAGGTGGACACCCCGCGGGCGCCGGAGGCCGTACGGTGACCGGGCTCACCCGCTCGGCCCCGGCGGACGGGGGAACACGGCGGGACGTGACAGCGCTGTGCCTGCCTGCTGCCCTGGCAGAAGCTCAAGCGCACCGGGGAGGTGGACACCCCGCGGGCGCCGGAGGCCGTACGGTGACCGGGCTCACCCGCTCGGCCCCG